>NZ_SZWU01000049.1:89085-121673 GCF_005280935.1 Citrobacter sp. wls757 | reverse complement strand
GTAGGCCGGATAAGGCGTTTACGCCGCATCCGGCGAATATCACCCCAATATCCGTTTCGCTTCGCGCGCAACGTTGTCCATTTCATCCAGAAGCTCTAAAAACTCAGGTTCCAGCTCTTCTTCTTTGGTTCCACTGCGTAGCTGTTGTTCAATGAGTTGACACAGGTTTTTCATGCGGGGGACACCACTATAACCGCAACTACCGTGCAGCTTGTGAATCATATCCACCAGCCCTTCGGGGTTCTCTCCGACCAGTTGCTCTTCGATTTTGTTACGCACCTCAGGCAGAAAATCGATCAGCATTTGCAGCATATCCCGCGCCAAATCGTTCTTACCCGCGGCTTGCCTTAATGCCAGTTGCCAGTCGAGCGTCGTGTTCGGATTGACGACTGGCTCAAGAGGTTCTGCGGTGAGTGCCCGCAGCGATGTGCTTGCGCCCGGTTTGTAACGTAACAGCAGATTATGCAGCTTATCTTCCTCGATAGGCTTCGCCAGGTAATCGTTCATCCCGGCGCTGAGCAGCTTCTCTTTCTGCCCGGCCATGGCGTGTGCGGTGACCGCAATGACTGGTGTCTGCTGTTGATGAGGAAGCTGGTGGATCAGTTCGCAGGCACGAATGCCGTCCATGTCTGGCATCTGAATATCCATCAGGATCAGGTCAAACGGCATTTGTCTGGCGCGATCCACCGCCTGATGCCCGCTGTCACACAGCACGACGTGCTGGACCTTGTCTTCCAGCAGTGCGCCAATCAGCTTGAGGTTCGCCGGGTTGTCGTCTACCGCCATGACGGTCATTGCGATTTTGCTCTCGTCTAACAGCAGCGGATCCGCGCTGTGGTTTAGCTGACAATACTCTGTCAGCGCAGGCAGTAAGCGGGTTGAGGTGAGAGGTTTCAACAGACACGCCGCCGCGCCGCCCTGTTTCAATTTCTCAGCGTTAATTTGTGCATGACAAGGCAAGGCTAGCAACAGGAAGTCGGTCATCGCTGCTGCGCTTGCCAGCCGCTCATGCTGCATGGTGAGTGGTTCGCGCAAAGTGACCGGAATGCCCAGCAACAGAATGTCGTAGTGCTCCGCTGGCAACCCGGAGAACGAAGGGCTGTAAATCACCTCCAACGGTGTTTCACTCAAGATATCTAACGTGCATTGTGCGGCGGTGGCGTTAGGTTCGACGTAGGCCAATCGTTTACCGGCAAGGCATCGGGTTGTCGAACGATCAATAAGCACGTTAGGGTTGAGATCGAGGCTGATATGGAACCAGAACGTGGAACCCCGATTAGGTTGGCTGTGGAAGGAGATATCCCCACCCATTTCGTTGACCAGTTTTTGCGTAATGACCAGACCTAGCCCGGTTCCGCCATGACGCCGGGAAATACTGGCATCCGCCTGACGGAAAGCCTGGAACAGACGGGATTGATCGCGCTCAGGAATACCGATCCCGGTATCGCGGATTTGTACTTCAATTTGCACTTTCGTGTTACTAAGGGCTCGCTTCTCGACCAGAATGTCGATGTTGCCGCCTTCGGTAAATTTGATGGCGTTGCCGACCAGATTGGTGATCACCTGCTGTAAACGCAGCGGGTCACCGATGACGTTGTCCGGTACGTCATTCTTAATATTCAGCGTCAGCTCAAGCCCTTTATCATGGGATGAATGCGCTAACAGCGTAACGACGTCATCCAGCGTGCTGCGCAGCGGGAACGGAATGCTTTCCAGAATCAGCTTGCCCGCCTCAAGTTTGGAGAAGTCGAGTACATCATTGATGATGGCCAGCAGATTGTTAGCCGAGCGTTCAATGGTATTCAGGTGATCGCGCTGTGTGGTGTTGAGTTCGGTTTTTAGCGTCAGACGGGTGAAGCCAATCACGCCATTCAGCGGTGTTCGCAGCTCGTGGGACATGTTTGCCAGAAACTCAGACTTAATACGTGCCGCTTCCTGGGCGCGTTTCTTCGCCAGATCCAGTTCGACGTTCTGGATTTCCATCTGCTCCAGCGTTTCGCGCAGGTCAGAGGTGGCCTGATCGATGTTGTGCTGCATCTCTTCATGGTAAGCAGCGAGCGACATCGCCATCGAGTTGATGCCATTTTTAAGCATATCCAGCTCGCCCAGCATGAAACCTTCCACGCGGCTGTCGAGCTGTCCTCTACGTATTCGGTCAACGGTATTCACCATATTGCGAATCGGGCCGGTCACGTCGCGCATTAGACGCCAGCCGAAAATTAACGCAATACCAATACAAAACAGCATCATTACGCTGGAGATAAAGATCTCTTTGTACTGCTGCAATCGAACGGACTTAAGGTCCAGCTCAAGCGCCACATACCCCAGCATATTTTTGGTGTTTTTGGCGTCGCTTACGGCGGATTCATCCGGTGAATAGCTTTCCGATATAATAGGGGTTCGCAGGATCATGATATCCCCGTGCCGGGTGACGCTCAGCTTCCGGGGAAACGGTGAACCTGTCGCCAACTGCATTTCAGACGGATCGAGATGAAAATTAGAGGTGACGAATAGTCGGTTATTTTCGTCATAAACAGAAATTGCCCGCACGATATCGGAATGGCGACGATGCAGTACGCTGATAAGTTGGCCGATGGATTCCCTGTTTTGCAGGTTCATGCCATATTCGCTGGAGACCGCGAGTGGTTCAATGATGCTGGCACCAGCATCTTCCAGTTGACGCTGCAAGTCGTTATAGCGATGCACAACAAAAAAGATACTGAGCAACAAACCTATCAGGACGGTCGGGGCCAGGATCAGAATCATCATGCGTGCGCGCAGGCTGTAGTTGGTCATGGAGTTCCGTTATGGGACAATTAGGGTCACACTGTTAAATAGAGAAATATCTCGTCGATGGCGCAATTCTACTCTGCAAAACGACGCGTGACGACGCGTCAGATCATAACCGTTACCGTCAATGACCTCGATCCTTTTGGTCAGGGCGTCGCTCGCCATAACGGAAAGGCGTTGTTTATACCGGAATTGCTACCCCAGGAAAGCGCCGAGGTGGTGATTACCGAAGATAAAAAACAGTTTGCCCGCGCGCAAGTAAAACGACGTTTAAACGACAGCCCACAGCGTGAAGTGCCACGTTGCCCGCATTTTGGTGTGTGCGGCGGTTGCCAGCAGCAGCATGCCAGCATCTCATTGCAGCAGCGTAGCAAAAGCGCAGCGTTGTCGCGTTTAATGAAATGTGAGGTGTCGGATGTTATAGCTGATGCCCCGTGGGGCTATCGTCGTCGCGCACGTTTGAGTCTGAACTATCGGCCAAAAGAACAAAAATTGCAGATGGGGTTTCGCAAATCCGGTTCCAGCGACATTATCGATGTCAAACAATGCCCTATTTTGGTGCCCCAGCTTGAGGCGTTATTGCCCCATCTCAGAGCGTATCTGGAAAGTCTGCAAGGGTTACGCCATCTTGGCCATGTCGAACTGGTGCAGGCGGGAAGCGGAACCCTGATGATTTTGCGCCACACGGCGCCATTGAGTGCTGCGGATAAAGAAAAACTGGAATGCTTTTCGCATTCTCAGGGGCTGTCTTTGTTTCTGGCCCCGCAAAGCGAGATACTGGAATCAATATCAGAAGAATCGCCCTGGTATGATTCAAATGGACTACGGTTAACCTTCAGCCCGCGCGATTTTATTCAGGTCAATGAAGGGGTAAACCAACAAATGGTCGCCCGTGCGCTGGAATGGCTCGATGTGCAACCTGAAGATCGTGTACTCGATCTGTTCTGTGGCATGGGAAATTTTACCCTACCGCTGGCAACTCGGGCAGCAAGCGTGGTTGGCGTAGAAGGTGTTCCTGCGTTGGTGGAAAAAGGCCGAGAAAACGCGCTGAATAACGGATTACACAATGTGACATTCTTTCATGAAAACCTTGAGGAAGATGTTACCCGACAGCCGTGGGCGAAAAACGGATTCGACAAAGTATTGCTTGATCCTGCGCGTGCGGGGGCTGCAGGTGTGATGCAACATATTATAAAATTAGAACCTATACGCGTTGTTTATGTATCCTGTAACCCAGCAACGCTGGCTCGTGACAGCGATGCTTTGCTCAACGCTGGATACGCCATACGGCGACTGGCGATGCTCGATATGTTTCCGCACACTGGACACCTGGAATCAATGGTCCTGTTTGAGCGTTTGTAATGAATTTTGTACCCATTGGATTTCGGGTTGTAATGCAGCATGAAAGACAATGGGTAGGGCTTGTCGACTTCGACAGGCCTGGCCCCTTAAGGAGAGGACAATGGTTGCGGTAAGAAGTGCACATATAAATAAAGCTGGTGAGTTTGATCCAAAGAAATGGATCGCGAGTCTGGGGATCTCCAGCCAGCAGTCGTGTGAACGCTTAGCCGAAACCTGGGCGTACTGCCTCCAGCAGACACAGGGGCATCCGGATGCGGATCTGCTGCTGTGGCGTGGAGATGGTAGAAATTCTCTCTATGTTGAGCATGGATATCGACACGCTGCGTGCCGCAATGCTGTTCCCTCTGGCTGATGCCAACGTGGTCAGTGAAGACATCCTGCGCGAGAGCGTGGGCAAATCCATTGTTCATCTTATCCACGGTGTGCGTGATATGGCGGCAATACGCCAGCTTAAAGCCACGCATACCGATTCAGTTTCTTCCGAGCAGGTCGATAACGTCCGTCGCATGCTGCTGGCAATGGTGGATGACTTCCGCTGTGTGGTCATCAAGCTGGCAGAGCGGATTGCCCATCTGCGTGAAGTGAAAGATGCGCCGGAAGATGAACGCGTTCTGGCGGCAAAAGAGTGCACCAATATCTATGCACCGCTGGCCAACCGTTTGGGAATCGGGCAATTAAAATGGGAGCTGGAAGATTATTGCTTCCGTTATCTGCACCCGGCTGAATACAAACGCATAGCCAAGCTGCTGCATGAACGTCGTATCGACAGGGAACATTACATTGATGAGTTCGTCGGTCATTTGCGCTCAGAGATGAAAACGGAAGGCGTCAAAGCCGAAGTGTATGGACGTCCGAAGCATATCTACAGCATCTGGCGCAAAATGCAGAAAAAGCAGTTGGCCTTCGATGAACTGTTCGATGTACGCGCAGTGCGTATCGTGGCAGAGCGTTTACAGGACTGCTATGCCGCACTCGGGATAGTACATACTCACTATCGCCATCTGCCGGATGAGTTCGATGATTACGTTGCTAATCCGAAACCCAATGGCTACCAGTCAATCCATACGGTTGTACTGGGGCCGGGCGGGAAAACCATCGAAATTCAGATCCGTACCAAACAGATGCACGAAGATGCCGAACTGGGCGTCGCGGCGCACTGGAAGTACAAAGAGGGCACCGCTTCAGGCGCGGCGCGTTCTGGTCATGAAGATCGCATTGCGTGGCTGCGTAAGCTGATTGCCTGGCAGGAAGAGATGGCGGATTCCGGTGAAATGCTGGATGAAGTCCGTAGCCAGGTCTTTGATGACCGCGTGTACGTCTTTACGCCAAAAGGCGACGTTGTAGACTTACCTGCGGGCTCCACGCCGCTCGATTTTGCTTACCACATTCATAGCGATGTGGGGCATCGATGCATTGGCGCGAAAATTGGCGGGCGCATCGTACCGTTTACCTACCAGCTGCAGATGGGCGATCAAATTGAAATTATCACCCAGAAACAGCCAAACCCAAGCCGCGACTGGCTGAATCCTAACCTTGGCTACGTAACCACCAGTCGTGGGCGTTCGAAGATCCACGCCTGGTTCCGTAAACAGGACCGCGACAAAAACATCCTTGCTGGTCGCCAGATCCTCGACGATGAGCTGGCGCATTTAGGTATCAGCCTGAAAGAGGCGGAAAAACACCTGCTGCCGCGCTACAGCTTCAATGAGCTGGACGAGTTGCTGGCGGCGATTGGTGGGGGAGACATCCGCCTCAACCAAATGGTGAACTTCCTGCAGGCACAGTTTAATAAGCCCAGTGCTGCCGAACAGGATGCCGCCGCGCTGAAACAGCTTCAGCAGAAAACGCAGGCACCGCAGAGTCGTCGTAAAGACGACGGTCGTGTGGTGGTGGAAGGGGTAGGTAACCTGATGCACCACATCGCCCGCTGCTGCCAGCCGATTCCAGGCGATGAGATTGTCGGATTTATTACCCAGGGACGCGGTATTTCCGTGCACCGGGCGGATTGTGAACAGCTGGCTGAGCTGCGCTCCCATGCGCCGGAACGTATTGTTGATGCGGTCTGGGGCGAAAGCTACTCGGCAGGATATTCGCTGGTGGTTCGCGTCCAGGCCAACGATCGCAGCGGCTTGTTACGTGATATCACCACGATTCTCGCCAACGAGAAGGTGAACGTGCTGGGAGTTGCCAGCCGAAGTGATACCAAACAACAGCTGGCCACCATCGATATGACCATCGAAATTTATAACCTGCAGGTGCTCGGGCGCGTGCTCGGCAAGCTGAACCAGGTACCGGATGTGATCGACGCACGTCGCTTGCACGGTAATTAATGATTTTGTAGGCCGGATAACCTTGTAGGCCTGATAAGACGCGTTAGCGTTGCCATCAGGCATTGCTATGTTGCCGGATGTCGGCTATCGCCTTATCCGGTCTACTGTATTGAAATTTCAGGATATCCCAATGAATCAAATCGACCGACTGCTCGGTATTATGCAGCGCCTGCGCGACCCGGAAAACGGCTGTCCGTGGGACAAAGAGCAGACATTCTCCACTATTGCCCCATACACCCTCGAAGAAACCTATGAAGTGCTGGACGCGATTGCGCGTGAAGATTTTGACGACCTGCGCGGAGAGCTGGGCGACCTGCTGTTCCAGGTGGTGTTTTACGCCCAGATGGCGCAGGAAGAAGGGCGCTTCAACTTCGATGATATTTGTGCTGCGATAAGCGATAAACTTGAACGCCGTCATCCACATGTTTTTGCTGATGTTTCTGCCAGTAACAGTACTGAGGTTTTGACCCGTTGGGAAAAAATCAAAAGTGAAGAACGCGCCCAGAAGGCACAGCATTCCGCACTCGACGATATTCCCCGCAGTTTACCGGCATTAATGCGCGCCCAAAAAATCCAGAAACGCTGCTCAAATGTTGGCTTCGACTGGAAAACATTAGGACCGGTTGTCGACAAGGTTTACGAAGAGATCGACGAAGTCATGTTTGAGGCTAAGCAGGCTGTTGTCGACCAGGCTAAACTGGAGGAGGAAATGGGCGATCTGCTGTTTGCTACGGTTAATATGGCCCGGCATTTAGGCACCAAAGCAGAGACCGCATTGCAGAAAGCGAACGAGAAGTTTGAGCGGCGTTTTCGTGAAGTTGAGCGAATTGTGGCTTCGCGCGGTCTGGAAATGACTGGTGTTGATCTGGAAACTATGGAAGAAGTCTGGCAACAGGTAAAACGGCAGGAAATTGATCTCTAAGGGATTTCATCGGTCAAGGGCGATTTGTGTGATTTTTTAAATAACAAGCGCTTGATTTACGTCAAAAACATTTACCCAAAAGAGGCTATTTTCTCTTCCCGTTATGTTGATGAAACACCTTGTATACTGCCTCTTCGAGTTATTCGAGTCGCAACAAGGCGGCGACTGAAAGAATCCCCAGGAACATAGAAATGCTATGTGACTGGGGTGAGTGAAGGAAGCCAACACCGGTGCGGCTTGAAGAACGAAGGAGAGGGGATAATGAAAGTTTGTGGCGCTCGTCATGTTCGGGTATACTACTTTCCCGTCTTGGTAATTCCATCGTTTCACCCTAACTTCTCAGGTCCAGCATGACAACGAACTATATTTTTGTGACCGGCGGGGTCGTATCCTCTCTGGGAAAAGGCATTGCCGCAGCCTCCCTGGCAGCCATTCTTGAAGCCCGTGGCCTCAATGTAACCATGATGAAACTGGATCCGTACATCAACGTCGATCCAGGTACTATGAGCCCAATCCAACACGGGGAAGTGTTCGTTACCGAAGACGGCGCTGAAACCGACCTGGACCTGGGTCACTATGAGCGTTTCATTCGTACCAAAATGAGCCGCCGCAACAACTTCACTACGGGCCGTATCTACTCCGACGTTCTGCGTAAAGAGCGCCGTGGCGACTACCTGGGCGCAACAGTTCAGGTTATCCCGCACATCACGAATGCCATTAAAGAGCGCGTTCTGGAAGGCGGTGAAGGTCATGATGTTGTTCTGGTCGAAATCGGCGGAACCGTTGGGGATATCGAATCTCTGCCGTTCCTTGAAGCGATTCGCCAGATGGCCGTAGAAATTGGCCGTGAGCACACGCTGTTTATGCATCTGACGCTGGTTCCGTACATGGCGGCGGCTGGTGAAGTCAAAACTAAACCGACTCAGCACTCTGTAAAAGAGCTGCTTTCTATCGGTATTCAGCCAGATATCCTGATTTGCCGCTCCGATCGCGCAGTTCCGGCTAATGAACGTGCAAAAATTGCATTGTTCTGTAACGTTCCGGAAAAAGCGGTGATTTCTCTGAAAGATGTCGATTCCATCTATAAAATCCCGGGCCTGTTGAAATCTCAGGGCCTTGACGATTATATTTGTAAACGATTCAGCTTGAACTGTCCGGAAGCTAATCTGTCAGAATGGGAACAGGTTATTTACGAAGAAGCGAATCCGGCAGGCGAAGTGACTATCGGTATGGTCGGCAAGTACATTGAACTGCCGGATGCCTATAAGTCAGTTATCGAAGCGCTGAAGCACGGTGGTCTGAAGAATCGTGTCACCGTCAACATCAAGCTGATCGATTCGCAAGATGTCGAAACGCGTGGCGTTGAGATCCTGAAAGGTCTTGATGCAATCCTGATCCCAGGCGGCTTCGGCTACCGTGGTGTTGAAGGTAAAATCGCGACGGCGCGCTTTGCGCGTGAGAACAATATTCCTTATCTGGGCATTTGCCTGGGTATGCAGGTTGCGTTGATTGAGTTTGCACGTAACGTAGTGGGTATGGATAACGCCAACTCCACGGAATTTGTGCCAGACTGTAAGTACCCGGTGGTGGCCCTGATTACCGAATGGCGCGATGAAGACGGCAACGTCGAAATCCGTACCGAGAAGAGCGATCTGGGCGGCACAATGCGCCTTGGCGCGCAGCAGTGTCAGTTGAGCGACGATAGCCTGGTTCGTCAACTGTACGGCGCGCCGACAATTGTTGAACGCCATCGCCACCGTTACGAAGTCAACAATATGCTGTTGAAACAGATTGAAGCTGCGGGTCTGCGTATTGCAGGCCGTTCCGGTGATGATCAGTTGGTCGAGATCATTGAGGTACCGAATCATCCGTGGTTCGTGGCCTGTCAGTTCCACCCGGAATTTACTTCCACGCCACGTGATGGGCACCCGCTGTTTGCCGGCTTTGTGAAAGCCGCCAGTGAACATCAGAAGCGTCAGGCGAAGTAAGAAGTAAATAAGTTAGAACGGCAATGCACCCATTAGGGTGCATTGTTTGTCTGGAGTTTTAGTTTAACTTGTACTGAGGAAAATCTAATGTCCAAAATCGTTAAAATCATCGGTCGTGAAATCATCGACTCCCGTGGTAACCCGACTGTTGAAGCCGAAGTACACCTGGAAGGTGGTTTCGTTGGTATGGCAGCAGCTCCGTCAGGTGCTTCTACTGGTTCCCGCGAAGCACTGGAACTGCGCGATGGCGACAAATCCCGTTTCATGGGTAAAGGCGTACTGAAAGCTGTTGCAGCTGTTAACGGCCCAATTGCTCAGGCTCTGCTGGGTAAAGATGCTAAAGATCAGGCTGGCATCGACAAGATCATGATCGATCTGGACGGTACTGAAAACAAATCCAACTTCGGTGCAAACGCCATCCTGGCTGTGTCCCTGGCGAACGCCAAAGCAGCAGCTGCTGCTAAAGGCCTGCCGCTGTATGCACACATCGCTGAACTGAACGGTACTCCGGGTAAATACTCCATGCCGGTTCCGATGATGAACATCATCAACGGTGGTGAACACGCTGACAACAACGTCGACATCCAGGAATTCATGATTCAGCCGGTTGGCGCTAAGACTCTGAAAGAAGCCGTTCGTATGGGTTCTGAAGTGTTCCACAACCTGGCTAAAGTTCTGAAAGCTAAAGGTATGAACACTGCAGTTGGTGACGAAGGCGGCTATGCGCCGAACCTGGGTTCCAACGCTGAAGCTCTGGCTGTAATCGCTGAAGCGGTTAAAGCAGCTGGCTACGAGCTGGGCAAAGACATCACCCTGGCGATGGACTGTGCAGCTTCTGAATTCTACAAAGACGGTAAATACGTTCTGGCTGGCGAAGGCAACAAAGCATTCACCTCCGAAGAATTCACTCACTTCCTGGAAGAACTGACCAAACAGTACCCGATCGTGTCCATCGAAGATGGTCTGGACGAGTCTGACTGGGACGGTTTCGCATACCAGACTAAAGTACTGGGCGACAAAATCCAGCTGGTTGGTGACGATCTGTTCGTAACTAACACCAAGATCCTGAAAGAAGGCATCGAAAAAGGCATCGTTAACTCCATCCTGATCAAATTCAACCAGATCGGTTCTCTGACCGAAACTCTGGCTGCGATCAAAATGGCGAAAGACGCTGGCTACACCGCTGTCATCTCTCACCGCTCTGGCGAAACTGAAGACGCTACCATCGCTGACCTGGCTGTTGGTACCGCTGCAGGCCAGATCAAAACTGGTTCTATGAGCCGTTCTGACCGCGTTGCTAAGTACAACCAGCTGATTCGTATCGAAGAAGCTCTGGGTGAACAAGCACCGTACAACGGTCGTAAAGAGATCAAAGGTCAGGCGTAATCCTGTTCTTTAACTCTTAACGTAAAAACCCGCTGCGGCGGGTTTTTTTATGCTCTTAAAGCAGTAGAGGAAGGGTCGCGCTGGCGGTTTGCTGGCTCACATTACTGTACTTTTCATCCAGAGCAATCAGCGACGTGGTCAGTAGTTCTACCAACAGCATCACTCCCACCTTGGCGTTTAGCGCGCCAGCACTCAACGGACCTTCTGGTTTGGCTGCGACCAGTTGAATATCACTCAGCGAAGCCAACGGGCTGCGCGGCGTATTACTTAACGCCAGTACGCGCACGCCTTGCTTACGCGCCAGTTTAACGACATGCAGTAGATCGCGCGTCGAACCTGAACTGGAAATCGCTACCACCAGCGTGTCTTTGTTAAGCGTTGTGGCGTTCATGGCTGCACGATGCATGTCACTGAACAATTGTGCAGGTTTGCCGAGGCGCAGGAGTTTGTAATGTAAATACTCACCCAGAATAGCGCTGGCCGCTACGCCATAAATCTGTACCGACTGGGCCTGATGCAGCGCCAAAGCGGCGGATTCCAGTAATGTCCTGTCGAGTAATTTTGCTGTGTCCTGCAGCGCTTGTACGGATTCATTGACCACATTGTCAATCTCATCGCCGCTGTGCTCTACCGGCTGTCCTTGCTGGAGATCGAGTGCCAGCGCCATTTTGAATTCGTTATAACCCTTACACCCTAGTGCGCGGCACAGACGTGTGACGCTCGCCTCGCTGGTGTCGCTTTCACGCGCCAGTTCGGTAATCGTCAGGTAGACAACTTTTGCCGGATCGCTGAGCACAAACTCTCCCAGCTTCTGCTGTGTTCGGCTATATCCGTCAACGCCCTGGCGCAATCTCAGCAGCAGGTTTTCATTTTCTGACATGCAAAATCCTTAATGCGTTTCTCTGTTGATAGTGTGGCGGAAAGCAGGGGAGAGATGCCAGTCATTTTAAAAAAGTATGATCGGCTTCCTGGATTTTGATGAAAATTTTCATTATTAATATTAAATATGGTAAAAATTTTCATCATTAATCGGAGAGATGAAAAAATGATGCAAATGTTTAGCGGCGCTTCATCGGGCGCATGGTTCGAAAAGGCACAGCGGTTCGGCAAATCGTTCATGCTGCCGATTGCGGTACTGCCCGCTGCGGGGCTGTTGTTAGGGATTGGCGGCGCGCTGTCGAATCCAAACACATTGACTGCTTATCCGTTTTTGGACGTTGACTGGTTACAGGCAATCTTCACGATCATGACCAGCGCAGGTTCTATTGTGTTTGCCAACCTGTCGGTGCTCTTTGCGGTGGGTGTCGCAGTAGGACTGGCGAAAACGGATAAAGGCACCGCCGGGCTTGCGGCATTGCTGGCATTTCTGGTGATGAACGCCACCATCAACGCTTTATTGACGCTCAACGGAACGCTGGCACACGAGAATCCCGGTGCCGTAGGCCAGGGGATGACGCTGGGTATTCAGACGCTGGAAACAGGTGTGTTCGGTGGGGTAGTGATTGGGCTTGTCACCTGCGCGCTGCATAGCCGTTTCAATAAAGTCTCATTACCTCAGTTCCTTGGTTTCTTCAGCGGTTCGCGCTTTGTACCGATTATTAGCTCCCTTGCCGCGATTGTCGTGGGTGCGGTCATGACGGTGGTTTGGCCGCATTTCCAGAAACTCATTTTTGGACTGGGTGGTCTGGTGGATGCGACAGGCTATCTGGGGACGCTGTTGTACGGCTTCATCCTGCGTATGCTTGGCCCACTGGGTTTACACCATATCTTTTATTTGCCGTTCTGGACGACAGCGCTTGGCGGTAGTGAAATCGTCAACGGCCAGTTAGTTGAAGGTACGCAGCGTATTTTCTTCGCGCAACTTGCCGATCCGAATACGCAGCAGTTCTATGCGGGCACCTCGCGCTTTATGTCCGGGCGCTTCATCACCATGATGTTTGGCCTGCTTGGCGCATGTCTGGCGATGTACCACACCGCCAAGCCTGAGAACAGAAAACTTGTCGCTGGTCTGCTGTTATCAGCAGCCCTGACCTCTTTCCTGACAGGTATCACTGAGCCTATCGAGTTCTCCTTCCTGTTTGTCGCACCCGTGTTATACGTCATTCACGCCTTCTTCGATGGTCTGGCGTTTATGATGGCGCATATTTTACATATCACCATCGGGCAAACCTTTTCGGGTGGGCTTATCGATTTCCTCCTTTTCGGCGTGCTACAGGGGGAAGCTAAAACCAACTGGATGTACGTCCCCATGGTGGGGATCCCGTGGTTCTTCCTTTACTACTTCACCTTCCGCTATTTGATTAACCGCTTTAACTGGTTGACACCTGGTCGTGAAAACGCAGCGCCGACTGAATCCGGCCTGCCGCAGAGTGAGCGAGCAGCGGCAGTGATCGCCGGGCTGGGAGGCAAAGAGAATCTGGAAGAGGTGGATTGTTGTGCCACACGCCTGCGCGTGACGGTGAAAGAGAGCAGCAAGGTCGATGAAGCGGCGCTGAAAGCGACCGGGGCCCGTGGCGTAATTATTCGCGGCAACGGGGTTCAGGTGATTTATGGCCCGCATGTCACCATCATTAAAAACGAAGTCGAAGAGATCTTATCGTAATGAAAACTGTACTGGATTCCCTGAAAGGTAAATTAATCGTCTCCTGCCAGGCGCTGGAAAATGAGCCCCTGCACAGCCCGTTTATTATGTCACGTATGGCGCTGGCGGCAGCGCAGGGCGGTGCGGTAGGTATTCGTGCAAACAGCGTGGTGGACATTCGCGCGATTAAAGAGAGCGTCTCTCTACCGGTGATTGGGATTATCAAGCGTGATTATCCGGATAGCGATGTCTTTATCACGGCCACTTTACAGGAAGTCGATGAACTGATGACCGTTGAGCCGGAAATTATTGCTCTGGATGCGACAGCGCGTCCGCGCCCCGGTGGGCAAACGCTGGAAGAACTGGTTACGCAGATCCGCGCTCGCTATCCGTCCGTACTGCTGATGGCGGATATCGCCACCGTAGACGAAGCGGTGACCGCTGAGCGCCTGGGTTTTGACTGTGTGGGCACTACGCTCTACGGCTATACCGCTGACACTGCTGGGCATGTGCTGGCGGAAAACGACTGCGGTTTTTTACGTGATGTGTTGGCTGCGGTCAGCGTACCGGTTGTGGCGGAAGGGAACGTTGATACCCCTGAACGTGCTGCACGATGCCTGGCATTAGGCGCCCATACCGTGGTGGTTGGTGGGGCTATCACGCGTCCGCAGCAGATAACGGCACGCTTTGTCGCAGCGATCGCCTCGTAAAGCATCGATGGGGCATGATACTTTGGCGGGGATCTGCGATAATTATCGTTTATCCCCATATTGAGAGCGCTATGCAGTACCCGATTAACGAGATGTTCCAGACCCTGCAAGGTGAGGGTTACTTTACCGGCGTCCCCGCCATTTTTATTCGTTTACAGGGATGCCCGGTTGGCTGTGCCTGGTGCGATACCAAACACACCTGGGATAAGCTTGAGGATCGGGAAGTCTCCCTGTACAGCATCCTGGCCAAGACCAAAGAAAGCGATAAATGGGGTGCTGCGAGCAGCGAAGATCTGCTGGCGGTCATTTCGCGTCAGGGCTATACCGCCCGTCACGTGGTGATCACCGGTGGCGAGCCCTGCATTCATGACCTGATGCCGCTGACTGACCTGCTGGAAAAGAACGGCTTTAGCTGCCAGATTGAGACCAGCGGCACGCACGAAGTACGCTGTACGCCGAATACCTGGGTGACCGTATCGCCGAAGGTGAATATGCGCGGTGGCTATGATGTGCTGTCACAGGCGCTGGAGCGCGCGAATGAAATCAAGCATCCGGTTGGCCGTGTCCGCGATATTGAAGCACTGGATGAACTGCTGGCAACGTTGAGTGACGATAAACCGCGAATCATCGCCTTACAGCCAATCAGCCAGAAAGAAGATGCGACGCGTTTGTGCATTGATACCTGTATTGCGCGTAACTGGCGTCTGTCGATGCAGACCCATAAGTATCTGAATATTGCCTGATAACTGTGCCGGGGGCGTTTCGCTTACCCGGCCAGAGTTTGTTGCTCGTTGCAGGCCGGATAAGATGCGTTGCCATCCGGCAAGCCTACAATCACTCGCCGCGATAAACGCAGCCCGCTGTGCAGGTTTCTTTCACCATTACAGCACTCAGCAGAGGGACCACAGGTTTAACCTGATCCCAAATCCATTTTGCCAGCACTTCGCTGGTTGGATTTTCTAAGCCAGGAATATCGTTCAAATAGTAGTGATCGAGTCTGTCGTAAGTCGGCTTAAACGCGGCTTTTAACTCAGCAAAATCCATGATCCAACCGGTATGCGGATCGACTTCACCGGTAATTTCAAGACGCACCATAAATGAGTGACCATGCAGGCGGCCACACTTATGCCCTTCCGGTACATGCGGCAGGTGGTGAGCGGCTTCGAAGGTGAAATCTTTAAACAAGGTGGTGGACATTTTTTACTCTCAAGAATGCGAAAAACCGCGGTAGGGTACCGTAAAGAGCAAATTTTATCATTATTTATACACGTCATTCTTTAAGCTGCTTCTTTGTTGGCTGCCTTTGCTCGCCCCAGTCACTTACTCATGTAAGCTCCTGGGGACTTGCTCAGTTGCCGCCTCGATGCATCTTAAATTATTTAGTGTATAAAAGGATGCTCAGCACTAAAGCTACGTATTCATACGATCAATATTAGTTAATTATTTATATATCAAATGCTTATATAATCTGTTTTGCAGTTAATAACTATAACTAAAACAGGTTAGTCCATTTGGTTATTTGTTATTTCCATCCCTTCTTTAATTGTTACTATCCCCGCCGTTAACCTTATCTTCAGTTTGGGTTTTATTGCTGAAATCCGCTTTGCTTACTGGAACATGACAACGCATGACGACACAGGCCCCACCTTCCGCTTTGCTACCGCTAAACCCGGAGCAACTGGCACGCCTTCAGGCGGCCACGACCGATTTCACTCCCGCACAGCTTGCGTGGGTTTCTGGCTATTTTTGGGGCGTGCTGAATCAGCAGCCTGGCAGCAACGCGGTGGCGCCTGCGCCTGTCGCTGAAATGCCTGGCATTACGCTTATCTCCGCCTCGCAAACCGGTAATGCGCGCCGTGTGGCGGAAGCCCTGCGCGATGATCTGATCGCCGCGAAGCTCAACGTCACTCTCATCAACGCTGGCGACTATAAATTCAAACAAATCGCCAATGAAAAACTGCTGATCGTGGTGGCGTCGACGCAAGGGGAAGGTGAACCGGCGGAAGAAGCCGTGGCGTTGCATAAATTCCTGTTCTCGAAAAAAGCGCCGAAGCTTGATAACACCGCTTTTGCCGTGTTTGGTCTTGGCGATACCTCTTATGAGTTTTTCTGCCAGGCAGGAAAAGACTTCGATGCGAAACTGGCTGAGCTGGGCGGTGAACGTCTGCTCGATCGTGTAGATGCCGACGTTGAATACCAGGCCGCCGCCACGCAGTGGCGTGCTCGCCTCGTTGATGTTCTGAAAGCGCGTGCGCCTGCGGCACCGTCTGTGCAAGTTGCCGCGAGCGGTGCAGTAAATGAAGTACACACCAGCCCATACACCAAAGAAGCGCCGCTGACGGCGTCGCTTGCGGTGAATCAAAAAATTACCGGACGCGACTCTGAAAAAGACGTGCGCCATATTGAAATTGATTTAGGCGATTCCGGCCTGCGTTATCAGCCGGGCGATGCGCTGGGCGTCTGGTATCAGAATGACCCGGCTCTGGTTAAAGAACTGGTTGAACTGCTGTGGCTGAAAGGTGATGAGCCGGTCACGGTTGAAGGAAAAACCCTGTCGCTCGCTGAAGCGTTGCAGTGGCATTTCGAGCTGACGGTTAACACCGGCAATATCGTGGAAAACTATGCCACCTTAACCCGCAGCGAAACTTTGCTGCCGTTAGTGGGTGACAAAGCACAGTTGCAGCATTACGCCGCAACCACGCCCATCGTCGATATGGTGCGCTTCTCTCCGGCGCAACTGGATGCTCAGGCGTTAGTTGATCTTCTGCGTCCGCTGACGCCGCGTTTGTACTCCATTGCTTCTTCCCTGGCGGAAGTGGAAAGCGAAGTGCACGTCACCGTGGGCGTGGTGCGTTATGAGATAGAAGGTCGCGCTCGTACTGGTGGAGCTTCCAGTTTCCTCGCCGACCGCGTGGAAGAAGAAGGTGAAGTTCGCGTGTTCATTGAACACAACGACAACTTCCGTCTGCCGGCGAATCCGCAAACGCCGGTAATTATGATTGGACCGGGTACGGGGATTGCGCCGTTCCGTGCATTCATGCAGCAGCGTGCGGCTGACGGAGCCGAAGGCAAAAACTGGCTGTTTTTTGGTAACCCACACTTTACCGAAGATTTCCTGTATCAGGTGGAATGGCAGCGTTACGTCAAAGAGGGCGTACTGAGCCGTATCGATCTCGCCTGGTCCCGCGATCAAAAAGAAAAAGTCTACGTACAAGATAAACTGCGCCAACAGGGCGCGGAGCTGTGGCGCTGGATTAACGACGGTGCGCACATTTATGTCTGTGGCGACGCCAATCGCATGGCGAAAGACGTTGAGCAGGCGTTGTTGGAAGTGATTGCCGAATTCGGTGGTATGGATATCGAAGCGGCGGATGAATTTTTAAGTGAGCTGCGCATTGAGCGCCGTTATCAGCGAGATGTCTACTAATGAGCGAAAAACATCCAGGACCATTGGTGGTCGAAGGCAAACTGTCCGACGCTGAGCGTATGAAGCTGGAAAGCAACTATCTGCGCGGTACCATTGCCGAAGATTTAAACGACGGCCTGACCGGCGGGTTTAAAGGCGACAACTTCCTGCTGATCCGTTTTCACGGTATGTACCAGCAGGACGACCGCGATATCCGCGCCGAACGTGCCGAGCAAAAGCTGGAGCCGCGTCACGCGATGCTGCTGCGCTGTCGTCTGCCGGGTGGGGTGATCACCACCAAACAGTGGCAGGCGATCGACAAGTTCGCCCATGACAACACCATATACGGCAGCATTCGTCTGACCAACCGTCAGACCTTCCAGTTTCACGGCATTCTGAAGAAGAATGTTAAGCCGGTACACCAGATGCTGCATTCAGTCGGGCTTGACGCTCTGGCGACCGCCAACGACATGAACCGTAACGTGCTGTGCACCTCGAATCCGTATGAATCTGAGCTGCACGCGGAAGCCTACGAGTGGGCGAAAAAGATCTCCGAACATCTGCTGCCGCGCACCCGCGCCTATGCAGAGATCTGGCTTGATCAGGAAAAAGTCGCGACTACCGACGAAGAGCCGATCCTCGGTCAAACCTATCTGCCGCGTAAGTTTAAAACCACCGTGGTAATCCCGCCGCAGAACGACATCGATCTGCACGCCAACGACATGAACTTTGTGGCGATTGCGGAAAACGGCAAGCTGGTGGGCTTCAACCTGCTGGTCGGCGGCGGTCTGTCCATCGAGCACGGTAACAAGAAAACCTACGCCCGTACGGCAAGCGAATTCGGCTATCTGCCGCTTGAGCATACGCTGGCGGTCGCGGAAGCAGTGGTGACCACGCAGCGTGACTGGGGTAACCGTACCGATCGTAAAAACGCGAAAACCAAATACACGCTGGAACGCGTAGGCGTTGAGACCTTTAAAGCTGAAGTTGAGCGCCGGGCGGGGATCAAGTTTGAGCCGATCCGTCCGTACGAGTTTACCGGTCGCGGCGATCGTATCGGCTGGGTGAAAGGGATCGACAATAAATGGCATCTGACGTTGTTTATTGAAAACGGCCGTATCCTCGATTATCCGGGCCGACCGCTGAAAACCGGTCTGCTTGAGATCGCGAAGATCCACAAAGGTGAGTTCCGCATTACCGCGAACCAGAACCTGATCATTGCCGGTGTTCCTGAGAGTGAAAAGGCGAAGATCGAGAAGATTGCGCAGAAGAGTGGCTTAATGAACGCGGTCACTCCGCAGCGTGAAAACTCGATGGCCTGCGTCTCGTTCCCGACCTGTCCGCTGGCGATGGCGGAAGCCGAGCGCTTCCTGCCAACGTTTATCGACAACATCGACACGCTGATGGCGAAGCACAGCCTGAGTGATGAAAACATTGTCATGCGTGTGACCGGCTGCCCGAACGGTTGTGGTCGTGCGATGCTGGCGGAAGTTGGTCTGGTGGGTAAAGCACCCGGGCGTTACAACCTCCATTTAGGGGGCAACCGTATCGGAACCCGAATTCCCCGGATGTTTAAAGAGAACATCACCGAGCCGGAAATTCTGGCATCGCTGGATGAACTGATTGGGCGCTGGGCGAAAGAGCGCGAAGCGGGTGAAGGCTTCGGTGACTTTACGGTGCGTGCGGGCATTATTCGCCCGGTGCTCGATCCCGCCCGGGATTTCTGGGAATAATGTGAAATTGACTTATCGGGTCTGCTGAATCGGTAGGCCTGATAAGCGCAGCGCCATCAGGCAAGGCAAACAGTGAGGAACTTATGTCCAAACTCGATCTCAACGCGTTGAACGAACTGCCGAAAGTTGAACGCGTTATGGCGTTGGCACAAACCAACGACCAACTGGAAAAATTGAGCGCCGAGGATCGCGTAGCGTGGGCGCTGGAAAACCTGCCTGGTGAATATGTACTGTCATCAAGTTTTGGTATCCAGGCGGCAGTGAGCCTGCATCTGGTAAATCAGGTTCGCCCGGATATCCCGGTGATCCTCACCGATACTGGCTACCTGTTCCCGGAAACCTATCAGTTTATTGATGAGTTAACGGACAAGCTTAAGCTTAATCTGCAAGTCTACCGGGCAAAGGAAAGTGCGGCCTGGCAAGAAGCGCGCTACGGCAAACTGTGGGAGCAGGGCGTTGAAGGCATTGAAAAATACAATGACATCAACAAAGTCGAGCCGATGAACCGGGCGCTGCAGGAGCTGAACGCGCAAACCTGGTTTGCCGGTCTGCGTCGAGAGCAATCGGGCAGTCGTGCGCATTTGCCGGTGCTGGCTATCCAGCGCGGCGTGTTTAAAGTTCTGCCGATCATCGACTGGGATAACCGTACGGTTTACCAGTATCTGCAAAAATACGGTTTGAAATACCATCCGTTGTGGGATCAGGGCTATCTGTCGGTAGGCGATACCCACACCACCCGCAAATGGGAGCCGGGTATGGCGGAAGAAGAGACGCGTTTCTTCGGATTGAAGCGCGAGTGCGGACTGCACGAAGGGTAACAGGAAAGGGGGCCGGTAAGATTTACATCCTACCGGAACCCTTCTTCAGGATTTACCCGCTTTTGCCAGTTCTTTTACCAGTGGCAGCATGATGCGTACCACGTCGCGGCTACGGTGCTCTATCCGGCCCGGTAACGCTTTATCAATGTGCTGCTGGTTATCCAGTCGCACATCGTGCCAGCTGTTGCCTGCCGGGAATGAGGCGCTTTTGGCGCGCTGCTGATAGCCATCTTTCTTGCCCAGGTTCCAGTTGGTCGCTTCAACTGAAAGAACGGCAATCCCCGCGTTGTCGAAGACCTCTGCATCGTTACAACATCCAGTGCCTTTCGGATAGTCTTTGTTCAGACCTGGATTGGTGCTGGCAACGATACCGCGGCTGTGCGCGATAGCCAGTGCTCGGTCGCGCGTCAGTTTTCGCACCGCTTCCGGGGTTTTCTTACCGCTATTGAAATAGAGCTTATCGCCGACGATCAGGTTATCGAGGTTGATAACCAGCAGCGTGTTTTTCTTCTCGGCGGCGCTCATTCGCTTCAGGATGTTCTCCGCGCCCAGTTTGCCTTCTTCCTCGCCGCTGGTGGCGATAAAGCGAATACCGTACTGCGTCGGCACGTTCTTGAGTTTTTCCGCCAGTTCCAGCATTACGCCAACACCTGCGGCGTTGTCATCGATACCTTGCAGGGTTAATCCACCCAGATTGGCATCGGAGTCGGCGTCGCTTTGTGCGGCGTAGGTGTCGAGGTGCGCCATAATAATAATCTGCTGCGGCGCTTTGCCTTCATGTGCAGCAATAACGGTGCTTCCCGTTACGTTATGCCAGTTTTTACGGTTATCTTTGGCGGTATAAACATAACGGCTATTAAACGTCCGAATATCGCTGCTATAACCCATCTGCTGAAATTGTTGACGTATATAATCAGCAGACAACATTTCTGCCGGAGATCCCGTCACGCGGCCTGGGAAAAACGTTGCGATATATCGAGCCTGGGTATTTGCGATATCTCCGGGCTTCGAAGATGTTGCCTGTGCGGGAAGGATGAAGCACGCGCCGAGCGCCATGGCTGCAAGAAGGTGGCGCAATGCGAGAAACATGATGAGTCCTTAAATACCAAGCAGAAATTTTCAGCCGCTAGTATGAAACCGTGATCGAGGTAAAACAATTTCATTTGCTCTTAAATGCCCGAATTCCGGTAGCTTAAGCACTTTTTGATATTTGCTTTTCCGGATCGTTATTCCTTTGAGGAACTACTCATTCCAATTCGTAATTTCATTCGCCCCCTTGCCCTCCCTATAGTCAGGTTATCTGAGCATCGTTAGCAAAATAACGGCATTACATAGGAACGGTTATGGATCAAAAACGACTTACCCACCTGCGGCAACTGGAAGCGGAAAGCATCCATATCATTCGTGAGGTGGCCGCCGAGTTTTCTAATCCGGTGATGATGTATTCCATCGGCAAAGATTCCAGCGTAATGCTGCATCTGGCGCGTAAAGCGTTTTATCCGGGCACGCTGCCGTTCCCATTGCTGCACGTTGATACCGGCTGGAAATTCAGCGAAATGTACGAGTTTCGTGACCGCACGGCGAAAGCCTACGGCTGCGAACTGCTGGTGCATAAAAACCCGGAAGGGGTGGCGATGGGCATCAACCCGTTTGTCCACGGTAGCGCCAAGCATACCGACATTATGAAAACTGAAGGGCTGAAGCAGGCACTGAATAAATACGGTTTCGATGCCGCGTTTGGCGGTGCTCGTCGTGACGAAGAGAAATCGCGTGCCAAAGAGCGTATTTACTCTTTCCGCGATCGTTTTCATCGCTGGGATCCTAAAAATCAGCGCCCGGAGCTGTGGCACAACTACAACGGGCAGATTAACAAAGGCGAAAGCATTCGCGTCTTCCCGCTCTCTAACTGGACTGAACAGGATATCTGGCAGTACATCTGGCTGGAAAATATCGACATCGTGCCGCTGTATCTGGCGGCGGAGCGTCCGGTGCTGGAACGCGACGGCATGCTGATGATGATTGATGACGACAGAATCGATCTGCAACCCGGTGAAGTGATTAAAAAACGCATGGTGCGTTTCCGTACGCTCGGTTGCTGGCCGCTGACAGGCGCGGTGGAGTCGAATGCGCAGACGCTGCCGGAAATTATCGAAGAGATGCTGGTTTCAACCACCAGTGAACGTCAGGGCCGCGTGATTGACCGCGACCAGGCGGGCTCCATGGAGCTGAAGAAACGTCAGGGGTATTTCTAAGGAGCCGCCATGAACACGACACTTGCACAACAAATTGCTAATGAAGGCGGCGTTGAAGCCTGGATGGTTGCCCAGCAACACAAAAGTCTGCTGCGCTTTTTAACCTGCGGTAGCGTGGATGATGGGAAAAGTACCCTGATTGGCCGCCTGCTGCACGACACGCGTCAGATTTATGAAGACCAGCTTTCATCGCTGCACAATGACAGTAAACGTCACGGCACTCAGGGCGAAAAGCTTGATCTGGCGTTATTGGTTGACGGCTTGCAGGCCGAGCGCGAGCAGGGCATCACCATCGACGTGGCGTATCGTTATTTCTCTACCGAGAAGCGTAAATTTATTATTGCGGACACTCCCGGGCATGAGCAGTACACCCGTAACATGGCGACCGGTGCGTCGACCTGCGACCTGGCGATCCTACTGATCGATGCGCGTAAAGGCGTGCTGGATCAGACTCGTCGTCATAGCTTTATCTCCACGCTGCTTGGGATCAAACACCTGGTAGTGGCGATCAACAAAATGGATCTGGTGGACTTTAGCGAAGAGACATTTAACCGCATTCGCGAAGACTATCTTACTTTTGCTGAACAACTGCCGGGCAACCTGGATATCCGGTTTGTGCCGCTCTCTGCGCTGGAAGGCGATAACGTGGCTTCGCAAAGCGCCAGTATGCCGTGGTACAGCGGTCCGACGCTGCTGGAAGTGCTGGAAACCGTTGAGATCCAGCGCATTGTTGATACTCAGCCGATGCGCTTCCCGGTGCAGTATGTGAACCGACCGAATCTGGATTTCCGTGGTTATGCCGGAACGCTGGCCTCCGGTAGCGTGAAGGTTGGACAGCGCGTCAAAGTGTTGCCGTCCGGCGTGGAGTCGAGCGTGGCGCGGATCGTAACCTTTGATGGCGATTTACAGGAAGCGCATGCGGGTGAAGCGATCACCCTGGTGCTGAAAGATGAGATCGATATTAGCCGGGGCGACCTGTTACTTGATGCCGGTGAAACGCTGCCGACAGTACAAAGCGCAGCTGTTGATGTGGTGTGGATGGCGGAACAACCGTTGTCGCCAGGGCAGAGCTACGACATAAAAGTCGCAGGTAAGAAGACCCGCGCACGTGTTGATAGCGTGCAGTATCAGGTCGATATTAATAACCTGACCCAACGTGACGTTGAAGCGCTACCGCTGAACGGTATCGGTCTGGTTAATCTGACTTTTGATGAGCCGCTGGTGCTGGATACCTATCAGCAGAATCCGGTTACGGGCGGGTTGATTATCATTGATCGCCTGACCAACGTTACCGTTGGCGCGGGACTGGTGCGTGAGCCAATCGTCCAGGAGCTTGCCACAGCTTCTCAGTTCAGCGCGTTTGAGCTGGAGCTTAATGCACTGGTGCGTCGCCACTTCCCACACTGGGGCGCGCGCGATCTGCTGGGAGGAAAATAATGGCGCTGCATGACGAAAACGTCGTCTGGCATGCCCATCCTGTTACACCGCAACAGCGGGAACAACGCCACGGTCATCGTGGTGTTGTGCTGTGGTTTACCGGGCTGTCAGGTTCCGGTAAATCCACGGTAGCAGGGGCGCTGGAAGAGGCGCTGCATAAGCTAGGGGTGAGCACCTATCTGCTGGATGGCGATAACGTGCGTCACGGTCTGTGTAGCGATCTTGGGTTTAGCGATGCCGATCGCAAGGAGAATATTCGTCGGGTTGGTGAAGTGGCTAACCTAATGGTAGACGCCGGCCTGGTGGTGTTGACTGCGTTTATCTCTCCACATCGCGCCGAGCGAAAAATGGTTCGCGAGCGCGTGGGTGAAGGGCGTTTTATTGAGGTTTTTGTCGATACGCCATTAGCAACGTGCGAAGCTCGCGATCCAAAAGGGCTGTATAAAAAAGCGCGAGCGGGGGAGTTGCGCAATTTCACCGGAATTGACTCGGTTTACGAAGCGCCTGAATCGCCAGAGATTCATCTTGATGGTGAACAATTGGTAACAAATTTGGTTCCTCAATTATTAGACCTGCTGAGGCAGGAAGATATTATCAGATCCTGAGACACCCGAGCTTGCATGCCCGGTCAGTCACGGTCACAGGATTAGATATGCGTAACAGCCATAACATTACTATTACAGAGTCAGATACCTTCGCTGCCGACGACGAAACTACCTGGTCACTCCCAGGAGCCGTGGTCGGTTTTGTCGCGTGGTTGCTGGCGCTGGGATTCCCATGTCTGATGTATGGCCCTAACACACTGTTTTTCTTCCTCTATACCTGGCCCTTTTTCCTCGCGTTGTTGCCCGTGGCGATTGTCGCGGGTATTGCCCTGCATTCGCTATTGAAGGGGAGATTGCTGCTGAGTATTGCCTGTACCCTGCTGGTGGTTGGCGCAATGTTTGGCGCACTGTTCCTGTGGCTACTGGGTTAGGCATACGTCCTTTCACGCGATCGCCGCTGTTGTTCACTGTCTGGCTATAATTCAAACCGTAACCAACAATGAGATTATGTTCTCCTTACATGGGGTATACGTAACAACGGGCAAATGTGGTACATTTGCCCGCGTTGTCGCGGCATTCCCGTCCGTTGATGTAAAGTTGTCAGCGGAGTTTATGGGATGTTGATGCCGTTTTTCAGGGGGCAGGATGGGTAAACTTACGTTGCTGTTGCTGGCTTTATTAGTCTGGCTACAGTATTCGCTGTGGTTCGGTAAGAACGGCATACATGACTATAGTCGCGTCAACGATGATGTTGCGGCGCAGCAAGCTACAAACGCGAAACTGAAAGCGCGTAACGATCAGCTTTTTGCCGAAATTGACGATCTCAATGGCGGGCAAGAGGCTATCGAAGAGCGCGCGCGTAACGAACTCAGTATGACTAAGCCAGGCGAAACCTTTTATCGTCTGGTGCCTGACGCGTCTAAACGCGCTCAGACTGCAGGGCAAAACAATCGATAAACCGTCCAGGGATTTAACATGGCAGCCACTTTAATGGACGTTTGCGCCGTGGTGCCGGCTGCCGGGTTTGGCCGCCGAATGCAAACAGAGTGTCCTAAGCAGTACCTCTCTATTGGCAATAAAACCATTCTCGAACACTCGGTTGATGCGCTGCTGGCTCATCCCCGGGTGACGCGAGTCGTCATCGCTATTAGCCCAGGCGACAGTCGCTTTGCCCAACTTCCACTCGCAGCGCACCCGCAAATTACCGTGGTGGATGGTGGCAACGAGCGTGCCGATTCTGTCCTTGCTGGTTTGCAAGCCGCAGGTGAGGCCAGTTGGGTACTGGTGCATGATGCCGCGCGTCCGTGCCTGCATCAGGAAGATTTATCTCGTTTGCTGGCAATAAGTGAAACCAGCCGCATCGGTGGGATCCTTGCCGCGCCGGTGCGCGACACGATGAAACGCGCGGAGCCGGGCCGAACAGACATCGCCCATACGGTCGATCGCACCGATTTATGGCATGCGTTGACGCCGCAGTTTTTCCCTCGCGAGCTGTTGCATGACTGTCTGACCCGTGCGCTAAACGAAGGCGCAACCATTACGGACGAAGCCTCGGCGCTTGAATATTGCGGTTTTCATCCGCTGCTGGTCGAAGGACGCGCTGACAACATTAAAGTCACCCGCCCGGAAGACCTGGCGCTGGCGGAATTTTATCTGACCCGAACTATCTAGATACATCATTCTTCAGGCTGCCTGGAGGATGTTGTGTATATCAGGAGAAGGCATAATGCGAATTGGACACGGTTTCGACGTACACGCTTTTGGCGGAGTTGGCCCAATTATCATTGGTGGTGTGCGCATCCCGTATGAAAAAGGATTGCTGGCGCATTCTGATGGCGACGTGGCGTTACACGCGTTAACCGATGCACTGCTGGGCGCGGCTGCGCTGGGGGATATCGGTAAACTCTTCCCGGACACCGACCCGGCCTTTAAAGGTGCAGATAGTCGTGAATTATTGCGAGAAGCCTGGCGGCGTATTCAGGCCAAAGGCTATACGCTTGGTAATGTGGATGTGACGATTATTGCTCAGGCGCCGAAGATGCTGCCGCACATTCCGCAAATGCGCGTGTTTATTGCCGAAGATCTCGGCTGCCATATGGATGATGTTAACGTGAAAGCGACCACCACGGAAAAACTCGGTTTTACCGGGCGTGGGGAAGGGATTGCCTGTGAAGCGGTGGCGTTACTCATTAAGGCAACGAAATGACTGCGTTTGAAGATCTGACGTATCTCCATGGCAAACCACAAGGCCATGGCGTTCTGAAAGCGAATCCGGAAGACTTTGTCGTCGTCGAAGATTTAGGCTTCGAACCGGATGGCGAAGGCGAGCACATTTTGGTGCGTATCCTGAAAAACGGCTGTAATACCCGTTTTGTGGCTGACGCGCTGGCGAAGTTCCTGAAAATTCACGCCCGTGAAGTGAGCTTTGCTGGCCAGAAAGACAAGCATGCAGTCACGGAACAGTGGCTGTGCGCGCGCGTGCCGGGCAATGCAATGCCTGATTTAAGCAAATTTGAACTTGAAGGCTGTAAAGTGCTGGAGTACGCGCGCCACAAGCGTAAGCTGCGTTTAGGGGCGCTGAAAGGTAACGAATTTACGCTGGTGCTGCGTGAAGTGAGCCAGAGAAATGACGTTGAAGCGCGTTTGCAGGCGATTAGCGAGCGTGGCGTACCGAACTATTTTGGCGCTCAGCGTTTTGGTATTGGCGGCAGCAACCTGCAAGGGGCGCTGCGTTGGGCGCAAAGCGATGCGCCGGTGCGCGATCGCAATAAGCGCAGTTTTTGGTTGTCGGCGGCCCGTAGCGCGTTGTTTAATCAGATAGTCAGTGAACGCTTGAAAAAAACAGACTTTAATCAAGTTGTTGACGGCGATGCGCTACAATTGTCGGGACGCGGAAGTTGGTTTGTCGCCACGCAGGAAGAACAAACCGAATTACAGCGTCGCGTCGATGATAAAGAATTGATGATTACAGCGGCATTACCGGGCAGCGGTGAGTGGGGAACTCAGCGCGACGCGCTGGCGTTTGAAGAAGCCGCTATTGCTGATGAAACCGCGCTGCAGTCGCTGTTGTTGCGCGAGAAAGTCGACGCATCGCGTCGTGCTATGTTGCTGTATCCACAACAATTAAGCTGGAACTGGTGGGATGACGTAACCGTTGAGTTACGTTTCTGGCTACCGGCAGGTAGCTTCGCCACCAGTGTTGTAAGGGAACTTATTAACACAATGGGTGATTATGCGTATATTGCTGAGTAACGATGATGGGGTCCACGCACCCGGTATACAAACGCTGGCGAAAGCGCTGCGTGAGTTTGCTGACGTACAGGTGGTTGCCCCGGATCGTAACCGCAGTGGCGCGTCTAACTCGCTGACGCTGGAGTCCTCACTTCGCACGTTCACCTATGAAAACGGTGATATCGCCGTACAAATGGGTACACCTACCGATTGCGTCTATCTGGGCGTGAACGCATTAATGCGTCCGCGTCCGGACATTGTCGTGTCTGGTATTAACGCCGGTCCTAATCTGGGCGATGATGTTATCTATTCCGGTACCGTTGCGGCGGCGATGGAAGGTCGTCACCTGGGCTTTCCTGCGCTGGCGGTCTCACTTGATGGGCATAAACACTACGATACTGCTGCCGCAGTAACCTGCCGTATCTTACGGGCGCTGAGCCGCGAACCGCTGCGCACCGGGCGCATTTTGAATATCAACGTGCCGGATTTACCGCTGGATCAGATTAAAGGTATCCGCGTTACTCGCTGCGGTAGTCGCCATCCTGCGGATCAGGTGATACCACAGCAGGACCCGCGCGGTAATACGCTGTACTGGATCGGGCCGCCGGGCGAAAAGTGCGACGCCGGACCGGATACTGATTTTGCCGCTGTCGATGAAGGCTATGTTTCCATTACGCCGCTGCATGTCGATTTAACCGCATATGGCGCGCATGAAGTTGTTTCTGACTGGTTAGACAGCGTGGGAGCCGACACGCAATGGTAAGCAGACGCGTACACACTCTTCTTGAACAATTACGTGCGCAGGGCATCAGAGATGAGCTTGTTCTCGATGCACTTGCCGCCGTGCCGCGTGAAAAATTCATTGATGAGGCGTTTGAACATAAGGCCTGGGACAATATTGCTCTGCCGATTGGTCAGGGGCAGACGATTTCGCAGCCCTATATGGTTGCGCGGATGACCGAGCTGCTTGAGTTAACGCCGCAGTCCCGGGTGCTGGAAATTGGTACCGGCTCTGGCTACCAAACGGCGATTCTGGCGCACCTGGTGCATCATGTGTGCTCTGTTGAGCGCATTAAAGGTTTGCAGTGGCAGGCGCGTCGTCGACTTAAACAGCTTGATTTACATAATGTTTCTACCCGTCATGGTGATGGATGGCAGGGCTGGCAAGCGCGAGCCCCGTTTGACGCTATCATTGTTACGGCAGCGCCGCCTGAGATCCCAACTGCGCTAATGATGCAGTTGGATGAAGGCGGCATTCTCGTCTTACCCGTGGGCGACGAGCATCAGTTTCTGAAACGGGTGCGTCGTCGGGGAGGCGAATTTATTATCGATACCGTGGAGGCCGTACGTTTCGTTCCCTTAGTAAAAGGGGAGCTTGCGTAGATACAGGCTCTGAATACCTGGAGTTTTCCTGGATATTCTGGAATTAGTAAGCGTATCGTGGTCACGTTTCCAGTGCCCAGTCCGATGCCTTGCACGGTGATTACGTCACTGGTTTTAACCAAATTTTCCTGGGGGATAAATGAGCGCGGGAAGCCACAAATTTACCGTCCGCCGCATTGCGGCATTGTCACTGGTTTCATTATGGCTGGCAGGTTGTTCAAATACCTCGAATCCACCTGCACCGGTCAGTTCCGTTGATGGCGGTGCATCAACGAACACCAATTCCGGCATGCTGATTACGCCTCCACCAAAAATGGGCTCGACGTCGACAGTACAGCAAACGCCACAGATCCAGCCGGTGCAGCGTCCGACCACACAGTCAACACAGATCCAGCCTGTTGCGGAACAGCCTGTGCAGATGGAAAACGGTCGTATTGTGTACAACCGTAAGTATGGGAACATTCCGAAAGGTAGCTATACGGGCGGCAGTACCTATACTGTTAAGAAAGGCGATACCCTTTTCTATATCGCCTGGATTACCGGGAACGATTTCCGTGATCTCGCACAACGTAATAACGTTCCGGCCCCGTATGGCCTGAATGTCGGTCAAACTCTGCAAGTGGGCAACGCGTCGGGTACACCGATTACTGGTGGTAATGCTATTACCCAGGCGGATGCAGCACAGCAAGGAGTTGTGACCAACCCTGCACAAAATTCCACCGTTGCTGTTGCTTCGAAACCAACAATTACGTATTCTGAGGATTCAGGTGAACAAAGTGCTAATAAAATGTTGCCGAACAACAAGCCTGCTGGGACCGTTGTCACAGCGCCTGTAACGGCTCCAGCAGTTAGCGCAACCGAATCAACTGCAAGCTCAACGTCAACCAGCTCGCCAATCTCTACCTGGCGCTGGCCGACTGACGGCAAAGTAATCGAAAACTTCGCGGCTACTGAAGGTGGCAATAAAGGGATCGATATTGCAGGCAGTAAAGGACAGGCTATTGTCGCGACCGCAGATGGACGCGTCGTATATGCCGGTAACGCACTGCGCGGTTACGGTAATCTTATTATCATCAAACATAACGATGATTACCTGAGTGCCTACGCCCATAACGATACAATGCTGGTCCGGGAACAACAAGAAATCAAGGCGGGGCAGAAAATAGCTACCATGGGTAGCACCGGAACCAGTTCAACACGCTTGCATTTTGAAATTCGTTACAAGGGGAAATCCGTAAACCCGCTGCGCTATTTACCGCAGAGATAATTCGGCGGAACCAGGCTTTCACGTGCTAGTTCCGTTAGGGATCACGGGTAGGAGCCACCTTTATGAGTCAGAATACGCTGAAAGTTCATGATTTAAATGAAGATGCGGAATTTGATGAGAACGGAGTAGAGGCTTTTGATGAAAAAGCCTTGAGTGAAGAGGAACCCAGTGATAACGACCTGGCTGAAGAAGAGCTGTTATCGCAGGGGGCCACACAGCGTGTGTTGGACGCGACTCAGCTTTACCTTGGTGAGATTGGTTATTCACCACTGTTAACAGCCGAAGAAGAAGTTTATTTTGCGCGTCGCGCACTGCGTGGGGATGTCGCTTCTCGCCGTCGCATGATTGAAAGTAACCTGCGTCTGGTGGTGAAAATTGCTCGTCGTTATGGCAATCGTGGTCTGGCATTGCTGGACCTGATTGAAGAGGGCAATCTGGGACTGATCCGTGCAGTCGAGAAGTTTGACCCGGAACGCGGGTTCCGCTTCTCAACATACGCAACCTGGTGGATCCGCCAGACGATCGAACGGGCGATTATGAACCAAACCCGTACGATCCGACTGCCGATTCATATTGTAAAAGAGCTGAACGTCTATCTGCGTACCGCGCGTGAGTTGTCGCATAAACTGGACCACGAACCGAGCGCAGAAGAGATTGCTGAACAACTGGATAAACCGGTTGATGACGTCAGCCGTATGCTCCGACTCAACGAGCGTATTACCTCGGTAGACACCCCGCTGGGTGGCGATTCCGAAAAAGCGTTGCTGGATATTCTGGCCGATGAAAAGGAAAACGGCCCGGAAGACACCACGCAAGACGATGATATGAAACAGAGCATCGTCAAATGGCTGTTCGAACTGAACGCCAAACAGCGTGAAGTGCTGGCACGTCGTTTTGGTCTGCTGGGGTACGAAGCTGCGACACTGGAAGATGTGGGCCGTGAAATTGGTCTCACCCGTGAACGTGTTCGCCAGATTCAGGTTGAAGGTCTGCGTCGTCTGCGTGAAATCCTGCAGACTCAGGGACTGAATATCGAAGCGTTATTCCGCGAGTAAGCACAAGTTCTATCAAGAAAGGCCAGTCTCATTGGGACTGGCCTTTTTCTATGTTTGTTGCCTGATGGCACTGCGTTTATCAGGCCTACGGGGAGCAGGACTTTGTAGGCCGGATAAGACATTTATGTCGCCATCCGGCAGATTAGTTCATCATCTTACGCACCAGACGTGTGAACTGCTCGCGTTCTTCTTCGCTAAGTCTGCCCAGAAACTCATCATCCACGCTATCGCCTAACGGAGTTGCGCTGGCCAGTAATGCTTCTCCTTGCGCGGTCAAATAAACAAACCGTCGACGCTTATCTGCCGGGTCATGTTCACGCCTGACCAGCTCCCGTTTTTCCATTCGGCTCAGCATTTCCGCAAGGGTTGCTTTGGTACAGACTGCGGCTTCGGTCAGGTCAACCTGCTCAATGCCGGGACGTTCAGCAATGGCGCGCATCACCGCATACTGTGGTTTGGTCAGATCCGGTAATTCATGTTGCCAGCGGGACGTATGCTGCTGGAAGAGCTGACGTAAAAGGTGAAATGCTTTATTTCGTAACGGCATGAGCGCTCCGGAATTCCTGTCAGTCTCTATCATAGCGGGTTACGCATCTTTTTTTAACAATTGCGGCTTTAGCGATCTGTGCTCGATGACCTTGCCCGAAATGTTATGTGAGAGTATTTTAACCGAAATGTTCGTACACGAACAAAAATTGAGAGACTAAATGAGACTGATTGTCGGAATGACCGGGGCAACCGGTGCGCCCCTTGGTGTGTCGCTATTGCAGGCGCTGCGGGAAATGCCCGAGGTGGAAACCCATCTGGTGCTGTCAAAGTGGGCCAAAACCACTATTGAACTGGAAACACTGTACAGCGTCCGTGATGTGTCTGCGTTGGCCGATTATTGCCACAACCCGGCGGACCAGTCGGCAACCATCTCCTCTGGATCGTTTCGTACTGACGGCATGATCATTATCCCCTGCAGTATGAAAACCCTGGCCGGTATTCGTGCAGGCTACGCGGAAGGGCTGGTGGGGCGCGCTGCTGATGTGGTGCTGAAAGAAGGGCGCAAGCTGGTTCTGGTTCCGCGTGAAATGCCGCTTAGCACGATTCATCTGGAAAACATGCTCGCACTTTCCCGCATGGGCGTGGCGATGGTCCCGCCGATGCCCGCGTATTACAACCACCCGCAAACGGTCGATGACATTACGCAGCATATCGTTGCGCGTGTGCTCGATCAGTTTGGTCTGGAACACCCCAACGCCCGTCGCTGGCAGGGTTTACGGCAGGCGCAGAATTTTTCACAGGAGAATGAATAATGGCATTTGATGATTTGCGCAGCTTTTTACAGGCGCTGGATGACCAGGGGCAATTGCTGAAAATCAGTGAAGAAGTTAACGCCGAGCCGGA
>NZ_SZWU01000049.1:31446-89041 GCF_005280935.1 Citrobacter sp. wls757 | reverse complement strand
CAGCCAATGCGACCGGGCGCATTGGTGACGGTGCGCCAGCGCTGTGGTTTGACAATATTCGTGGTTTTACCGATGCCCGCGTGGCGATGAACACTATTGGTTCGTGGCAGAATCACGCCATCTCTTTAGGCCTGCCGCCAAATACCCCAGTGAAAAAACAGATTGATGAGTTTATTCGCCGTTGGGATAAATTTCCGGTTACGCCGGAGCGTCGCGCCAATCCGGCGTGGGCCGAAAACTGTGTTGATGGTGATGAGATCAACCTGTTTGATATTCTGCCGCTGTTTCGCCTGAACGATGGCGACGGCGGTTTCTATCTTGATAAAGCCTGCGTGGTGTCGCGCGATCCGCTGGATCCGGACAACTTTGGCAAACAGAACGTCGGCATTTATCGTATGGAGGTGAAGGGCAAACGCAAGCTTGGCCTGCAGCCGGTGCCGATGCACGATATCGCGCTGCACCTGCATAAAGCCGAAGAGCGCGGTGAAGATCTGCCGATTGCCATCACGCTGGGTAACGATCCGATCATCACCCTGATGGGGGCCACGCCGCTGAAGTACGATCAGTCGGAATACGAAATGGCGGGAGCACTGCGTGAAAGCCCGTATCCGATCGCTACCGCGCCGCTCACCGGCTTTGACGTGCCATGGGGTTCAGAAGTGATCCTCGAAGGGGTCATTGAAGGTCGTAAGCGTGAAATCGAAGGGCCGTTTGGCGAGTTTACCGGGCACTATTCCGGTGGACGTAATATGACGGTCGTGCGTATCGATAAAGTCTCTTATCGTACCAAACCGATTTTTGAATCGCTGTATTTGGGGATGCCGTGGACGGAGATTGACTACCTGATGGGGCCGGCAACCTGCGTACCGTTGTATCAACAGTTGAAAGCCGAATTCCCGGAAGTGCAGGCGGTGAATGCCATGTATACCCACGGTTTGCTGGCAATTATCTCCACCAAAAAACGCTACGGCGGCTTTGCCCGCGCGGTGGGGCTGCGCGCAATGACGACGCCGCATGGCCTGGGTTACGTGAAAATGGTGATTATGGTTGATGAGGATGTTGATCCGTTCAACCTGCCGCAGGTGATGTGGGCGCTGTCTTCGAAGGTCAATCCGGCGGGCGATCTGGTGCAATTGCCGAATATGTCGGTGCTGGAGCTTGATCCGGGTTCCAGTCCGGCGGGGATTACCGACAAGTTAATTATTGATGCGACCACGCCGGTTGCGCCGGATAACCGTGGGCACTATAGCCAGCCGGTATGCGATTTACCGGAAACGAAAGCCTGGGCAGAAAAACTGACCGCCATGCTGGCCAACCGTAAATAAGGAGTAGCAGATGATTTGTCCACGTTGTGCCGATGAACATATTGAAGTGATGGCAAACTCGCCGGTAAAAGGTGTCTGGGCGGTATATCAGTGCCAGCATTGTCTATACACCTGGCGTGATACTGAGCCGCTACGCCGTACCAGCCGCGAGCACTACCCGCAAGCGTTTCGCATGACGCAGAAGGATATTGATGACGCACCGATGGTGCCGAGTATTCCACCGCTGCTGGCAGAAGATAAGCGCTAATACAACTCGCCGGGTGCGGCTTTGCCTTACCCGGCCTACATATAGCGATATTTTGAAGGCCCGATAAGCGTATCACTATCGGGCATTACGGCGTTACACCAGACTCTTCAACCGGTAGATCCACTCCAGCGCCTGGCGAGGCGTTAGCGAATCCGGGTCGAGATTTTCCAGTGCTTCAACGGCGGGCGACGTTTCTTCCGGAGCTGACAGGAGCGACATCTGTGTGCCGTCGACCTGGGTCGCAGCAACATTCGGCGCGATGCTTTCCAGTTCGCGCAGTTTTTGCCGCGCGCGTTTAATAACCTCTTTCGGCACGCCTGCCAGGGCTGCTACTGCCAGACCATAGCTCTTGCTCGCCGCACCATCTTGTACGCTGTGCATGAAGGCGATGGTATCGCCGTGCTCTAACGCATCAAGATGCACATTTGCTACGCCTTCCATTTTCTCCGGTAACTGAGTCAGTTCGAAGTAGTGGGTGGCAAACAACGTTAATGCTTTGATTTTATTGGCCAGATTTTCCGCGCACGCCCACGCCAGCGACAGGCCGTCGTAGGTGGAGGTGCCGCGTCCAATCTCATCCATCAGCACCAGGCTGTTCTCGGTGGCGTTATGCAGAATGTTGGCGGTTTCGGTCATTTCTACCATGAAGGTGGAACGACCGGAGGCCAGATCATCCGCCGCGCCCACGCGGGTAAAGATGCGGTCGATAGGCCCGATCTCCACTTTCTGCGCCGGAACGTAGCTGCCGATGTAGGCCAGCAGCGCAATTAACGCAGTCTGGCGCATATAGGTACTTTTACCCCCCATGTTCGGGCCGGTGATAATCAGCATCCGTCGCTGAGGCGAGAGGTTAAGTGGGTTGGCGATAAACGGCTCGGTCAGCACCTGTTCAACCACCGGATGACGTCCCTCGGTAATACGAATACCAGGCTTGTCGGTGAAGGTCGGGCAGGTGTAATTCAGGGTATAAGCGCGTTCCGCAAGGTTGACCAGTACGTCCAGCTCTGCCAGCGCACTGGCGCTTTGTTGCAAATCAGCCAGGTGCGGCAGCAGCATGTCGAACAGCTCATCGTACAGCTGTTTTTCCAGCGCCAGCGCTTTGCCTTTTGATGTCAGAACTTTGTCTTCGTACTCTTTCAGCTCCGGAATAATGTAGCGTTCGGCGTTTTTCAGCGTCTGGCGACGCACATAGTTAATCGGCGCCAGATGACTTTGCCCGCGACTGATCTGAATGTAGTAGCCGTGAACGGCGTTAAACCCAACCTTCAGCGTATCAAGGCCGGTGCGCTCGCGCTCACGGATTTCCAGTCTGTCCAGATAGTCAGTTGCGCCATCAGCCAGCGCTCGCCACTCGTCCAGTTCTTCGTTATAGCCCGGGGCGATGACGCCACCGTCGCGAACCAGCACAGGTGGAGCTTCCACTACGGCACGTTCCAGCAATTCACGCAGCTCAGCAAACTCACCCATTTTCTCGCGCAGCATCTGTACGGGGGCACTGTCTACGCTTTCCAGTTGTGCGCGCAGTTCCGGTAATTGCTGGAATGCATGACGCATACGGGCCAGATCGCGCGGGCGCGCGGTACGCAGGGCCAGACGTGCAAGGATACGTTCAAGATCGCCGACCTGACGCAGCACGGGTTGCAATTCACCGGTGGAATCCTGTAGCGCGCCGATGGTCTGTTGGCGCTCAGTGAGGACTCTGGTGTCACGGACCGGCATATGCAGCCAGCGTTTGAGCATACGGCTGCCCATCGGCGTCACGGTGCAGTCGAGTACTGAAGCCAGCGTGTTTTCAACACCGCCCGCCAGGTTCTGGGTAATTTCCAGATTGCGGCGCGTGGCGGCATCCATAATGATGCTGTCCTGCTGACGTTCCATGGTGATGGAACGAATATGCGGTAGCGAGGTACGCTGGGTATCTTTTACGTATTGCAGCAGGCAGCCAGCCGCGCATAATCCACGCGGGGCGTTTTCTACGCCAAAGCCAATCAGATCCCGCGTGCCAAACTGCAGGTTTAGCTGCTGGCGAGCGGTATCGATTTCAAATTCCCATAGCGGACGACGACGTAATCCGCGACGTCCCTCAATCAGTGAAGTTTCAGCGAAATCTTCGGCATACAACAGTTCAGCGGGATTGGTGCGCTGCAATTCTGCGGCCATGGTCTCGCGGTCGGCGGGTTCGCTAACACGAAAACGCCCGGAGCTGATATCCAGCGTTGCGTAACCATAACCTTTACTGTCCTGCCAGATAGCGGCCAGCAGGTTGTCCTGGCGTTCCTGTAACAGTGCTTCATCACTGATGGTGCCTGGCGTGACAATACGCACCACTTTGCGCTCAACTGGACCTTTGCTGGTCGCCGGATCGCCAATCTGTTCACAAATAGCGACGGATTCACCCTGGTTGACCAGCTTGGCGAGGTAGTTTTCTACCGCATGGTGAGGAATGCCCGCCATCGGGATTGGCTCGCCCGCAGACGCGCCGCGTTTGGTCAGGGAGATATCAAGCAGCTGAGAAGCACGTTTCGCATCGTCATAAAAAAGTTCGTAAAAGTCGCCCATGCGGTAAAACAACAGTATCTCCGGGTGCTGGGCTTTCAGCTTGAGATACTGCTGCATCATTGGGGTGTGGTTCGTGAAGTCCGTATCAAGTGACTCTTTCATATCGCTTTTGCTCTTTTTTTAATCTTTTTGGGGACCTGGGCAGTCTCACGTGAGCCCCTGGAAACTCACATAAACCCACAAATTTGTCATTCGAAAGCCGCCTGATGGGCAGTAACGACGAGCGTTGGCTCTACCTGAATGGTCTATCTTATCACCGACAACGACCGAGATTCATCCGTAGGTTTTGCCGCCAGGGTGCTGACGGATTATTGATTTTCCGGCAATGAATAATTCTGGCAGTACAGATAGGGGATCCCCTCTTTGGTAATCAGGTATGTCTCGCTGTTCAGCGCAAAAAAATCGACGTTGGATACGCTGGTGTTGGTCAGGAAAAAATCGGGGAGGAGTTCCTGAATAAGGCTGGCGGGAGCCGTTTCGCGATTGGAAATTTGGATTTTCTGTGAAATCCAAACCGGGCTTGAGCCGTAGCTGGATTGTGTAAAAAGTACCATGCGTTGCACGGTTTGCTCATTATTTTCGGCATCTTTGATAATACCATCAATATTCACAATACCTTTACTGCCCCCGGTTTTAATATCAATAATCCCTCGGAACGAGCTTGTATTGCGTACAATTTCGATGGCAGAGCGGCAGGTGAGATCATGTAACTCGCCATTGTTCTTACTGTACCGATAGACGACAGTAAGAATAAGCGCAGCAAAACAAAGCAGCAGGATAATACCTGTCTGGATGCGGGACGTTCGGGGATATAAGTTCATTAGCTATCATACCGTGGGTAATATACCGACTGACAGGCATTTTCTTGCCTGGCTTTTATCGGTGAGCGACACACCAGTACGGACAGTTTCTTAGACTCAGGATAGGTCGTGATATAGATAAATTTATGGCTCTGACACAGTCCTGGGTTTTTGTCGATAAACGCGGTATGCCGGGAGAAATTACTGGCATCGTTATTGAAATAATACTGACAGCCAGTGGGTGCTTTATCCGCAGCGATATAGCCGGAGAAATAATCATCGCTGGCTTGCCACGGATATAATATAAGCACACAAATTATCAGGGTAAGTGCCAACATTACTGTTTCTGCAGCCGTTATCAAAGGTTGACGCGGTGTGTCAGCCAAAAATTCCTCAATGGTGGCATCTGGCGCTAAGGATTCTTCAGCAGAAGCAGAGTTTTCCTCCGGTGTTTCAATGACCTGAATATCAAACTCTTCTTGAATGATCAGCCCTTTGCGGGGGATCGTTGTGATCAGCGGTTGTTCAAGCTCCAGCTGCAGTAAGCTTTTACGCAACGAGAGAATGCTTTGATAAAAGGCGTTGAAACTCACCTGCCGGTGATTTTTACCCCAACCGAATTCCAGCAATTCGTTTTGAGAAACCACTTGCCCGCGATGTTGAATAAGTAATAAAAGACATAACGACGCTGAGTGTTTGAGTTTTATCCGCTGATTGGGGTGATCTACCCGCGCCAGACATTGTGTGGCTGGCGTAAATATTATTCTATTTTCAATCAGATAACTGACATTGCCAGTCTCAGACATATTGTCTCTACTCTTGATGATGCGTCTAGTGGTCGTTTAGTCATGATACCACTGAGCCTATAAAGACCACCAGCATGGACCTGATCCCACAGCGAGAACCGCGAAGTGTTGCAATTTGGTATCATGATATAACAAGAATGATAACTTTTTAATGAAAATAAAACCCATTAAAATCAATTGATTGTATCTTTTTGGCTACTCTGCAAAGAACAGAAAGATGAAAAAATGTCGACAAAGATGATTGCCATTAATTCTTTATGGACAGCGCCATATACTGCCTGACACCACCACGCGAAAACAGCATGAACCTTAACGCGTCAATGGCACCAGGGAATGCCGGTGGTAGATGTAGATGGGAATAAATGTCAGCTTGTTTGCGAGCTGACATTTATTTTTAGTGCCGAGTAAATTTAACCATCTTTTTGACTAAGCCATAATTTGCGGTAGAGAGTCCCATGTTCCAGAAAGAAATTGAAAATGCTGTAGTGCTCGTTGGCGATGAAATGAAGAAGTCGGATAATGCCTGGCTGTCGTTACGTAAAAAACGTCAGCGTATTGATTTGAAGACCGATGGACAAATCTTATTTCTGGAGAAAGGGACTGTCTCTGTTTATCGTGTGGAAAACGATTTAGTCACGGTGAGTATTTCTGCACCTGCTATTCTCGGCCTGCCACAAATGCGTACGGAAGTGGCTGGCCACTATTTGCGTTGTGATACCGATTGTGAAATGTGGGCGATGAGCGTCCAAAATGCCGATCACCTGTTTACGACCAAAAACTTATGGAAGCAGGCGTTTGATATCTTAACGCATCATCTTCAACGTTATTTTCAGCGTGAAGCGTTGCAGTCGCACCGTACTATTCGTGAGCAGATAATTGAACACGTAAAATATATCTGGTCGATGGAGCCAGAGGTTCGCGAGAAAACATCCGTGTATACTTTTATTTTGACCCGTAACCATATTTCACGTAGTGCCATCCATAAGGTGTTACAGGAGCTGGTTAATGACGGGAAAATCACCCTGAATCGTGGAAAGCTCTCTTTTTGCACGCCGTTATAAATTCATGCGCTCCCCGGCAAAATGTAAGGGAGCGCAACCGATCAACGTTCTCTGAGTGCTTCCGCGCGTGCGCGAATAATCGGTTTTAACAGGTAGCTCAGAATCGTTTTCTTGCCGGTGAGAATATCGACGCTCGCCACCATGCCGGGAATGATCAGCATCGGATGCTCTTTTGTTCCCAGGTAATTTTTATCCGTCTGCAAACGCACAATATAAAAGCTTCGCCCCTGCTTATCGGTAACGGTGTCCGGGCTTATCTGCACTACTTCGCCTTGCAGACCGCCATAAATGGTGTAATCGTAAGCGGTAAATTTCACCATCGCATGTTGACCCGGATGGAGGAAGGCGATATCGCGCGGCTGGATTTTGGCTTCGATTAACAGTTTGTCATCCAGCGGAACGATTTCCACCAGATCGCTGCCCGGTTGAATGACGCCGCCGATAGTATTCACCATCACCTGCTGGACGATACCCCGCACCGGTGAGGTGACCATGGTACGGTTCACCCGATCCTCCAGTGCTTTAACGCTTGCCTGGGTTTTACTCAGATTGGTGCGAGCTTCATTGAGTTGGGCCAGCGCATCGCTCTGGAAACGGCCACGGCTTTCACCGATTTTATTCTCAATCTCTTTAATTTCTGACGTAGCCTTGGGCAGCGACAGGCTAATAGAATTGAGCTGCCCGGCGGTTTCCACTTCGGTACGACGCAGTCGCAGCAGTTCGACTTTTGAAATGGCGCCTGAAGCGAGCAGCGGCTCGGACATTTTGATTTCCTGACGGATTAACCCGAGGCTGTGCTTAAACTGATCCTCCTTTGACTCAAAGTCGCGCAGTTCCTGTTTTTTCTGCACCAGCTGTTCTTCGAGCCCGGAAATTTCGTTGTGAAATTGTTCCCGGCGGCTGTTGTACAGCTCGGTTTCTCCCCGGGCGACTTCCGGCGCCTGGCTGGCTATCTCGGGTGAAATCACAAAATCCCGGTTTTCAACCTCAGCCGTCAGGCGTTCTACCTTGGCGCGCAGACCGAGTTTGTCGGCTTCAGTTTCACCCACGTTGGAGGCGAAGCGCGTGTCATCTAGGTGCAGTAGTGGAGTTCCGGCGTTAACGATTTGCCCTTCATGCACGTACAGCTCGGTGACAATTCCCCCTTCCAGGTTCTGGATTTTTTGCAGTTTTGATGAAGGGATCGCTTTGCCTTCACCGCGTGTCACTTCATCAATTTTTGCAAAACCAGCCCAGATGAAGGACAGCACCACCAGCGCGAGGATCACCCACAACGTCAGTCGTATCACTCTTGGGGCGTCATCAATTATGGCCTGACTAACCTCATTAATACTGTCGGTTTGATTTTCATCACGACCGCGAAAATAGTGCTGCATATAGCTGTGGGCACGAGTCAGGAGATCAGCGAGACGCATTAATTTGCCCCTTTTTCAACGCATCCATCACTACCCCTTTCGGACCGTCTGCGATGATGCGACCTTTATCAACAATAATCAGACGGTCAACCAGCGACAGCATGGAAGCGCGATGCGTGACCAGTAATAACGTTTTTCCCGCAATACAGGGGGCCAGCGCGTGTTTGATCTTCTCTTCGCTGGTGTTGTCCATCGAACTGGTGGGTTCATCCAGTAGCAGGAGAGGGGGATCAAGCAACAGTGCGCGCGCGAGCGCCACCGCCTGCCGTTGCCCACCGGAAAGCTGGGAGCCGCGTTCGCCTACCTGCAGGTTATAGCCGTCGGGATGCAGGCGTGCGAATTCGTTGACGCCAGCCAGTTCTGCCGCTCGCAGCATGGTTTCGTCATCGACATAGCGCGCTCCGCACAGCAGGTTATCGCGCAGCGTGCCGTTGAATAGCTGGATGTCCTGTGGCACGTAGCCGATGCTGTGGCGCAGATCGTTCACATCCAGTTGACGAGAGTCGATACCATCGATCAGCAGGTTCCCGGCGCTCGGCTGGTATAAATTGACGATTAGTTTACTCAACGAACTTTTACCGGAACCGCTGCGCCCGATAATGCCGATGCGCTCACCGGGCTGAATGGTCAGGTTAATTTTGTGCAGCGACAGGTTTTGTTGCTCCGGATAGCTGAAATCCACATCGCGAAATTCAATACTGCCCTGTAACTGTTCACGCTTGAGTGGGTTTTCATCCGCACGGCGCTCCTGTGTCAGCGACATCATTTTCTCAGTGTTTTTGATGGTCAGCTTCGCCTGCTGATAGCGGGCGATAAGGCCGGTGAGCTGACCCAGCGGCATCAAGGCGCGACCATTGAGCATGTAGCAGGCGATCAAGCCACCCATACTCAGTTTGCCGTCGATAATCATGTACACCCCGACGATGATCATCACCACGCCTGAAATTTGCTGGAACCAGCCGGTGAGGTTGCTGGCCAGGCTGGACAAGGTTTTCACCCGCAGTTCGAGACGGCTCAGGCTGCCCAGCGTTTGTTCCCACTGGAACTGGCGTTCGCTTTGGGCATTATTCACTTTGATGGCATCCAGACTGCTCAGGGTTTCAATCAGTAGCGCCTGGCGTTCGCTGGCGAGATTCATGGTTTTTGCCACAGCAGCGTTGACCGGCTTTTGTAGTGCCCAACTGCACAACAGGGCAATCGGTAATGTCAGTACCGGGATCCATGCCAGCGCGCCGCCGATAATGCCAATAACAATTAGCAGTAACAGGGTGAAGGGCAAATCGATAATCGTCGTCAAAGTGAGGGATGAGAGGAAATCACGCAGTGACTGAAACTCGTGAATGTTTTGTGCAAAGCTGCCCACGCGTGCCGGGCGCTCTTTCATCTCCATACCGACAATGCGCTCAAACAGGGTTGAAGAGATGATGAGATCGCTTTTCTTACCTGCAATATCAAGGCAGATACCGCGCAGCATTTTTAAAATCAGATCAAAGACAAAAGCCAGGCAGATGCCGACTGCCAGCACCCATAGTGTGACCGTTGCCTGGTTTGGCACGACGCGGTCATACACATTCATGGTAAAGAGCGGTGTGCCGAGCGCAATCAGGTTGATTAACAGACTGGCCAATACCGCATCCATATACAGAAAACGTGACAGCTTCAGCGTGTCTTTAAACCAGGATTTGGTACGCGGCAGAAAGGCCTCTGCCTGCAAATCGAATTCGTGGCGCGGATGCGCAAAAATGACTTTGCCCGCATAGTTTTGCTCAAGCGTGGCGGCATCAACGCAAATTTCCCCACCTTCGCTTTCGCTGGGCATAAAGCGGGCGCTGCCGTCATCGTTCCATGCCAACAACACCCCGGTTCCCCCTGCGTTCAATAACAAGACAGCAGGCAGAGACATTGCCGGAATTTTATCGAGCGTGCGCGTGACGACTCGCGCCTTTAAACCGGCCCTTGCCGCTGCGCGTGGAAATATATTCAGCGTGAGCCGATCGTTTTCTAATGGCAGGCCACTGCTTAATGTTGAACGACTCGCCGGTTTACCGTGCAGAGAACACAGAATCAGTAAGCTATCTAATAACGGGTCGTCATTATGGCTACGTGGGTCGTGATGTTGAGAATTAGGACGAGCGTAATTCTCAGGGACGTCATTTAATAATTCGGCTTGTGCACTCATTTTCGCAACCATTCTGACCGTGCACGGTTAAATAATAGCAAGCTAATTATAAGCGTGCAGGTCAGGGATTTATTGGGGATTAATAATTATTAATGAAGTTCCGGTAAGCTATTTTCTTCTGCTGAATCTACCGGTTGCCCCGAAGGCGGCGGTGTGATTTTTAGAATATTCATTAATTCCCCGGTGCGTTCGCTAATACGATAGCCACTGGTCATGGCCAGATAACGTAATTCAACAAGACGGCGTTTAGAGGAGAACACTTCATTTTCACTATCGAGTAAATCCAGCAGCGTACGCTCGCCAAGACTAAATTGATCCTGATAAGCCGTGCGTACTTTGACGCTGCGGTCAGCGTATTCTTCCGCCGAAGGAATCTGAGCGCGTGCGTTTTGCAGTGCGGTCCAGGCCAGGCGCAGCTCCTGATTCAGCTGGCGCAGTGTGTTATTACGTACATCCTGAGCCTGCTTGTGCAGATAAGCGCGGGAGTTCATGTTGGCTTTGTCGCTGCCGCCCTGGTACAGGTTGTAGTGCAGTTTTACCATCGCTTCCCACTCTTCGGTGTGTGCGCGAGTGGTATCGGTGTTGTTGCTAATCCCGCGGGAAAGCTCAACGTCTACACGTGGATAGAAGGTTGATTTCGACGCTTCATACTGCTGGTGCGCAGCTTCGATATCCGCATTGGCAGACTTCAGTAATGGATTATTTTTTTCCATCCGACTTTTGGCATCTTCCAGCGAGGTTGGCAGCTGAGAGTCAATGCTTTCTGGCTGGCTTAAGCCCTGCGGATCCATGCCCGTCACGCTGACAAAGGTGGTTTTCGCGTCTTCAAGGTTAGTCTGCTCGGTCAGCAGGTTGTTTCGCGCCTGCGCCAGACGCGCTTCGGCCTGCATAAAATCCCCGGAGCGCCCAACGCCCTGATCGGTACGCAGTTTTATCTGGTCGTAAATGCGCTCGTGGTTCGCCAGATCGTCTTCAGCAAGGCGAACAAACTCTTCGCGTTGCAGCACGTCGAAATAGGCCTGAATCACCGCATAAGCGGTGCTTTCACTGGTGTTCATCACACCATAGGCGCGTGAGTCAACGGTCGCTTTTTGTCGCGCCACTTCGCTGTTGGTCGCAAAGCCGTTAAACACATTCTGCTCGAGGCTGATAGTCGCCTCGTTAGGTGATTGAGTCAGACCGTTATTGCGCCCTGTAGCGCGGGTAGTTGCATCATCAACATTTTTGCGCCCGGCCTCGGCATTTAAATTCAGTGATGGCAAATAGCCACCTTGTGCCGCCCGCAGATCTTGCTCCGAGGAATAACGGCTATTTATTGCAGCATTAACTTCAGGATGATTCGCTAATGCATCTTTAACGGTATTTTGTAAGTCTTCTGCGTTTACTGCATTTATTGAAAAACATGAAAGCAGAAAAACTAAAAACTTCTTCATGACATGAATGCCCTATATCTCACGGTTATGACATCCAGGTGTCGTCGCTATCATCCATTTTTACAAACACGTTATATTAATTAACAAATATGAATTGTCTTAATTGATGACTGTAATCAGCTATTCAGCGACATGTTTTGTCACATCGTGTTTTATTTTTGGTTATTTTTTATTATATTCATTTGCCAGTCAAGTCTCATGTAATTGCATTCTATAAAATGTGTTTTTTTCTACATTGAGATATTAATGTTTACATTAATTGAATGTGATATTTGTTCGTTAATATATTAACGAGTTTATAAAAATAATGATGGTAATTAAGTGAGGTTACGGTGAGCAAATTACTCGGTGTGATCAAAGCAATTATTGGACAGGTTTACGTAGTTGATGCCAATGGTGCACAACGACTGGTTCATGAAGGCGACAGGGTATATAGCGGTGAAGAAATTGTGACCGGTGCCAGCGGCGCGGTAAGTATCTCTTTACCAGACGGAAAAACGCTGGATATAGGCCGTAATAGCCATTGGGGTGAGCACGGGCTACAGGTCAGCCATCATCCGGAAAGTAGTGCTCAGGATATTGCCGCCGCACAAAAGGCCATTGCCGATGGCGCTGACCCGACGCAGGTGCTGGAAGCCACCGCGGCGGGTAATGAAGCACCGGTAACATTAGAAGGTGGCGGCGGGGGGCACACTCTGGTTCAGCTTGAATTGACCGGGCAGGTGGTTGATCCGACAGCAGGTTTTAACACCAAAGGTCTGGGAAGCCCGAACTGGGATATCAATCTGCCGATAGGGGGAGTTACCGCAGGTTCCGCGAGTGTTTTCCCGCCTGAGGTACAAATTACCGAGTTTGCCGGCAACGACGGTTTCATTAACAAAAGCGAATTCCATCAGACCCATTTAAGCGGCACCAGTAATCAAAATCACATCACACTCACCTTCACCGATAGCCAAAAAAACACATTCACCGTTACTGTTCCGGTGAGCAACGGGCACTGGAATATTGATACCGATCTGGGGGGACTGGTCCCGGGAAATGTAACAGTGGTGGCAATAGCCACCGATGTGACGGGACGAACGGCAGAAAGTTTTGATCATGCGCTGATTGATATTACCGGACCACACATCGACATTACCGTTGATAACGTCACGCCGGATAACCTCATTAACTACGAAGAGTCGCGTCAACCGCAAACCCTGATCCACGGGTCGGTCGGCGGCGATACTAAACCCGGCGATATCGTTACTTTATTGGTTGATGGTAAAGAATATACCGGTGTTGTTACCGACCCCGGAAATGGGACTCTGACTTATACCATCCCGGTACTGACCCAGGGGTTACTGCATGACCCGAACATCCACGCCACGTTAACCTCTACTGACGACGCAGGAAATACCACCATTGTTTCCACGGATCATCATGTCGATAACGACCTGTATGCGCAAAATGCCGTGACCATTGGAACGGTGGCGAATGATGATGTCGTCAACGCTAATGAGTTTCGTATGCCGACCATTATTTCTGGCATTGCCAGCGGTGATGCGAAAGCGGGTGATCCGGTCACGTTGACCATTCAGGGCAAAGCGTTTCACGGCACGGTTTTCGACGATCATGGCCAGCTACGCTATGAAATCGTTGTGCCTTCCGCAACTCTCAAAGAGGGGGCTAACGATGTGCAGGTGACGCTGGTAAGCCATGACGCAGTAGGTAATGAAGCCACTGCTGTGACGCACCGCACCGTGGTGCTGGACACCCAGGCACATAACGCCCTCACGATTGATGATGTCACGACAGATAACACCCTGAATCGTGCTGAGCTGTATATGCGTAACCAGGTGATTTCCGGAACCGTCAGCGGGGAAGACGCGAAAGCGGGCGACCCGGTGCTGGTAGAGATCAATGGCCACCAGTACAACGGTCAGATCATCGATCTCGGCAATAGCACGCTGGGCTATCGTATTGCGGTGAACGCTGCCGATTTTGCCAACAACGTTGCAAAAGTCGATGGTTATATGGACGTGAAGGTAACGGTCACCTCTCACGATGCGGCGGGCAACCTGGCGATCGCCACCGATACCCACAGCGTGCATATCGATAACTTCGCGGAAAACACGGTGCATATCGACACCGTCGCGAACGACAATGTGGTTAACGCCATTGAAAACCGCATGACGACGCTGATTAGCGGCGTGGCAGGCGGCGATGCGGCGGTCAATGATGCCGTGACCGTCCGCGTGCAGGGTCAGGACTTTACCGGCAAAGTCGTCGATGTTAACGGCGAGCTGCGCTATGAAATCGCGGTGCCGGTCGGCACGCTGCGCGAAGGTAAAAATGATGTGCAGGTGACGCTGGTCAGCCATGATGCCGCGGGCAACGAAGTGACTGCGCTGGCGCACCGTACCGTGGTGCTGGACACTAAAGCGCATAACACCGTCAATATTCATGATGTCACTGCCGACAACACCCTGAACTTTACTGAGCTGTCGGCGGCGAAGCAGACGATTGCCGGAAACGTGCGCGGGGAAGACGCGAAAGCGGGCGACCCGGTTCTGGTGGAGATTAACGGCCACCAGTATCACGGCCAGGTGATTGATACCGGGAAAAATACCCTCGGTTATCGCATCGAGGTGGATTCTGCGGCGTTCTCTGACAACGTCGGTCATGTGCTGAAAGAGGTGACGGTCCATGTCAGCGTCACCTCCCACGATGCGGCGGGCAACCTGGCGATCGCCACCAGCGACCACAACGTGCATATCGATAACTTCGCGGAAAACACGGTACATATCGACACCGTCGCGAACGACAATGTGGTCAACGCCATTGAAAACCGCATGACCACGCTGATAAGCGGCATGGCAGGCGGCGATGCCAAAGCGGGGGATGCCGTTACCGTCAGTGTACAGGGGCAGAATTTTACCGGAACGGTGGTCGATGATAACGGCGAACTGCGCTACGAAGTGGCAGTGCCGGTTGGCACGCTGAAGGAAGGTAAAAATGCGGTGGTGGTGACGCTGGTCAGCCACGATGCGGTGGGTAATGAAGTGACCGCGCTGGCGCACCGTACCGTGGTGCTGGACACTAAAGCGCATAACACCGTCAATATTCATGATGTCACTGCCGACAACACCCTGAACTTTACTGAGCTGTCGGCGGCGAAGCAGACGATTGCCGGAAACGTGCGCGGGGAAGACGCGAAAGCGGGCGACCCGGTTCTGGTGGAGATTAACGGCCACCAGTATCACGGCCAGGTGATTGATACCGGGAAAAATACCCTCGGTTATCGCATCGAGGTGGATTCTGCGGCGTTCTCTGACAACGTCGGTCATGTGCTGAAAGAGGTGACGGTCCATGTCAGCGTCACCTCCCACGATGCGGCGGGCAATCTGGCGATTGCCACCAGCAGCCATGATGTGCATATCGACAACTTCGCGGAAAACACGGTACATATCGATACCGTCGCGGGTGATGACCTTATTAATATTAAGGAGTTTTCCGCGAACGGCGGCTTTACGCAGATCGCCGGTACCGTAACCGGCGTGGATGCGAAGATGGGGGATGCGGTTACCCTGGCACTGAAGGGCGGCGAGGTGATTCACAGTGTGGTTATCGCGCTGGCGGGCGGTGGACTGGGCTATAGCATCCCGGTAAATAGCCATAAGCTGGTAACTCATCCGGAATTTACGGTTTCTGTTACCTCTACGGATCCGGCAGGGAACAGCGTCACGCATTCTGAAACCAAAACCATCAGCGCCGATCTGTATACACAGTCGTATATCACCATTGATGACGTGACGGCTGATAACTTTATCAACATCAAGGAATCGACGGACAATCACGGCAAGACCACCATCAGTGGCACGGTGAGCGGAGATGCAAAAGAGCATGACACCGTTCAGCTGGTGATTAATGGTCAACACTATTCGGGGGAAGTGGAGAAGCTGGCGAACGGCAATCTGGTCTACCATATCCCGGTGGATACCCAGAACCTGGTCAACAACCCGGTGATTCATGCCAGCATCCATACCACGGACGAGCATGGCAACGAAATGACGGCGGTGACGAAACACCACGTTGGGCTGGATCTGGACGCCAGCGCCTCTATCGGCATCGATACCGTCGCAAGTGATGACATTATCAGTAAAGCCGAGTCCAACCTGCATAAGACGATCATCACGGGGCCGGTTGGCGGCGATGCGCAGAAAGACGATGTTGTCACCTTAACCTTCAATGGCAAAACCTATAGCGGCAAGGTCTTTGAACTGCCTGACCATTCGCTGGGTTACAGCATTGAAGTCAGCACCGATAATCTGAAAGATGGCAGCGACCAGAAGGTCCATGTCTCCATTTCAACCGTCGATGAACACGGTAACCCGTCAACGGTAACGCACGACCATATGGTGCATATCGATCTGCACGCGGAAGCGAGCATTACGATTGATAAGGTGACCGCCGATAACACCCTGAACCATAGCGAACTGAATATGGCTCAGCAACTCATCACCGGCACCGTCGATGGTGATGCGAAGCTTCACGACGTTGTCAGCCTTGAGATCAATGGCCACACGTTTAAGGGTGAAGTCATTACGCTGAATAACGGTCAACTGGGCTACCAAATCCCGGTCGACTCGTCGGCATTCAGTGACAACCAGGGCCACCAGGATAAGTATGTCAACATCAAGGCGACGGTTACCTCGCATGATGCGGTAGACAACGAAGTGACGGCGACCAGCAGCCACAACGTGCATATCGATAACTACGCCGAAAACCAAGTGCATATTGGTACTGTCGCTGGCGACAACGTTATCAATATCAAGGAGTTTTCCGCCAACGGCGGCATGACGCCAATCACTGGCACCGTGACTGGCGCGGATGCGAAAGTGGGTGATACGGTGATCCTCAAGCTGGATGGTGTTACGGTGATGCAAGGTGCCGTTATCACGCTGGCGGGCGGCGGGCTGGGCTTTAGCTTCCCGGTCAATACTCATATGCTGATGACCCATCCGCAAATAACCGTGTCTGTCACCTCCACCGATGTGGCGGGGAACAGCGTCACGCATTCAGAGACGAAAACCATCAGTAGCGATATGTACACGCAGTCGCATATCACCATTGATGGCGTGACGGCTGATAACGTCATCAACATCAAGGAATCGACGGACAATAACGGTAAGACCACCATCAGTGGCTCGGTGAGCGGCGATGCGAAAGAGCACGATACCGTTGAGCTGGTGATTGATGGTCATCCGTACTCTGGTGAGGTGGTGAAGCTGGCGAACGGTGGCTTGGGCTACCATATCCCGGTTGATACCCAGAACCTGGTCAACGATCCGGTGATTCACGCGAGCATTCATACCACGGACGATCATGGCAACGAAACCACGGCAACCGTGGAACGCAGCGTTGGGTTGGATCTTAACGCCAGTGCCTCTATCGGCATTGATACCGTCGCCGGTGATGACATTATCAGTAAAGCCGAGTCCGACCTGCATAAGACAACCATCACAGGGTCGGTCGGCGGCGATGCGCAGAAAGATGATATCGTCACCTTGACCTTCAATGGCAAACCCTATCAGGGCAAGGTATTCGAACTGCCTGACCACTCGCTGGGCTACAGCATTGAAGTCAGCACCGATAACTTGAAAGATGGCAGTGACCAGAAGGTCCATGTCTCCATCTCAACCGTTGACGAACACGGCAACCCATCAACGGTAACGCATGACCATATGGTGCATATTGATCTGCACGCTGAGGCGAGCATTACGATTGATAAGGTCACCGCTGATAACGTACTGAACCATAGTGAACTGAATATGGCTCAGCAAATCATCACCGGCACCGTCGGCGGTGATGCGAAAGTTCACGATGCTGTCAGCCTTGAGATTAATGGCCACACGTTTACAGGTGAAGTCATCACGCTGATTAACGGTAAACTGGGCTATCAAATCCCGGTCGACTCGTCGGCGTTCAGCGATAATCAGGGTGACCAGGATAAAGATGTGACATTCAGAGCCACGGTCGTCTCGCATGATGCCGTAGGTAATGAGGTCATCAAACACACTGACCATAAAGTTCATATTGATAACCATGCGGTGGCGGCGATCACCATCGATACCGTGGCGGGCGACGATATGATTAACGGCGCCGAGTCCGTTAAGCCGAATACCGAGGTGATGGGCACTGTTTCCGGCGATGTGGATGTCGGCTTTAAAGTTGAGGTTATCGTCAACGGTAAAACCTACGAAACCACCGTTCAGCACCTGCCTGAGCATAACGGCGCGCTGGGCTATAAATTGGATGTTCAGAGTAGCGATCTCGTCGCCAACCCACATATTACTGCGCATGTGGTGGGTAAGGATGTTGCTGGCAACACCCAGGATGGTCTGATGGGTATAAATTTGCAGGTTGACCTCCTGGCGGAGGCGACCCTGACTATCGATCCTGTCACCGGTGACAATATGATTAACGGCGATGAATCCCGCCAGCCGTTCACCTATGTGACTGGCAAAGTCGGCGGTGATGTGCATGTGAACGACATCGTGTATCTGACCGTCAATGGTCACACTCTGACCGGGAAAGTCATCGATCAGGGTGGGCATCTCGGGTATAGCATCAAAGTCAGTACTGCCGATCTGCTGTCCGACCCGCATTTAACGGCGACTGTTAGCACCACCGATGTTGCGGGTAACCCGGCAACGGCCAATGCTCAGACAACGGTGGTGATCGATACCCTCATCGACGCGACAATTACGATTGATTCCGTTACGCCAGACAACACGCTGAATTATGACGAGCAGCATCAGACCACCACCGTCGTGACCGGCACCGTGACCGGTGAAGTTCACAAAGGTGACCCGCTGGTCATGACGATCAACGGCGTCACTTATAAGGGGTCGGTGGACGATATCGGTGGTCATCTGGGCTACCGTATTATCGTCAATACCGCCGATCTGGTCGCCAACCCGCATATTGAAGTCACCATGGACGTTACCGATGCGGCGAAGAACCATGCGCACGTGGTGGCGCACCATGACGTTAATCTGGACGACCGGGCTTTTGCTGCGATCACCATCGATCGCGTGACGGGTGATAACGTTCTGAACGGTACTGAACTGCAGGCACCGAAAACGATCATCAGCGGCACGGTGGGCGGCGACGCGCACAAGGGAAATATCGTTCATCTGGTGATTGGCGGCCATGCAGTCGATGCGACGGTTGTTGAACTGCCGAAGCTGGGGGCGCTGGGCTATAGCATCGAGGTTGATACCCAGTGGCTGAAAAACGATCCAAATATTACGGCGACGATTACCACCCATGATGCCGCAGGAAATACCGCGACGGCGGATGCGACAAGCACGGTGAAAATAGACGATCGCGCCGAGGCTATCGTCCATATTGACCCGCTGGTGACGGATCATAATGATGATGTTATCAGCTACAAAGATGCGCATAACCCGCTGACCACCGTGACCGGTACCGTGGGTGGCGATGTACGAGTGGGGGATCTGGTTGAACTGACCATCAACCATCAGACCTACTATGCCCCGGTGCAGGATGGCAGCAACGGTCAGCACGTGTTTAGCACTCAGGTTTCAACGCTCGATCTGCTGATGGATCCGAATATCCATGCCGAGGTGACGGCAAAGGATGCGGCTGGCAACGTTGCGTACGGGCATGATGATAGGCCGGTGGAGATTGATACCGTTGCTCAGATTGGCATCACTATTGACTCAGCTAAAAACTGGGTTCCGCAAGACCTTGCTGCTGGAGCCAGACCTGATTATGTGACGGTTGTGGGACATGTTGATCATGATGCGCAATTCGGCGATCTTATCCATATTGACGTAGGTCATGGAAACAGATTGGACACCACTGTTATCACCTTACCGGATGGGAAGCTGGGATACACACTGAACATTAGCACTGATTATTGGGATGATGACGGCAATATTACTGTAACTGTCATTGGCCACGACAATCATGGCAATGTCGCTATGGCGGTGGCACATCAATATTATGACCTACCTTGGGTAGCACAAATTCCTGTTGCTGGCGGTAGCAGTTTTAATACCAATTTGACGCCAATCACTACATCTACAACCGGCACGGGAACCTCGCTGCCACAGAAACCGCATGTCCACCTCACCGTCGATCCGGTGACGGGCGATGATGTAATCAACCAAGTTGAAGAGGGTAAATCCACTACGCCGATTCGTGGTCTGATAACTGGGGATGTAAGCGTCAATGATACGGTTATTGTCACCATTAACGGCAATCAATACCCTGGCAAAATGATCGCGATTCCTGGCCTGCCGGGTGAATTAGGCTATCAGGTTGATGTTCCTACCGACGTACTTAAGGCGCACCCGACATTTGAGGTATCAATTACCGTCAGTAACTCCGCGGGTAGCGACACCTCGAGCGTGCTGAAAACCATTCAGGTCGATATCGATAACCCAGTCCACATCACCATGGACAATGTCGCCGGTGATGACGTTATCAATGGTTCGGAAGCGAAAAGCGGCACAACAACGATCAGCGGTACGGTCAGCGGCGAAGGTATCCATGACGGTAGCGTAGTCTCGCTGCAGGTGAATGGTAATACTTTAACCGCTGTGGTACATGCAGGCACCACGGGATGGGTCTGGTCGCAGGATGTCAGCATCAACGATCTGCGTAATAACCCGGACATTACCGCGTCGGTAAGCGCTACCGATGCTGCCGGAAACACTGGTACTGACTCGACGTCGAAGCACGTTGAAGTCGATCTCAAAGCCGATGCGGGCGTTACGGTAGATGACATCACCACTGATAACGTACTGAACTCGCAAGAAGTTGGACAAGCAAAGACCACGGTGAGTGGTTCCGTTTCCGGCGATGTTAAACCCGGTGAAAACGTGACCTTGACGGTCAATGGTCATGATTACAATGCCGTTATTAATGCAAGTAATCACTACACAGTTGATGTAAATACGTCAGACTTGGTGGCTGACCATTCCATCGAGGCTACGGTGACTGGCCACGATAATCACGGCAACGTCCAGGACACCAGTATCACCAAAGCGTTTTCTGTTGATACCACCGCGACGGCTGCGGTAACGGTTAATACCGTGGGCGGCGATGATGTGATCAATGCTGATGAGATAAAAGCCGGTACGGTCGAAGTCAGCGGTACCGTGGATGGTGACGTACACAAAAACGACAAGGTCTATATCACCGTTAATGGCAACCAGGTTGAGGCCACTGTCATTGAGCTGCCGCATATGAACGGGCAGTTGGGGTATAAAGCATTCGTGAGTACCACGGATCTTCAGGCCGATCCGACTATTCATGTCAGCGTGACGGGTCATGATACGGCAGGCAATATCCAGACTGCGACGTATGACAAAATCGTGATAATTGACGAGCGCGTGGATGCGACAATTGTCCTGGACCCAGTGTCCAATGATGACGTGCTGAATAACGTTGAAGCCGGGCAGCCGACCACCATCATCACCGGTTCTGTGACCGGCGACGTTGAGGTCGGCGATCAGGTTACCGTCACCGTCAATGGCAAAGACCTGCCAGCGATAGTCTCCGACAGCGGTGGTAAGAAAGTGTTCCGCGTTGAAGTCAGTACGGTTGATTTGGTTCATGACCAGCATATTACTGCCCATGTCGTCGCCCATGACGATGCCGGTAACCGCCAGCAGATTGATACCGATAAGACGATCCTCATCGACCGCGTGGCTTCAGGTACCGTCGACATTGACAGCGTCACGGCGGATAACGTCCTCAACCACCAGGAGCTGTCGGGGCAGAAGGTGACCATCACCGGCCATGTCGGCGGTGACGCGCAGCTTTATGATCCGGTTACCTTGACCATCGGCGGGCATAAGTATCAAGGGAGCGTCATCACCCTGAGCGGCGGCGGTCTGGGCTATCAGATTGACGTGGATTCGGCGGTTCTACGTAGTGATGCGCACAAGGTTATTGACGTTGAGCTTACCGGCCATGACGCACCGGGGAACCCGTTCACCGCAAAATCGACACATACCTATTCCGTTGATGAGCAGGCCAACGGTGCAATTACCATTAATGACCACATCGCAGGCGACAACGTCGTTAACCTGAATGAATCGAAGTCAGACACGGTGATTAAATTTACGGTTTCCGGCGACACGCACCCGACCGATGTCGTTGATGTTAGCGTCAACGGCAACAACATGAAGGCTTCGTTGGTGCCTGGTTCCACGACGGTTTATCAGGTTGCGGTTCCGGGAACGTATCTGAATGAGGGCGATAATAAGATTGAGGTGAAAACGACGTTACACGATGACGCAGGGAATACGTTAGACGTGCACGATCAGAAAAACGTGGTGCTGGATACTCATGCCGATGGTGCGATTACTATCAATGACGGCATCGCAGCAGATAACGTCGTTAACCTGAAAGAATCGCAGTCAGACACAGTGATTCGCTTTACGGTCTCTGGGGATACCCATTCTACCGATGTTGTTGAAGTGAATATCAACGGTCACCTTATGAAGGCTACGCTGGCACCTGGATCATCAACGGTTTATCAGGTTGCTGTCCAGAGCGCATATCTGAAGGAAGGTATCAATGATATTGATGTGAAAACGACGTTACACGACGACGCGGGTAATACAATCGATGTGAGCGATCACAAAACCATCGTCCTTGATACACACGCTGACGCCAGTATCGTGGTAGATAAGATCGCCGGTGATAACCACATCTCGCGTGCCGAATCACACGATGCCGTCACGCATATTACCGGCAGCGTGAGCGGTGATGTGAATGATGGCGATCATATTAAAGCGCTGGTAAATGGTCATCAGTACGATGCCATTCTTCATCAGGGCATTAATGGGTTGACCTATGACATTGAGGCCGATACCTCCGCATTCCGTGCCGGTCATAACCGCGTGAACGTATTGGTCGAGGCGCATGATAACCACGGTAATATTACGCCTTATAGCCAAACGTTGAACGTGACGATGGACGATCCTGCACCAGTGAAAGGGCATACGGTGGATAAAGGGAATCATGCTGCGATGCAGCATGCGCTGCATAACCTGTTCGACGACAACGCATTATCTCTGTCTTATGCACCAGCAGCGACCGGACACGGTCAGGCGACAGCGGTACTCAGCGCCGATGATAAGGCGAAGGGGGTGCTTGAAAAAGTCGATCTCAGCGATCTGGCGCGTGAACTGCATGAAGGTGTGGATATTGCGAAGTACATTCAAAGTGGCGGCGATCATCACCTGATCGCCAGTCCGGCAAAAGTGGCGCATGGAATAGATACCGCGCTGTCTACTCCGGCAAGCGGCGATCTGCATTCTCCGACCTACTCGTTGGATCACCTGATTGCTAAACCCGATCAAAACCACACTCACTAACGATTGCCTGCTGCCCTGTGTAAACAGGGCAGCAGCATCATGCAAAATGAAAAGGCACTGATATGAACTCTGATTCATCTGCTGCAAACGTGCAGACAGAAGGCGTGGCAAAAAGTCCTGAAAATGACAACCAGCAGGCTTTAGCGATGCTGCAAAAAAGCGACCTGGAGATGGTTCGCGTGCTCGACGATTTGATTTACCTGTTGATCCGTAAAGGCGTGATTGCTATTACCGATCTTCCAGCGATGGCGCAGGTTAAATTAATGAATCGCGCGAACGCGCGCCAGGAACTTGGCGGGTTAGAACAACTGCTTGGCAACGATGATCGTATATTTTAGCTGATGCAGGCAGTTTGTAGGCCGGATAAGCGTAGCGCCATCCGGCTATACAAAGGCGTATCAAGACGCCAGTTTTATCACAATGGTGCGGGCTCACCTAATAATTGCCCCATTGCTCCATCAATCCCTAATTCTTGCAGCACCATAAGCTCACCTTCCGTTTCAACTCGCTCGGCAATGAGCGGCAAATCAATACTGCGCGTGGCACTGCACAATACTTCAATAAACAAACGCTTATCATTTTCCTCATCAATTTTGCGGATATAGCTGCTGTCGATTTTCAGATAGGCAAGACCCCATTGCGACAGATGACCGATCATATCGAAACGGCTACCGAAGTGTTGCAGTCCCAGCGCGCAGCGATGCTGACCTACGGCTTTAACAAATGCCGCCATCTGATGGGGGCCTGGTAACTGATTTTCATCCAGTTCCAGAATCAGCTTGCTGGCTAATTTCGGTGAGTACCGTAACGGATTGAGCAGGTCTGCAATGGCGGTAGCGCTGGCGACAGAACTGCCAGAAATACTCAACGCTAGTTTTCCCGGCGCGGTTTTCAACTGGTTCAATGTGAGCTTCAACATGACTTTATCGAGTCGATGACTCCAGCCAAAGCGGTGGATCCAGGGCAAGAACCGCCCCGCGGTAATGGCGTTACCCTGCTCATCAATAATGCGCGACAGTACCTTGTAATGCAGGATTTTGTCCGGCTGGCGGCAATCGACCACCGGCTGATAAACCAACTGAAACTGTTGATTTGTCAGCGCATGCTCCAGACGAACAAACCACAAATGCTGATCTTCTGTAGCTGCAGGTATTTCGGTGGTAGGAACGACCTGATGGTTGGTGTGTGTTTCCGCTTCAACCAGCAGGCGATCGGCCTGGATCAGCAATGACTGGGCATTTTCTCCGGCGCTGAATGGCACCATGCTGGTATAGGCAACCGGCTGTTGGTCTGACATTCCAGTAGCGTAAAAGGCCGTGAGTTTCTGAGACAATGAATTACACAGCTCCAGCATTTCTCCGTGCGTCACGCCAGGGCAGAGTAGGGCGAATTCACCGCCGCGAATGCGGGCGAGCGTGCTGTCGAGAGGGGCATACTTTTCTCTGTGCGCGTTCAGCAGGTTGGCGATGTTGAGTAACAGCTTATCAGTATGCGGTCCGCCAAAGCGCTGATTCAGGCCACCTAAATCCTGAACGCGAACCAGCATCAGATATCCTGGTGCCGTATCGGCATCACTCAGTCGCGCCTGGAGCTGCATATCGAATGCCCGGCGGTTGGCTACCCCGGTCTGGCTGTCGAGATAAGCTTCATTGTGCAGGCGTTCGCTGTAGATAGCTTGTTCTTCAAATAACGATTTAAGCTTAGCTGCCATTAAATTCATGGCGCCTACAACGCGGCGTAATTCCGGCGTTTTGGGTAACTCGTGGAGTGTCAGAAACTCGCGACGGGTAATAGCTTCGGATTGTTTTGCCATGTAATTGAGTGGGCGCAGCAGTTTGCGCAGCAGCAGAATACCGGCGATTAAGCAGGCAAGACTACAGGACAGCATCCACAACAGATTGCCTAAGGTATTGTCCCACAGACGCTGCACGGCAAAGATAGGATCGCTGGTCACTTCCACGCGAGCTGCCTGCTGCCAGCCGCGCATAATCGTTGCTTCACCGGTTTGCGGGGTGACATCCACCAGATCGACGAACCAACCGGGAACGTTGGGAATTGTCGCTACCGCGCTACGCTCAAGCATTATTTTGCCGTTTGCCAGATCGACGATGCGGATTTTTTTGTAGTAACCGCTATCGAAAATGGAACTGACCATCAGCTCGATCATTGCCGGGTCGTTGACGTTGGGCGTCAGCGAAACGCCTAGCGCCGTTGCGGCATCCTGGGCATGTGAAAGGAGTTGGTTATTGGACTGATTGCGAGAACTCTCCAGCGTCACAATAAAATTGCCGCTGAACACAACCATCATAAAGAGAGAGATTGCCAGAAGTAACTGTTTAAAAAGAGACACGGGCGATTCCTATTTATCCATCGGGAAGCCTTCTTCCCGCATTTTGGTGAAAACTTGCTGCCAGCGAGAAAGCCTCTTGCTGTCCCCAACGCGTTTATTGTTTTGATTGCCGGGAAGCCAAAGGCCAGTGTTGTTAAAGGAGTAGACGGGTAATAAGTCCATGCGCTGCGTAGCAGGCGAAATGGTGCTGGTCAGGCTGTCGAGCACCAGAGGAATCGCCCCAGGGGTGGCGTACCAGGTGAGCACCATATGCGCGCGATTTAAACGCAGGGCTTTAACGTAGGTGATGCGAAGTTTGTCTTCTGACACGCCCAACTGGCGGAGGGTGAAATATTTGGCGATTGCGTAGTCTTCACAATCCGCCTCACCTTTGCGCAGCGACTCGATAGGGGTCGCCCAGTAATCGACGTTATGCCAGACATCAATATCTTCGGTATAGCGGATCTTCTCGTTAAAGAATTGGTTTACAGCGCGTAATTGCGTTTGCTCGTCAGCATTACGCAACTGGAGCAGAAGCTGTTGCCAGGCGCGGATCCGTTGCTGTGCTTCTGGTGTTGCCGGGCCATATAGCGCATCGGACTTTTGTTGAATATTGGCAAAATCCCAGGCCGCGCGTAGCGAATGGACTGACAGCAATAGCAGCAGCGCCCCGGGGATTTTCCATAGGCGTAGCAGGCGGTGGCGTAAGCAGCGGCGGATAATGTTCAATGGCTATGCTGACAACTGCCCGGTGACGGGTTTTTCAGCTTTTCGCAGGACCAGGGAGACAACCACTTTTTACGTAATTGCACGTTGGCCGGCGAGGCAAAAAAATCTTTCAGCGTACTGTCAACAAACGTCACAAACTGCGGATCGTTTTTCCTCATCATAATGGCATAGTGCATATCATTACCGATGCTCTCAGAAGAGACGCTGAACAGTTCAGGTTGCTCGCTATGATTAATCAGCGGCCAGGCCAGAATGTCATCGACAAAGAAAGCGGCGGATTCATTATGCGCCATTTTCTCAAATGCGCCGTTTATAGTGGTGGTGGTAATCGTTGAAATATTAAGGTGTTGCTCTCTGTTGGCTTTATTAAATTCCAGCAAATCTTTAGAGCTACCGGTCAGACTTACCGTGCGTCCTTTTAGATCGGCAATTGAATTTATATTATTTTTACGCAAAGAGATGATGCGCATTTTCGCGGTGTAGTAGTTGAGCGAAAATGAAACGCTGGAGGTCCGCTCCGGTGCGTTAGTATTTACACCACAGTCCATATCTATTTTCCGTGTGTTTAATGCGGAGAAGCGTTCTGCAAAATTCACGGGAATATAATGAATGGTTAAGCTGTTGAGCTTCAAATACTGGCGCAACTTATCGGCAATCATGTTACATACCGCGATGGTATAACCCGTGACTTTGCCATTGTGGTCAGTAAAAGAAAACGGTGGCAGCTGGCGATAACCCACGTTGAGCACGCTGCTGTTCTGAATATGATCGAGCGTCGCGGCGTTCTGCTGCGCCATCAGCGCGGGGGTGATACCGATGCCTGCCAGTAAAAACAGCCATTGCACTATGCGGTTCACCCTTGTCATCTCACGATTAATTATATTTTTCATAATCAAAACTGATCTTCTTTTTAGCAGACGTTAATGCTTTCAGGTTATCTGACATGGGAATGTTTAAATTAATGGCTTTCGGCGGGATCGGTGACTGAAACCATTTATTGTACAGCACAGTAAATTCGTTGCTGGCCATCAGCGAGGAGAGAGTGTCATCAACAAATTCTTTAAATTCTTTATCGTGTAACGGGAGTAACAAGCCGGCCGGTAGCGGGGCGCTGAGCGCAATGTCGGAAAGTTTATAGTCTTCAGGATTAGGCGTTTGCGCGATCATCCCTTTGAGTAAAACCGTACTGGAGATCAGTGCAGAATACTCACCATTCTTCAGTTCATTAAAGGCGGTAATGTTGTTGGTATCGAGTTGAATATTAATATCCAGGTCATTGGCGGCATTCACTTTTTGCAGTTGCTCAACGTAAATCGTGCCGCTTTTTACCAGTACGCTATGTCCGGAAAGCTCTGCCAGATTGTCGTTGCTTTCATTTTTACGCATGACGAAGCGGGTACTTGAAAAATAAAACGGCAGCGAGAACTCGCTAATGCTGTGGCGACTTTTCGAATAAAAGGCCGGGATACACATGATGTCTGCCATGTGATTTTTAATCAGGACAAACTGCGAGGCCGAGTTAGCTTTTACCCACTCGACCTTCAGGTTTTTAAGCTGAAGTTTTGTCTTGAGCGCGCTGACGATACTGTTGCAAATATCAATGGAATAGCCGGCAGGTACGTTGCCATTCTGCCAGGAGAAAGGAAACGCATCATCCTGATAACCAAGGGTAATGCTTTTCTTGCTGGCGATTTGCTCCAGCGTGTGCAACGGCAGGGCTGAGCCTGCTAAGCATGGCGTTGCTGAAACAATTAACAGGGCAAAAATCGTCAGCATGCGCTTTACCGGGCGAAAGAAGTCAGACATTGCACAGTCCTTCTTCAATGACCTCTTTGGCAAATGCGGAAAGCACTTCACGCTCGCGCAGCGGATAGCTAAAGAAATAGCCCTGAACATTCTGGCACTCAATGTCGCGCAGAATGTCACGCTGCTGCGCGGTTTCTACCCCTTCAGCGGTGACCGACATATTGTACTTATGGGCAAACTGAATCAGCATCACAATCAAATACTGACTGGCATTATCTTGCTGGAGCTTATCGACCAGCGTGCGCGCAATCTTGATGCGAGTGAAAGGATAGATCAGCAGATAATCCAGCGCCGCGTAGCCGGTGCCTAAATCATCCATCGCGATTTCAATGCCCAGTGAGCGGATCTCTTGCAGCACGGGCAAGGCAATCGACTTATCCAGCTTTTCGGATTCGGTAATTTCTATTTCAAGGCGCTCGGCTGAAAGTTGACTGATGCGTAACGCATCTTTGATAACGTCAACCAGTCCTGGGCTGTGCAGTTGGTAGGCCGATATATTGACGGCTACCCTGATACGCTCCGGCCATTTGGCAGCGGCTTCACAGGACTGACGAATAATCCATTCGCCCAAACGGACAATCAGACCGGAGTTCTCGGCGATGTTGATAAAATAATCAGGGTAAATCAGACCCTTGGTGGGATGATTCCAGCGTATCAGCGATTCGTAGCCATATACGCTTTCATCTTCCAGATTGATGATTGGCTGGTAATGAAGCTCGAATTCCTTGTTATCAATACCATCGATGATTTCCTGATTAATAAACAGGCTGTGGGTATGCTTCATCACCATGCCGTCTTCGAAGAAATGGAAGCAACCCCGGCCATGATGTTTTGAGGCGTACATGGCAAGGTCGGCATTGATCATCAACGTCGAGGTATTATTGCCCTGATACGGCGCGGTGGTGATACCGATACTGCAGCTGATGGAAAAAGTATGCGTACTCCAGGTAAACGGGGTGCTCAGCGCACGAATAATCCGCTTCGCCAGCCGATTCGCTTCTTTGATGGAGTTATCGCTGACATGTTGCAGAATGGCGAATTCATCACCGCCCAGACGCGCTGCGATATCGTTAGGTCCCAGCAAGAGCTGCAGGCGCTGGGCAACGCTGATTAACAGCTCATCGCCCGCTTTATGACCAAAGGTGTCGTTTACTGGTTTGAAGTTGTCGAGGTCAATCAACAGCAGGTTAAATGGTTTTTCGTCCTGATGGATTTCACTGACGCGTTTATCTAACGCCTGGCCAAACGAAACGCGGTTGGGCAATCCGGTCAGTGAATCATGATGGGCCATATGCTCCATCTTTTGCGACATTTCATGCATTCGTTGCAGATAGCCGCGTTCTTTCATGGCGACGCGCAATTTTTCAATCGCCCCGGCCAGATGTCCAATCTCATCGTCCTGATCAAGATAGGGCGTTATACAGTCCGTCTCTTCATGGGCGATGCGGGTAAGGGAGTTAATCAGCAGCGGAACCGGACGGAATAAACGGCGCATAAACATCGTGACCAGTGCCAGCGTTACCAGCAAAATCAGGACAAAAATGATACTGCTTTTTTTCAGCATCGCATCGTAGGTGGCGTAGAGATCGCTTTTTTTTCCAATGCTGCTAATCAGGCTACCGAGGATCTCACCTGAAGGCGTCAAAATAGGAACGGCGCTGATAAAGCACTCTTCGCCATTAATTTGGGCGAAGCCAACATAGTAGTTACCCAGCACATCGCGCGGCAGACGACCGGGGAAAGAGATGATCCCATCACCCTCTTCTGACTTGTTGTTGATGCCAACAAACCCTTTCTCCGGCGTATACAGAAACAACCAGGTGGGGCTATGGGTCTGTACTGATGCCAGTGCCAGAACGTCAACCGGGTTATAACCGGTTTGCATAATAGAGTCGGTGTCACCAATCTGTCTGTCGGAGACAATGCGGGATATCTGCCCTGCATCGCTGGTTTCGACCGAAACGGTGGTATACACGTTGCGGATGATGTAGGTCATAATCTGTGCATTCGCTTCAGCCCGCTGTACCCACTGCTGATAAGAAAAGTTATCTATCAGGCTCCAGTTGGTAAACGCGCCAGCACTAAACGCAATAACGATACCCGCCAGCAAGAATTGCGTTATTTTGCCAGTGATTGAATGTTGCCACCCTTTTATTGCTTTAAGGGAAAACAGAGACTTTGCCACGGATTATGTTAATTCCTGAAAAGATTGTTCGGTGCTAAAATTAATTTCTGTTATTACTTGATGGAATATTATTGTTGCAAATAAGTAGATGAAAGACGTGAAACGTAATGACGTAACAAATAACTAACATTGAACCATGGTGAGTAATGACAAAAATAACGGTATGCGAATATAGATAACGCTGCTCTTTTCGTCAATAGGCAAAAGTGTACATAAAAATACATTTTCTGAATGCCCCTTTCAGGATATTAATGTTGACATTCATGGTGCTTGAGAAGATTTTTTATACGTACTGGTTGGAGGTGTTGGGAAACTGACAAAGGCTTTTTTGTTTTTTACTAAACATCAATGAATTAGCAGTTTTTTGGACAGGCATTTTAGTGATTTCATCCCCACCGGATGTCCATTTTTGTCTATAAATGGGTATTTATTTCCTGATTTGATATGAATAACATGCTCTCTTCATTATAGAACCTTATTTTATTTTCTCAGTGCGCGGTCAATGTTGACAATTTTGCTATGGTTCATCGGCTGACCCAAAAGGATTTGTTTGTGACATTCGAGTCTGGATTAAAGTCCTATTGGTATAGTGCATAGCGGATAAATTGATTTGGACGCAATAATAAACTCAAACACGATAAAAAACATTCGGGAATGGTGCCTGCCACTTGTCTTACCTGGCCTTTTTTACCCGCTGGCACAATATCTTAACGGTTATAGCATTCTCAATAATACTATTTTAACAGTTTACGATCTCAAGCTAGCCGTATTTTCTGCCGCATTGGTCTTGTTTGGTTTTCGGGTGTTGCCGGGGTTTCTTCTGTTCCTGACGGTCATGTTTGTGGTCGGTCCGCAAAATGAACGGGTAGATGCGTTGTGCCTGATCATCGCGTCGACCTTAAGTTATGCCGCGTACCGCAAATTCACCGGCAGACGCAGCTGCGTTAGCTTTGGTCGCATCAAAATTAGCTTTAATCGTCTGCTCTGGCTTTGTGGCTACAACGTCCTGCTGTATCTGGTGTTCAGCAAACTCTTTGCAATGTTTGTCGCCCACGGACAACGCCCCGATGTGGATAACATTCCGGCGTTGAGTCTGGGCATGCTGGTACGTATTCAGGGGATCATCAACGGTTGCCTGACGGGGATCCCTTTATTTTACAAGATTTACCGCATCATTCGTCGACCGTCTTTCCTGCTGACCTTTCTGCGGGCCATTGCCGAACAGTGTAAAGGCAATATCGGTGTCTACGGCGTTATATCCTGGTGCATCTTGCTGTTTTTTCTGATGTTCTTCTTAACATCACCGGATAATTTGGATGTTTTTTTCTCTATCTATAGCCTGATCCTGTTATTTCCGTTGATGTTGTGGGGAGCAATCAAGATTGGCCACTTGTTCACAATGCTGGTGTGGACGATCGTATTAATCATCTTAGGCAAACATAACGACAGCTATATCGCCAGCGATGTTAACTTCATGCTGCATCAGGCGCTAGTTTCGACGTTGATCTTTGTCTTTTCACTCACCATTGTGATCATGGGGGTACTGGCAAAATTTACCCGTCAGCGCTTTAACCAGGCGCTGCTGTTGGGGCTGACTGACCCGATGACAGGCATGGCAAATTTACGGGCGCTGAAGACGGAGCTATTTACCACTGAACGCGCGACTGTATGTCTGATACAGATCCCCGAGCTGGAGCTTTTTTCGCGTCGTTATGGTTTTCATTTCCGCGCCCGCTACCAGAAGATCCTTGCTGAGCATTTGCGCAGACATCTGGTGAAAAGCGAGAAAGTCTATTACCACGCGGGTTATGATCTGCTCATCCGGCTGGAAAATGGCACCTGGGAGCGGCTATGCGATCTGTATCAGGCCGCCAACAGTTTTCGTCTCTTTTACAACAACCATCGGTTGGGTTTTCGCAGTGGTTTGGGCTATTGCCTGATTAACGATCTGAGCGATGACATTTATCAGTTGGTGGGGAAACTGGGCATGGTGGCGGGTTTATCACTCACCAACGGCAGGCCGGAAAACCTTGAGGCGCAGCATAGCCGGATCCTTGGCAACCACATTGTTGATAAAACGGAAATTCGCACTGCGCTGCAAAATGCGCTGGATAACAATGCGTTTGTCCTGATGGCACAGCCGATTGTCAGTACCCACGGTGAAGCGCCGTATCATGAAATATTGATCCGTATGCTTAACGAACGGGGAGAATTTATTCCACCGAACAGTTTTCTGCCGGTTGCTCATGATGCGGGGCTGGCACCGGATATCGATCTCTGGGTTATCGAAAATACCCTCAAATTTATGCGTAACCACCCACAGCATTGTTTTTCTATTAACCTGGCACCGGTGACGGTGTGTCGTTCAAATATTGTCATGAAGATCACCCAACTCCTGCACGACTACGCGGTGGAGCCACAGCGGATTATTTTTGAAATAACGGAAGCAGATACGTTATCAGACAAAGAACAAACCGTGGAAACGCTACGTTTAATACGTCAGCTGGGATGTCGGGTGGCAATTGATGACTTTGGCACCGGGTTTGCGAGTCATGCGCGCTTGATGAACATCGAAGCAGATATCCTGAAAATAGATGGCTCTTTTATTCGACGGATTACCGAAAGTGAAATTAGTTACTACATCGTTGAGTCATTCTGCCGCGTTGCTGAAATGAAAAAAATGCAGGTGGTCGCTGAATTTGTCGAGAACGCCACTATTCAGGCCTGTCTGGAAAAAATGAATGTGGGCTGGTTACAGGGATATCACATTGGCAAACCTACGCCGCTGTTCACGCTCGAATCACAGGGCGCTAGCTCCTGATGACCAAAAAAAGAGTAATTTCTTCTCAGGTAGAGAATAAAAATCATGAGTGACATTATTAAAGTAAAAAATCGAACGGCGAATACCACCAGTGAGGGACCGCGCGCTCGACTATTGTCCTGGCTGCACAACATCCATCCCGGTGTGGCGATGAAGCTCGGTATGATTTTGGTTGTTTGTATCGCAACGTTGCTGATTGGCGCCTCTTTTATATTATCGTCGTATCTTTCCAGAGAATTGCAGGTCAATGCGCTGGAGATGATTAAAACCAACACGCGGATATTCCACAACAGTATTTCTAACGAGTTTCAGCGTGTGACTCGTGATGCGGAACATTACAGCAATGTTTATATTAATAATTATCAAAACGTTGCCAATAAACCGCTGCGTTATATGGACTCTACTGAATTAAAAGCGGTGCTGAGCAACCCGAACACCAACGCGCACTTCACCGAATTAACCAGCGTATTTGCCAGTACGTTTATTCTGCAAGGCGAGCAATTTGTACGTGTCAGCAGTACGTTACTGGCGAGTTCAGGCAATACGGCAACAGCAACAGCGCTAGGGCATGATAATCCTGCGTTGCCGCTGCTTTTGAAAAATAAACCCTTTTCCGGTGTGGTCACACTGTTCGGTAAACAGTTTATTAGTCACTACGAACCGATTGCCGACAAATATGGTCAGGTCGTGGGGGCCGTCGCGGTGGGTTTCGACGTCAAACAGAGTTTGCAACCGATCATTCAGCGTTTGTTGAATGTGCATATTGGTAAAGATGGCTACGCCTATGTGCTGGATGCCGGATTTGAACCTGGTCGTATGTTGGTCCACCCCTCGTTGAGCAACCAGCAGGCAATTAATATTACCGATGCCAATGGTTTTAAGCTGTTTGCCGACATGCTCGAACACAAGAATGGCATCACTTACTACAACTGGGTGAGCGGTTATGGCGCATTGCCGAAGACCAAAGTTGCCGTTTATGAATACGTTGAAGGGATAAACTGGATAATCGCCACCACCAACTATGTTGATGATGTCGCCAAGAGCAGCAATCTGGTGCGTAACGGTCTGCTGCTGTTTACCGCGCTGCTGCTGCCCATCATTTTACTGCTGATTGCTGTGGCCAGCCGTTTCCTGATTTCCCGGCGCTTAAATCGTGTCCTGGGGATTGCACAAACCATTGCCGAAGGCGACTTAACGGTGGATGTTCAGGTCGATCACCACGATGAGATCGGCGAACTGCTGAGTGCGGTGGAGATGATGCGTCAGCGTCTGCACTCGTTGGTAGGCGGTATGGTTTCTCATGCAAATTCGGTACATCAGGCATCTTTGCATATTACCGAAGCGGTCGATGGGCAGGCATCAACCAGCGTGGAAACCTCATCTTCAGTGGCTGAAATTACCTCCACCATGGAAGAGCTGTCTGCCTCATCGACACAGATAGCCGAACACTCACGGGCGGTTGTGGATATTGCCAACCAGACGCTCGAGGACTGCAATAAAGGCTCCGAGTCGATGTCGCAATTGCTGATGCGTATGACGGATATTGATACCGACAATCAGCAAAATATGCGTGAAATCATGATGCTTGGTAATAAGTCGACGGAAATCAGTCGCGTGATGGTGATCATTAACAGCGTCGCGGATCAGACGAAACTTATCGCCTTTAACGCAGCGCTCGAAGCTGCCAGCGCCGGGGAAGCCGGTAAGCGTTTCTCGGTGGTGGCGGCTGAAATCCGCCGTCTGGCGGATTCGGTGACGGAATCGACGGTTGAAATTGAAAATAAGATCAACGAGATCCAAAACGCGATTAATCGTCTGGTGCTGAACGCGGAAAAAGGCGGCGAGAGCATTAAAGCGGGCGCAATAGCCTGTAAAGTCAGTGCTGAACATCTGAACGATATCGTTGTTACGGCTGAGCAAACCTCGACGGCGGCGCTACAAATATCGCTATCAACACAGCAACAGAAAACGGCGAGTAATCAGGTGGTCATGGCGCTACGTGAGATCGTTGTTGCCAGTAACTATACCTCGCAATCTATCAAAGACATTCTGGTTGTCAGTCAGGATATGACACAACTGTCGAAAGCGCTGAAAGAGGCTTCGTCCTCATTCACACTGACGGAAACAGATGCATGAATAGCAGCAACATTCGGGTGCTGATCCTCGACCTGGGCAGCGCATCGCGTAATGAGCTGGTCAGGCAACTGGAGGATCACCCGCACATTAAGGTGGTGGGGCAAGCAGCCCATCGCAGACAGGCGATCCGACTGTTGCAACAGCTGATGCCGGATCTGCTGATTCTGACGCTGGATATTTCGAGCGCCGATAACGTCGAGATCGTGGAAACGATCATGGCAACCAGCGCAATCCCGATCCTTGTCATGAGATTTTATCCAGAGAATCAATGGGATGATGACTACATTTCCCGTGGTGCGTTGGCGGTGTTGCACCATAGCAGTGATTCACCACTCTCAACGGATGCCTTGCATCGTAAAGTAGAATTATTGGTCGGTGTAAAAGTCATTCGACATATCAAGGGATTACGCTACCCAGGCGAACCGGTAATCCCCACTGCACGACCGATGACAGACGTTGTAAAAACGCCACAGGACTGGCCTTTTGTGCTGGCGATTGCCTGCTCGACGGGTGGGCCGCAGGCGCTCAGTAAACTGTTACAGAAGCTGCCCGGTACGTTCCCGTGCCCGGTACTTATTGCCCAACATATTGCCGATGGCTTCGCGAAAAATATGGTGCATTGGCTGGATAGCGTGACCGATCTGAAGGTGCGACTGGCGCAGGAGGACGATCGGGTGGAAGCGGGGTATGTGTATATATTGCCGCCGGAGCAGCACCTGATCGTCAAAAGCAACCAGCGTTTAGCGGCGATCCCAAGACAGGAAAGCGATGTTTACCATCCCAGTTGCAACCTGTTGCTGGAGTCAGTGGCTGAGGTGTTTCGCGAAAAAGCCGTCGGACTGATTATGACCGGCATGGGCAGCGATGGCTGCCGCGGCATTGAGCTTATTGTCCGCCGTGGCGGAACAACGCTGGCGCAGGACGAAGAAAGTTCGGTGGTATTCGGTATGAATAAGAACGCGATCGACAAGCAACTGATACACCGCACGATCCCCCTGGATGGTCTTGCTGCAGTACTGCTTTCGATGGCTTGCCACGGGCATGTTGAGAGTAAATTGCCATGATCCCTAATCTTCCTGACTATGCTCGCCTGATCAAAGAGCGGGTCGGTTTGCACTTCGATAACGCCATGGAAGCATTGCTGAAAACGGCGCTGGGTCGGCGAATGGCCGAGCGAAAAATCAATGATTACTATGAATACTATGAACAATTGCGTAGCTCGCAGAATGAGTTTGATAGTTTCATCACGCTGATTACGATTAACGAAACCTATTTTTTCCGTGAAAGCGATACGCTGGATTTAATCTGCGATAAATGGATCCCGCGTCTGTTGCAACAGCGCAGCGGCCCGGTGCGAATTCTGAGTGCCGGATGCTCTTCCGGAGAGGAAGCCTACTCGTTGGCGATCAAGCTGCATGAGAAATACCTCGGCGGGATGGCCCAGCGCATTGAAATTTACGGCTGTGATATTGACCCGGCAATCCTGGCAAAAGCCCGCAACGCCTGCTATTCAAGCTACTCGTTTCGTGGCGTCGACCCGAGTATTCAGCAACGCTACTTTACCCGCTCGGGAAACCTCTACCGGCTGCATGATGAGATCCGTGAGAAGGTCACCTTCCATCGCACCAACATTATAAAAGAACAGTTACTTCCGGAAGTGGACATCATTTTGCTGCGCAATGTGTCCATCTATTTTGATACGCCAACGCGTCGCGAGCTGCACGGTAATTTGCTGAAGATGTTGCAACCGCAGGGAGCCTTATTTTTTGGCAATGCGGAAACGCTGGCTAACAATTTCGACATTCTGAAGCTGGAGCAGGAAGAGGGGATTTTCTATTTTTGCCACCATCGTGAAGCGGCAAGGGTTGTGCCTGTCCCCAGAGTTGCGGTGCGCATTCCGCAGTCGAGAGCGGTGGTTGAACAGGTTCCTCTGGTGCCCACGGCGCAGCAGAGTAATGACTGGCTGAAGAAAGCACGCGCCAGCCTGGATGAAAAATGTTTTTCTGAAGCTGAAAAGTGTATCGCCTGTGTGTTACGTGACGATCCCCGTAATCAGGATGCGCTTTTGATCCAGGGCGTTATTGCCCTCGAGCAGCGTGAATTTTCTCAAACAGCCGGAAACGCACAGCAGATCCTCGCGCAGGATGAGTGGTCGGCAGAGGCCAAAATGCTGCTCGGCCTGGCGATGATGTGGCAACACCAGACCCAGCAGGCCATCGCCTGGTTCAAACAGGTGGTTTATCAGGAACCTGGCTACTGGCCTGCACACTATTATCTGGCTGAAATGTACCGGCAAAGCGAGTTATACCAGCCTGCTCAACGGACTTATCGTGTGGTGATGCAGTTACTGAACGACGAGATAAACAATCCGTCCTCGGTTTGTCGTCTGCGTTTGCCAATGGTATTTCCTGGCAATACGTTTCGTTTCTTGTGTGAACATCAACTGGCGCAATTCGCCCACCAAAGTGGCTAATAAGAGCGATTATGGCTATCGATCTGAAAAAATTCGTTCTGCGCTTTATTGATGAAGGGAGAGGTCATTTGCAGACGATCAGCGAAGGGGCTTTTCTCCTCTCCGCTGATGAGCATACCGACGCCTGGATAGGTGAGATGTTTCGCGCTGCGCATACCCTGAAAGGGGGGGCGCGGATGCTGAAGCTGCAAAGTATTGCCGATGTCACGCATCATCTTGAAGATGTATTGAGTGAACTGCGTGATAACAAACTGACGCCGGACAGGTCGCTGGGCAATCTGATCCATGAGTCTGTGGAGTACCTTTCTGGTCAGCTTACCCAGCTTTTTGTCAGCGAAGGGGATAATCAGTTGCCACCGGCGGATGCCGGGCTGTGCGAACGCCTTGCCCGCGCCAGTCGGGGAGAGGATATCACGCTGACTGTCGAAACTGCCGGGGCAACAGAAAAACCGGTAGTCCCTGCGCCCGCGACGCCAGCCAGCATGGATGCCGGTATTAAGCAGGCGGATTTCGTTCGGGTAAAGCTGAACAAGCTCGATGGCCTGATCGACATTCTGGGGGAGGTGCTCGCCGGACATGATCGCCTGGAACAGCAGATACAAAACCTGAGTCAACTGGTACCACGGTTACCGGGATTAAGCGCTGAACAGCTTCGCCAGCAGATCCACGACTTTAGCGCCCAGCTAAAAGAAAGCGTTCAGCTCCAGCATTTGCAGATGTTTGAACTATACGATGTGGCGGCGCGGATCCGTATGCTGCCACTTTCAACATTGTTTGAACCCATTTCGCTGCAGGTCAGCGAACTGGCTTCCACACTGAACAAGCAGGTGGTGTGCCGCTTTGTTGGCGGAGAAGTGGAAATCGACCGCCAGCTCATTGATCGGCTTTCGGAGTCGCTGACGCATCTACTGCGTAATGCCGTCGATCACGGGATTGGTGAGATCGACGAACGTCTGGCGCTCGGTAAATCCACTCGCGGCACGATTACCATCACTACTCAGCAGGACGGCAGCGGGATACTACTGCGTATCGAAGATGATGGCCGTGGTCTGAACTATGAGGCCATCAGCGCGAAGGCGGTCAGTAAAGGTCTTGTTCCCGCTTCAATGGCCGGGCAGCTCTCCGAGCAGGAATGTAATGAGCTGATTTTTCATCCCGGCTTTTCGACCAGCAAGATAGTCTCCGAGCTTTCTGGTCGCGGCGTTGGTCTTGATGTGGTGCGCAAAACGGTGGTGACCGACCTGCAAGGCGATTTGCAGGTTTATAGCCGTCCGGGAGTCGGAACCAGCTTTAATCTGCGGTTGCCTGTTTCGTTAACCATGATGCGGATTCTGCAATTTGAAGAGCAGGGGCATCTGTTTGGACTGGCTGCACAGTATGTGGTTGAGGTGGTGGAATGCACGCCACAGGGGATCAGCGATATCGCCGGACGTCCTGCCATTATCTTGCATAACGAGTTTATCCCGGTGGTTTGCGTAGGCAGCTTGCTGGGCATTCATGAACGCCAGAGTAGCTTTTCAACGCCTGGACAGCGATTAATCGTGGTGCAGAACCAGTACAGCAAAATGGCGCTGCAAGTGGATAAGCTCCTCGATGAACGCAAGATGATGATTAAACCGTTACCGAAGCATATGCAACAGCAGTCGCTGGTCTCCGGGATGGTACAAACACCGGATAACCAACTGGTCAGCATCCTGCACGTTCCTGCGCTGATGGCGATGGCGCAACAATCACGGCAAACCAGTACACCAGCGCCCGCCACGAATGTAACGCAGGATGCCTGGCATGTGCTGGTGGTTGATGACTCACTGAATACCCGTGAGATAGAAAAGAACGTGCTGGAAGCGCACGGCTATCAGGTGACTCTGGCAGAAGACGGGCTGTCGGGGCTGCAAAAAGCGAAACTGACCCAGTTTGATGCCGTACTGACGGATGTCGAAATGCCGTTTATGGATGGTTTCACCTTCACCAAATCGTTGCGTGGGGAGAAAAACTACCAGCATACGCCAATCATCATCGTGACGTCCCGCGCGAAGGAAGAGGACCGGCGACGGGGGATTCAGGTGGGCGCGGATGCCTACATCGCCAAGGGCGATTTCGAGCAGGACAGTTTGATAAAAACATTAAAAATGCTTTTGTGCTGATGGCGCAAAATCGAGAGAGAAAATGCGAATTTTATTAGTTGATGATGATCTTTTTGCGGCTGAACTGGCATCCATATTTTTGCAAATGGACGGCTACGATGTGGTGATTGTGGAAAGCGCGATTTCCGCCCTGGCGTGCCTGGACTCGGATAACAACATCGACCTGGTGATTAGCGATCTGCATATGCCAGAGATCAGTGGTTTGGATTTGCTGGCGCTGTTACGCGCTCAGGATTGGGCTAAGCCTTTTATTTTACTAAGTGCCAATGAAGTAACGGGCAGCGACGCTCTGTACGACCGATGGGTGAAAAAAGATGAAAACCTCGCGGAAAATCTGGGGGCTGCTGTCAATGCGCTACTGCAACCATCTGCGATTAACTGAATAAGCCTACGTGTTTGATGAAACAAGAAAATAAGCATATAGCGATGGCGGCAGCGCAGGAAAAAATAGCGCGTTTGCGGCAGGGGTTTCTACGCCGAATTCCCGACATGCTGGCACAAGCGGAAAGATTACTCGTTCAACTGGTCGCAGAGCCTAGCGAAGCCTGTCGCAAACAGCTACATATCCTGCTGCACAGTATTCACGGTTCGGCAGGGTCCTTTGGCTTTAGCCCGCTGGCGAATGCCTCAGCAGAAGGTGAGCGTTTACTAACAGAACCGGAAACAGAGCAAAGCACATTGCATTACGATGAGCTACGGCGAATCATCAGGTGGTTGTACACCCTGACTCAGGAGCAGCTCAATCTTGAACATCGTATCAGCGATACGGAGTTCACATTACCGATCACCGCGCAGCGCCCGGAAGAGGGATATGTTCGGCGGGCCAGTAAGCCTATCTACCTGTGTGATGATGATATTGACCAGGTCGAGCTGCTCGCGACCCAACTGCGCTGTTTTGGTTTTACCTGCCATGTGTTCGCGAACACGCAGGATTTCACTCAGGCCGTATTGTCGCAACCGCCCGCCGTGGTGATTATGGATGTTAGCTTTCCGGACAACGCCTACGGTGGACCGCTGGCAATGTCGGATTTGAAACAAAAAGTGGGCAAACCGTTCCCTGTACTGTTCCTCTCGTGTCATAGCGATTTCAATGCCCGCGTCAACGCCATCAAATCCGGCTGTGATGGCTACTACGTAAAGCCTGCGTCTATCACCGATTTAGTCCAGGAACTTCATCGCCTGACTCAACCGTCGCTGAAAAAGCCTTACCAGGTATTGTTGATTGATGACGAACCCGCGGTGGCGGAATACAACGCAGAGATGCTGCGCATGGCGGGTATGGAAGTGCATGTGCTGGAAAAACCTCACTATCTACTGCATGTACTGAATGCGCAGCCGATCGATCTGGTGTTGATGGATTATCACATGCCGGAGTTCAGCGGTGAGGAACTGACAAAACTGATTCGCCAAATACCGCAGCATATTGGCCTGCCTATCGCCTATCTCTCCAGTGAGACCAATAAGCATGCGCAGTTGGGAGCAATGAGCATTGGCGCGGAGGATTTTATCCTCAAACAGAGCGACCCTGAGGAGCTGATCCGCGCCGTATCGATTCGCGCGGAAAGAATGCGCGTCCTGCGTGCCCGCATGTCGCAGGACAGTCTGAGCGGGTTATATAACCACTCAACGACCACCCATTTTCTCAAAAGCGCGATTACCGAGTCGAACTACAGCGGCAACCCATTTTGTATGGTAATGGTGGACCTGGATCGCTTTAAAAGTATTAACGATACCTACGGTCATGCGGTCGGTGACCAGGTAATTGTCGGTATTTCGCAGTTGTTCTCCCATCGATTACGCAGCACCGATATCGTTGGCCGTTACGGTGGTGAAGAGTTTGTCATCATTATGCCCAATACCAGCAGTGACAAGGCTGCGCGCGTGGTCGAACGATTGCGCAGGGATTACGAGCAGGTCACGTTTTCCGTTAACGACGCCAGTTTTCACAGTACCTTCAGCGCGGGCATTGCCCAGTGGCAGTTTGGCGATCGGATTGAAACGCTACGCGAACGCGCCGATCAGGCGCTGTATGCCGCGAAACAAAATGGCCGTAATACTTTCTGCATTGCCGAGTAAAAGGAGTCAATATGAGCCAACAGCTGGAGCAGATTCTTGCGCTGAACCATGGTGAAAAACCGGAGTGTGAAAACGTTGATGAACCCCAGCGTACGCTGGTGTTATTTCAACTGGCGGGTAAAAATTTTGCCTTCTATGGGGCGCAAATTAAAGAGATCCTTGCTGAGCGCCCGATCTCCTGGGTTCCCTGTTGCGCGCCAATGCTTGAAGGGGTCATCAACTATCGTGGACGGGTGGAATCGGTTATGAGACTGGACAGCCTGATCGATAAACCTACCGTTAATTCGGCAGGTAAGCGCACTATTCTGATTGGTTGCGCCGAGAAAATGCAAAGTGGGATCCTGATAGATAAACTGATTGATGTGTTGGAAGTCGCCGAAAGCCAGATTCATTTGCCAGGAGATTCGTTGCCCCCGGCGTTACAAAGCATCGCTGTGGGGGTGGTTAACGTGATAGAAACCTGGTACACGCTGCTCGATCTGAATCTGGTCTTTGAGCGTTATCAGGAGACCAGCGGTTATGACGGCACCCACTAATCTGGCGGCGGTACGTATTACTTTGGGAGCGCTAACGTTGTATATACCGGCAAACCAGGTTGGTGTGTGTTCGTTAGTGACTCAGGTTGTGCCTGAAATCCCTCGATTTAGCCAGTGGCTGGGGATTGCGGATGAGCCGCAGGAGGGATGGCATTTGCATTTACGCGTCCCGGACAGTGGCGTTGAAACCGGCTGGTACCTATGGGGACAACTTGAGAATGTGATGCTCTCCGGCGACATTATTTTTGCCGTACCTCCGCTTCTGGCGCGTAACTGTCATCTGCCTGCGCTTCGTGCCCTGGTGGGACGTGAGGCGTTTAGCCCGCTATTAAGCTGGCGCTGACACGCTGCGGGAGCTTTAACGGTCCCGCAGCATGAGAAGGCTGGGAGTGCTAAATCCCGTTACTGGATATAAGCATCAACAGCCCGACTGACCAGCTTAGTCATAAAGTTGTCAATCTTATCAATGGTCTGCTTGTCCTGAAGATCGTAGGTTTTTGCTACGTCATCCAGGTTTTCATAACCGACCCAAACTCGCCCGATCTTATCCTGCCATACGGAGACACGTAACGGCAGATCCAGCGCGACACCCTGTTTATCCTGCATCAGTTTTGTGCCGACTTTAGGGTTACCAAATACCAGGACTTTCGTTGGCCTCAGGTTCATTCCCGCGCCCTCGGCATTTTTCTCGTGATCAATTTCGGTGAATACCGGAACGCCTTCGCTTTTCAGAATGGCTTTCAGTCGGGAGACCGTCTCATCGACTGAGAATTTACTTTCCTGGTTTTTGATCTTCTCTGAATTTAACCCAGAACCCAGCCCGATTTTATAGGCTTCAGCGATATCACGAGCCACCTGAGTCATGTCTACGCCTTCTTTGTTGGTCAGCATTGTCACGCAAACCAGTTCATCACCGGCGGTAAAGCGGCTCAGATAGGCACTAAAGCCACCTGTGGTTCCTTTGATTTCCAGAAAACCAGGATGGCGGGTAAATTCCCAGCCGGCCATGGCAGGCACGACTTTGCCATTTTTCAGTTTTGCCGGGCTATAGATAATGTCGCGTAGCTTTTTGTCTTTAACCAGCGTGCTGCCGGCAAGACCGATATCCCACTTACTGATGTCTTCCGCTGACGACCACAGACCACCGTAGGCGAACAGATTATCAGTGGCGATCGCGCTGACAGGCGCCAGTTTGTCACCCGCTGCGACGTAACCTGTTGCAGGCTCAACAGGGTTGATCCAGTCAATTTCTGACTTAAATTTCGAATGCTGATTGTGTTGCTTATCAGGCGTCGGGCGATCAAGGAATGCTTTCGTTGGCATGTCTTTTGCGAACATGGTGCTTTGCAGACCTAACGGCGCAATTTGGTATTTGTTGACGAAGTCTACGTAACTCATTCCGCTGACTTTCTCGATAGCCAAACCTAACAGGATAAAGTCAGTTGCGCTGGAGTTGATATCCGTGCCGTTTTTAAATTCGAGCGGTTTATCTTTAACAAGATCCACCAGCTGCGCAGGTGTATATTTTTGCTCTTGTTTATAGCCGAAAGATCTGAAATCAGGGATCCCGGATGAGTGCTGCATTAATTCCAGAATCGTAATGTTATGCCAGCTTTCCGGCAGGCCAGGCAAATAAACACTCACAGGAGTATTAAGATCCAATTTACCTTGCTCTACCAGTTGCATTACTGCGACTGCAGTAAAAGCTTGCGTGATAGGGCCAATTCCCCACATGGTTTTGGTGGAAGCAAGCTCATCATTGGCTGCCGTTGCCAGACCGTATCCCGCTGAGCGCGGAATATAAGGCGCCTGAACAATCGCCATGGATAAACCCGGCAGATTATTTTTCGCCATTACCTCGGCAATGATCTGATCGATATATTTGCCGTTGACCTTTAATTGTGGATCACCACGGTTAACTAAGTAAGTAGTCTCATTTGTACTGGCAGCGGCCAATACCTGAGTAGCTGAAACAGACATGGAAAGTAAAATACATGCCGAAATAACCTTTAACTTAAGATTCATGGAAAAGCTCCGCGCTTAATGAAATTTATTTTGATGGCTAATGGATGAGCGATGTTGTACATACAATTACCCTCGGTAACCGTACTCATAGCTATTACTTAGCTGCTGCCTTTACCTTTTCAACCGTGGTGTCGGTGTCCCATAAATCATTGGCAATGATGCGGTAGTTGGTTAGAGCGGCGAGATAACCGTCACCTTCCGGAATGCGCGGACCCGCTGTCGCATCTTTAACGACGACAACTTCAAAACCTTGCTCAATCAATTCACGCATATGGGATTCAATACACAGATTGGCAGCCATACCGGCGAGAATGACCTGTGAGACACCGCGTTTTCTTAATTGCAGTACCAGGTCGTTGGTTTCTGGTCCGAAAATCTTATGCGGTGAGGCAATGACCGTTTCGCCATCATAAATATATGGCTTAAACTGCGGTAAAAAGTCTGCGCCGGAATTTTCAAAATTCTCCATCGTCAGTGGACCTTTACGACTGAACATTCCAGTGCCGTGCATAAATGTTTCTCCCGGTGCGGTAGATTGCCATTTATGGTCGTGCGGAAAGTAATAATGTGGAGAAATAAAAACAGGCATTTGTGCTTCTTTTGCCATTTTGAACAACGTCTCGAGATTTTCTACAGTATTATTTTCAATAATGCTGTCTTTAAAAACCTCCCAGCCAATACCCTGAGGACTTAAAAAATCGATCTGTGGATCGACTACCACCAACGCAGCTTCCTTATTATTAAGTGTTATACCTTTGCGTGGTAAGCCATAGGCCTCTGGTTCAGAATAGATTTCTGACATGCTCATCTTGCTCATAAAATTTACCTGTATTTTTATCTAATGTGATAGTGACTATCTGATTATTAAATAGCGCTGGTAAATATGGCATGGTTTCAGAACGGGGCATTTGTTCAGGACGCTGGGAATATTGTCATTACGTATTCTAATAACGATAGTGGGCATATCACTGCCCACTCCGTTAGAGGTCGTATTGCTGGCGTCGCCGTTCTAAACGACGATCGCGCAGGGTGGAATAAATAAAGGTCATCACAAACAGTAGCGAAAATAGTACGACGATGGTGGGGGCCGGTGCACTGTCGATGAAAAAAGACAGGTACACGCCCATAAACGAGGTAACGACCGACATAATCACCGCCAGCCACAAGGCGTGGGAAAATTTCCGTGTCATTAAAATCGCAATGGCGCCAGGCGCAATCAGTAAGGAGATCGACAAAATAATCCCTACTGATTTTAGCGTGGCGACAATCGTCAGGGCGATCATGCACAGCAGGCCGTAATGTAGCAGTGCAGTGTTAAGCCCACTGGCCTTTGCCTGATGCGGGTCGAACGCATGCAGCAGCAGATCTTTCCACTTAAGCCCAATAATAAGCGCTATCCCAAGCGTAATAACCGCGGTTTGTATGATGTCGCTGAACGATACGCCCAGCATGTCGCCGAACAGAATATGATCGAGATGGACCTCTGACTGGATAGAGACGTACAGCACCAGCCCTGCGCCAAACATGCCAGAAAAGACGATTCCCATCAGGGTATCGCGTTTGATGCGGCTGTTATCGTCGAGATAACCCGTCGCCACCGCACAGAACAGCCCGGCGATAAATGCGCCAATTGCCAGTGGGATGCCCGCAATCCACGCCAGTACAATTCCCGGGAAAACCGCGTGGCTCATTGCATCGCCCATCAGCGCCCAGCCTTTGAGTACTAAAAATACAGACAGCAGCGCGCAGGGCACGGCGACAATGGTGGAGATGACCAGCGCATTGACCATAAAACCAAACTGAAAGGGTTCCAGCAGCGTTGTTAAGATCATACTGACTCCTTGTTCACCAGACGGGCGCGGCGGCGATTCGCCAGCAGACCGTGTTTTGGTGCGAAGACAAATGCCAGCAGGAACAGCAGCGTTTGCAGAATGACAATAATTCCGCCGGTTGCACCGTCCAGCCAGTAGCTCAGCCAGGCGCCGAAAAAGCTGGTCAGGCTGCCAATAGCTACGGCGATAGTGAGCAGGCGTGGAAAACGATCGGTCAGCAGCCAGGCCGTTGCACCGGGCGTAACCACCAGGCAAATCACCAGAAATGCGCCGACGGTTTGCAGCGCGGCGACCGTGGAAACGGAGAGCAGCGTAAAAAATAACAGCTTCAACCGGCCCGGATTCAGACCGATAGAGCGCGCGTGGTTTTCATCAAAAAAAACCACCATCAGATCTTTCCACTTCAAAAACAGGATGGTTAGCGAAATAACCCCGATGATGGCCAGTTGCAGAATATCTTCTGGCGCAATCGCCAGCACGTTGCCGAGAATAATGGTCTGAATATTCACCGACATCGGATTGAGCGACACCATAAACAGCCCGATACCGAAAAAAGACGAAAAAATCAGTCCGATAATCGCATCTTCCTTCAGGCGCGAACGTTGATTAAGAAACAGCATACTGCCCGCCGCCAGTCCGCCGGAAAGGAATGCGCCAAGCGCGAAGGGAAGCCCTAACATATAAGCGCCTGCCACGCCCGGCACGATAGAGTGCGACAGCGCATCGCCAATCAGCGACCAGCCTTTGAGCATCAGATAGCAGGAGAGAAACGCACACAGGCCGCCGACCATTGCCGAGACCCACATGGCGTTGAGCATGTACTGGTAGCCAAACGGCTCCGTTAGCCAGTTCATGGTTATTCCCCCTCGTTTGCCGTGCGTCGCGAAATAAACGGGCGTTCATCATCGGTAATTACGTGCTGTTCACCGCCGCTCAGCGCAACGTGACGCAGTATACCGCTGAATGCCAGTTCGAGATTCTCGGGGGTAAAGGTGGTTTCGGTGGGTCCACTTGCCAGCACCGTGCCCTTAATCATCACCGTGTAATCACAAAACTCGGTGACGGATCCCAAATTATGGGTAGAGACCAGCATGGTTCGACCCTCATCACGCAGTTCACGCAGCAGGTCGATGATCCGGGCCTCGGTTTTTACATCCACGCCGGTAAAGGGTTCATCCAGTAAAATAACCTGTCCGTCCTGTGCGATAGCCCTTGCCAGAAAAACACGCTTTTTCTGCCCACCGGACAGTTCACCTATCTGACGATGGCGATAATCCAGCATATCAACTCGCGCCAGCGCCGCATCTACGCAGGCGTGGTCAATTTGTTTTGGTCGACGCAGCCAGCCCATATGGCCAAAGCGTCCCATCATCACCACATCTTCCACCAGTACCGGAAACGACCAGTCCACCTCTTCTGACTGGGGGACATAGGCGATCAGATTCTGTTTGAGCGCCTTATTTACCGGCTGTTGCAGAATTGAGATTTCCCCCTGCGCCAGGCGGACAAAACCCATCAGCGCTTTAAAAAGCGTTGATTTTCCCGAACCGTTTACGCCGACCAACGCGGCAATTGAGCCGCCCGGAACCTGAAAAGTGGCGTCCCGCAATGCGGTATGACCGTTGCGATACGTCACCGTAACCTGATTTACGGTAATCGCAGAGTGACTCATGGTTGGCTCTCCAGACCCTTGTTGATGCCGTTAACAATGGTTTGCGTGGTGACGCGCAGTAAATCCAGATAGGTCGGTACCGGACCGTCGGCTGCACTGAGCGAATCGACATACAGCACGCCGCCGTAATGCGCGCCAGATTCACGGGCAACCTGACGCGCTGGTTTGTCGGACACGGTGCTTTCGCTAAATACCGTTGGGATATGATGCGCTCTGATGGCATCGATAACCTTGCGTACCTGCTTGGGCGTACCCTGCTGATCGGCATTGATCGGCCACAGATACAGCTCCTTGAGATTGTTATCACGAGCTAAATAAGAGAATGCGCCTTCGCTGGTGACCAGCCAGCGTTTATCAGCAGGGAGCTTTGCCAGTTCTGTATGCAGTGGCGCCAGGGTCTGCTGGATTTTCGCTTTATAATTCTGCGCATTATTCTGGTAGGTTGCGGCATTGTCCGGATCATATTTGATCAGCGCATCGCGAATGTTATCCACGTAGATAAGCGCGTTCTCTGCTGACATCCAGGCATGCGGGTTTGGTTTACCGTTGTACGGCCCTTCGCTGATGCCCATTGGCTGCACGCCGTTTGAGACCATCACTTCTGGTACGCCGGACAAATTTTGGTAGAAGCGGGAAAACCATAGTTCGAGGTTTAGACCGTTAGAGAGAATAAGCTGTGCGCCTTGCGCCCGTTTAATATCGCCTGGGGTTGGTTGATATTCGTGAATTTCAGCACCCGGTTTGGTGATAGAACTAACGTCCGCCGCGTCACCTGCTACATTGCTTGCCATATCGGCAATCACCGTAAAGGTGGTTACCACTTTGAATTTTTCTTTCGCCCAGGCGGGTGACAGCGTCAGCGCTGTTAACACGCTGGCAAGGAGAAATGACTTCAGATGGGGCAGATGCGGCATAGTATCCCTCGCAACAAAGTGGTTAATTTATCATCGAATATAGCCTTTGCTATGTTATATAGCACATGGCATAAACAAATGAAAATAATTCTTATTTGCGTAGGGTGCTAAGGATGTATCACCTTCAGGTAATAGTTCTGTGCTTAGTTAAGGTGTATTATTTATGCAACTTAATTGTGGAGGCATCATGTCCGGCAAACGCATTGCACGTGAAAAAATGACGATCCAGAGAATGATTTCGCTCTACGAGAGCCAGTGCCCGCAGGCTTCAGACGAACCGGGGCATTACGATGCGTTATTTGCCTATGCGCAAAAGCGCCTCGACAAGTGCGTATTTGGTGAGGAAAAACCGGCCTGTAAACAGTGTCCTGTGCACTGTTATCAACCTGCTAAACGCGAAGAGATGAAGCAAATTATGCGTTGGGCTGGGCCGAGAATGCTCTGGCGTCACCCGATTCTGACCGTACGTCACCTGATTGATGACAAACGTCCAGTGCCGGAGTTACCCGAGAAGTACCAGCGGAAAAAATAAGGTCGCTGTGCGCCGGATGGCGGCTGCGCCTTATCTGGCCTAAGAGAATAAGTGCATCTGTCGCGTAGGCCCGATGCGCATTGCGCCATCGGGCAACTTAGCCATGTGGTGATGAATGGCGACTACGCTTTGGTGGCAATCAGAATAGCTGAGGCTTTGATCAGCGCAACAACACGGCTTCCCTGACTCAGTTTCATCTCTTGCTGACTTTCGTTGGTGACGACGGCAACAATCTCGAAGCCTGCGTCAGTTTTGATATGTACCGTGGCGTTGACTGCGCCTTCTGTGACCTGGGAAACACTGCCAGCAAACTGGTTGCGGGCAGAGAACTTCAGACCACAGTCTTCAGTTGCCAGCGTCACCCATGGCGCTTTAATCAGGGCAATTGCTTCTTTCCCTTTCGCCAGACCCAGCGCCTGCTGGCTGCTATGGGTTACAATCGCGACCAGTTTTGCGCCGCCAGCCAGCGTCAGTTCAACTTCATCATTCACTGCGCCCGTAGCGACTGCGCTCACCGTACCGGTTAATTGATTACGTGCTGATACCGCCATACTGCCTCCTTTCGTTGAGATATCACCCAGTATAGCCACACTGGCTAAACCAGTGCATCCTTATCAATGCCTAATCGCTTCATGCGTGAGAGTAACGTTGTACGTTTCAACCCCAGCCTTTGTGCCGCGCCTTTGGGACCGGCAACCACCCCGTTGGTTTCTTTCAGTACGCGCATAATCAACTGGTATTCATCTTCACCGTCCTGCGCGACTTCGGTTGCCACCGGAGGCGTAGACGGCGTCAAAGGGGCAATATCCGGAAGGGATAGTTGCAGCACGTTGCCCCGGGTAAGCAGAACCGCACGTTCTACCACGTTTTCCAGCTCACGCACGTTACCCGGCCATTCCATACAGCTCAGCGTGCGCAGAGCCTCGGCAGGAATACTGTCGATATTGCGTCCCATCCGACGAGCAATTTTAAAGGTGAAGGCTTTTACCAGCAGCGGAATATCTTCCGGGCGCTCACGCAGCGGCGGCAGATGGATCGGGAAGACGTTCAGCCGGTAGTACAGATCGTTACGAAATTCGCGATCGGCAACCATCTTCTTCAGATCGCGGTTGGTAGCGGCGATCAAGCGCACGTCGGTCTGGATCAGCTTATTACTGCCCAGACGTTCAAATTCCTGCTCTTGCAGAACGCGCAGTAGCTTAGGCTGAAGCTCCAGCGGCATATCGCCAACTTCATCGAGGAACAGCGAACTTTTATCTGCCAGCTCGAAACGACCAATCCGCTGCGTGCTGGCACCGGTAAACGCGCCACGCTCATGACCAAACAGATCGCTTTCCAGTAATCCGGCAGGCATTGCCGCGCAGTTCATCTTCACCATCCGACGGGCGTTACGTCCGCTCAGGTTGTGAATGGCTCGTGCGATCAGCTCTTTACCCGTTCCGGTCTCACCCAGAATCAAGACGGTGCTGTCGCTTTGCGCCACCATTTCGACCTGCTTGAGTACGCTGTACATCGCTTCGCTGCGACCAATGATTTCGCCGAACTCACTCTCTACGTTGTTGAGTTGTTCAGTCAACGCCAGGTTTTCATCGACCAGACGTTCCTTCAGGCGGTGGATCTCCTGATAGGCAAGGGCGTTATCCACGGCAATTGCCACACGCTCGGCAATCTGGCGCAATAGCTTGAGGTTGGCGGTAGTGAAAACTTTCTCTTCGCACTGTGCCAGCTTGAGTACGCCGAGCATAGTATTGCCGGACATCAGCGGTAGCAGACACAGGGTTTGTAGCTGGTTGCCCCAGGTTTCGAACAGCATCCGTTCGTAAGGGGCAAGGATGTCACGTTCGCTCAGGTTGATCAGCAGCATCTCTTTGCTTTTGAAGACCCGTTCAGAGAGCGTGCCCGCTTCGTCCACTTCACTCTGTTCGTGTGCCGGATGATGTTCATCCAGATAGTGAGTGGAATAGATACTGAGTTTATTTTTGCGATCGCTGCGTAACACGATGCTGATGGCATCGATGTCGAAGTAGTGGTGGATCTCTTTGGCGACTTCGCTGACCAGCTCATCAATATCCAGTCGGGAGAGCACGGCATTGGTGATGGCGACCAGGATGCGAAAGTTGTCACGCTCACGACACAGCAGATCGTAATCGACGTTGTTGCTGACTCTGCTTTGAATTTGTTCAGCAACGACGCCGACTATCTGAGTGAAGGTCTGTAGACGGTTATATTCTTTTTCACTCCACGGACGGTCTTCGTTACGGATGAATTCGCAACCGCCAAAGATGCGCCCATCTGCCGCCAGTGGCAGCAGGCAGTAGTGGCCAAATTCAGAATACAGTCCACCTGAAGCCAATTGTGGCCATGTTTCCGTAAACTCATGATAGTTGCAGTGCAACGCATCAGGGCGAGACAAAATACGGCGTACCGGACCATGTGCCAGCACCGTTTCGTCTTCATAATCGATGGGTTTACCATTTTCACGCGTTGCAAAATAACGCGCACGTTGCGTTTGTGCCTGCCATAAGACAATAGCCGCGCAGTCGGCCAGCGCTGAACGCTTGACCAGCTGCGAAAGCGCCTCGCTAAGAGACGGGAGATCGGGCTGCTGTAATAATGTACGAGTAATATCGAACAGGCCTTGCTGTCCGAGGTCACTCATCGGTGTATACGACATATTGCTTTTCCAGGGAAAGCACCGCAGAACGGTGCGAAAACGGTAAATGAATTATAGGTATAAGTCGTAAATTATTGCCGGATGGCTGACCGCAAACTCGCTGGTCACGCAATCCGTAGGCCTGATAAGCAAAGCGCCATCAGGCGTTATGCAGCGTTAATGCCGGATAGTGACGCAAATGCGTCTTATCCGGCCTACAGCATGCTGCCAACCGGCTGCTAGCATATACGAGGTAATGGTTCGGCGTGTGGTAAATCGAGGGTTCGTTTCACGCCGTAGAGTCCGGCAAGACGAACACCTTTGCGTTCAACCACTTCACCAATCATTGCAGCATCGCACCCTAAAGGATGCGCGCGCAGCGCGGCAAGTACGGTTTCAGCGGCCTGGCGTTCAACGGCAATCACCAGTTTGCCTTCGTTAGCAAAGTTGAGCGCATCCAGACCCAGCAGCTCGCAAACGCCACGCACCGCGGGCTTCACGGGCAGAGCAGCTTCCGACAGCTCAATACCAAATCCGCATGCAGCGGCAAATTCATGCGTGACCGCATTCACGCCGCCACGGGTGGCGTCACGAAGCGCCTTCACGCCAGGAATATCACGCAGCGTCTGGATAAGAGGTGTTAACACCGCGCAGTCGCTGACCAGTTCGCCATCCAGACCCAATTGCTCGCGTAGGTTAAGGATAGTTGCCCCGTGATCGCCAAGAGAGCCACTGACCAGCAGCACATCACCCACGCTGAGAGTCTGTGCACCCCAGTGAATGTTGGCGGGAATTGCCCCCATTCCGGCAGTGTTAATGAACAGCTTGTCTGCTGCACCACGCTGCACGACTTTGGTATCGCCAGTCACGATGGCGATGCCTGCTTCGCGCGCGGTTGCTGCCATGCTGTTAACAACGGTTTTCAGTGTCTCCATCGGCAGACCCTCTTCGAGGATAAAACCGCAGGAGAGGTAGCGTGGAATAGCCCCGCTGACCGCTACGTCGTTAGCCGTACCGCAGATGGCCAGCTTGCCGATATTGCCGCCGGGGAAGAACAACGGATCGATAACGTAGCTGTCAGTTGAAAACGCCAGACGATCGCCTTCTGCCACCAGTTGTGCCAGTTCCAGACGCGCTTGATCTTCTTGTTCCGCCAGCCACGGATTCGCAAAAGCCTCCATAAACAGACTGTTGATCAACTGCTGCATAGCCTGACCGCCGCTACCGTGGGCGAGTTGTACGCTGCTCATGCTTCACACTCCTGCTGACGATACTGATACCAGGCGGCACATGCGCCTTCTGAGGAGACCATCAGGGCGCCAAACGCGGTCTCCGGGTTACACGTTTTGCCAAATAACGGGCACTGATGTGGTTTACATCTGCCCGTCAGCACTTCCCCACAACGCGCGCGCGGATCGTCATACACCTGCTGCGGCGCTGGCTGGAAATGTGCTTCGGCATCAAAGCGCTGATAGTCCGGCGTCAGGTGAACGCCAGAGGATTCGATAACGCCCAGACCACGCCATTCGCTGTCACCATTGACGCAGAACACCTCGGCAATGGCCTGTTGCGCTAACGCGTTACCGGCATCCGGTACCACGCGGCGGTACTGGTTTTCTACCTGGCTTTGGGCTGCAATTTTCTGCTCAATTAACATCACTACGCCTTGCAGGAGATCAAGCGGTTCAAAACCGGCGACCACCAGCGGGCGATGGAAATCTGAAGCAATGAAATTATAGGCGTCGGTGCCAATCACCATGCTGACGTGGCCCGGTGCTAAAAAGGCGTCGATACCGTTGTCCGGCTGTTCCAGCAGGCTGCGCAGCGTAGGGATAAGCGTGATGTGCTGGCAGAAAAAGTAAAAGTTCTGCACGTCACGCTGCTTTGCCTGTTGCAGGGTGATAGCGGTCGTTGGCATTGTGGTTTCAAAACCCAGGCCAAAGAACACCACTTTACGCGTTGGGTTTTCCTGCGCCAGTTTCAGTGCATCCATCGGTGAATAGACGATGCGGATATCCGCACCGCGCGCCTTGGCTTGCAGCAGGGAGCCATGCTTACCCGGGACGCGCATAGCGTCGCCAAAGGTGCAGAAAATCACTTCTGGATGGCTGGCAATTTCTACACAGCTGTCGATTCTGCCCATCGGCAGAACGCAAACCGGGCAACCCGGACCATGAATAAACTCCACGTTTTCCGGTAGCAACTGGTCGAGCCCGAATTTGAAGATAGCGTGGGTATGACCACCACAAACTTCCATGATCCGCAGCGGGCGTTCAGCCGTGTAGGAGAGGTGGGCGGCACGTTCGCACAGGTGCTCTATCAACTGCATCACCTGTTCTGGTGCGCGGTATTCGTCAACAAAACGCATTTATTTTTCCTCGCCGTACAGCAACGCGCCGACATCCGGCTCAACGTCAAACATGTTTTGCAGCGCGTCGAGCGTATCGCGCGCTTCAGCTTCATTAATGATGCTCATGGCAAAACCGACGTGGACCAGTACCCACTGGCCGAGGCGCGGTTGACCATGTTCATCACAGCTACCGACCAGCGTCAGGTCGACGTCGCGCTGAATACCGCAGACGTCGACTTTGGCCTGGTTGCCATCAATGGTGCGGATTTGACCCGGAACACCTATGCACATCGCTGCGTCTCCAGCCAGGAGAGCCATTGATCCATCCCTTCACCACTGGTGGCGGAAATTAGGATAATCTCAATCCCCGGGTTCACTTCCCGGGCGCTGGCAATGCATTTTTCAACGTCAAAATTGAGGTACGGCAGTAGATCCACTTTGTTGAGCAGCATCAGCGATGCGGCGGCAAACATATGCGGGTATTTCAGCGGTTTGTCTTCACCTTCGGTTACTGAAAGCACGGCCACTTTATGGCGCTCGCCGAGGTCGAAGCTGGCCGGGCAGACCAGGTTGCCGACGTTTTCAATGAACAGAATACCGTTATCGTCAAGTGGCAAACGCGGCGCGGCGTCAGCAATCATTTGTGCGTCAAGGTGGCAACCTTTACCGGTGTTGACCTGAATGGCGGGTGTGCCTGTAGCGCGAATACGGGCGGCATCGTTCACCGTTTGCTGGTCACCTTCAATAACGGCGCACGGCACGCTATCTTTCAGCTTCATCAGCGTTTCGGTCAGCAGGGTGGTTTTACCAGAGCCCGGGCTTGAAACTAGGTTCAGCACCAGATGCTGACGGGCCGCAAAGCGGGCACGGTTGCGCTCGGCCAGGCGGTTGTTTTTGTCCAGTACGTCAATTTCCACTTCCAGCATACGGCGTTGGCTCATACCTGGTGCGTGGGTTCCGGCCTCACCGTGACCGTAGTGCAAATCGCCTTCTTCAGTCTGGCTCGGGGTGAAATTTGAGGTCTTCACACCGGTAATATTCAGCGCCGGACGAGCCGCCGGGGCAAATGGCGCGCTGCGAAACGCCGAGTGGGGATTATGCTCATCACCCTCTATATATAGGTTGCCTTCAGCGCAACCACATGTCGTACACATCGCTCACTCCTGATCTTTTTACTTGCGATACATCTGTTGCCGGATGGCTGCGTTGCCTTATCCGGCCTACAAACGAGCTGTTTCTGTAGGCTGGATAAGACGCTTAAGCGTCGCCATCCGGCGCTGGAGTTTCATCTATTTCAATACGTCGAATCTGTAAGCCGTCATCGGCCACAATTCTCAGCATATCGCTGTTGCATTGCGGGCATCGGCGCACGCGTTGCGTCAGTAACGTGACGTATTGCTGACAAGATTCGCACCAACATTCGGCTTCTTGTTCTTCGAGGTGGAGTTTACAACCTTCTGCAAGGGTCCCGCGGCATACCAGATCAAAACAAAAGGAGAGAGCGCTGGTTTCTACGCAAGAAAATGCGCCAATTTTGAGCCAGACCCCAGTTACTCGCTTAGCACCGTGTTGCGTGGCCTGTTGTTCAATCAATTCCAGTGCCCGTTGGCAGAGGGTTATTTCGTGCATACCGCCTCCTGTGAAGTTGCCGTATTAAAAGCAATAAGCATGCCAGGTTGAATTTTTTCATTCGTGACAATGACGACGATGACGAAATGACATGTCGTCACCCGCCTTTGATTTTTTATCTATATGAAAATTAAGTAATTTAATTTTGGCATGAAATGTGCTTAAGGCTGTTCATCTCTGCTAAACGGGTAACCTGACATGACTATTTGGGAAATAAGCGAAAAAGCCGATTACATCGCTGAACGGCATCGTCGCCTACAGGACCAGTGGCGTATTTACTGCAACTCGCTGGTTCAGGGGATCACCCTGTCAAAAGCGCGTTTGCATCATGCGATGAGCTGCGCACCGGACAAGGATCTCTGCTTCGTCCTTTTTGAACACTTCACTATCTACGTCACGCTGGCGGACGGCTTTAATAGCCATACCATCGAATACTACGTCGAAACGAAAGACGGTGATGATAAGCAGCTGATTGCACAGGCAGAATTGACTATCGACGGTAAGGTCGATGAGCGTATTAGCAACCGCGATCGCGAGCAGGTGCTGGAGCACTATCTCGAAAAAATCGCCACCGTCTACGACAGCCTGTACACCGCGGTTGAGAACAATATGCCGGTGAATTTAAGCCAGCTGGTTGAGGGACACAGCCCGGCTTAAGCCTCGGGTGCTGCCCACTTTGTCATGATGCGGTCTACATACTGCGTCACGACGTTTTAGGGAATGGGCATGTCGAAAAATGTCGAAATGACATTTGGTAGACATGTTTTCGTCAAAAATGACTATCACCTGAGGAATGCCTGGTGAATCGTTTTGTAATTGCTGACTCCACTCTTTGTATTGGCTGCCACACCTGTGAAGCCGCCTGCTCAGAGACACATCGCCAGCATGGCCTGCAGTCAATGCCGCGCCTGAAAGTGATGTTAAATGAAAAAGAATCCGCGCCGCAGCTTTGCCACCAGTGTGAAGATGCGCCTTGCGCCACCGTGTGTCCGGTTAATGCCATTAACCGCGTTGATGGCGCCGTACAGCTGAACGAAAGCCTGTGCGTAAGCTGCAAACTGTGCGGGATCGCTTGTCCGTTTGGCGCGATAGAGTTTTCCGGTAGCCGTCCGCTACACATTCCGGCAAACGCCAATACGCCAAAAGCGCCTCCGGCTCCGCCAGCGCCTGCTCGCGTGAGTTCGCTGTTGGACTGGGTTCCTGGCGTTCGTGCCATCGCGGTGAAATGCGATCTGTGTAGTTTTGACGAGCAAGGTCCTGCCTGCGTGCGCATGTGTCCGACCAAAGCCCTGCATCTGGTGAGCAACATGGATATCGCCCGCGCCAGCAAACGTAAGCGAGAGCTGACTTTCAATACCGATTTCGGCGATCTCACCTTGTTTCAGCAGGCTCAGAGTGGGGATGCAAAATGAGCGCAATTTCACTGATTAACAGCGGCGTAGCCTGGTTTACAGCGGCTGCGGTTCTGGCATTTCTGTTTTCATTTCATAAATCGCTGAGCGGATGGATTGCTGGGGTTGGCG
>NZ_SZWU01000049.1:30121-31402 GCF_005280935.1 Citrobacter sp. wls757 | reverse complement strand
CGGCAGCCTGTGTACGGCAGCCGCGGGTTTTACCGTTCTGACTAATGCGCTGGCAGTGAGCGGCGTGATGCCGTTTATTGGTCACAGTCTGCAAATTACTCCGCTTAATGCTATCTGGCTGATTACACTGGGCCTGTGCGGCCTGTTTGTCAGCCTGTACAACATTGACTGGCATCGTCATCCTCAGGTGAAAGCTAACGGCCTGCTGGTGAATCTGCTGATGGCCGCGGCGGTATGTGCGGTGGTTGCCAGCAACCTCGGTACGCTGGTGGTGATGGCGGAAATCATGGCGCTGTGTGCCGTGTTCCTCACCGGATGCAGTAAAGAAGGCAAACTGTGGTTTGCGCTGGGGCGTATTGGTACGCTGCTGCTGGCGGTCGCCTGCTACCTGGTGTGGCAACGTTACGGCACTCTGGAGCTGCGTCTGCTAGACCTGCGCACCCAGGAGCTGCCGCTCGGATCTGACATCTGGCTGCTGGGCGTGGCAGGTTTTGGCCTGCTGGCCGGGATTATTCCGCTCCACGGTTGGGTGCCACAGGCACACGCCAATGCCAGCGCACCGGCTGCGGCGCTGTTCTCTACCGTCGTCATGAAGGTTGGTCTGTTGGGTATTCTCTCCCTGTCGCTGCTGGGCGGTAACGCGCCGCTGTGGTGGGGGATTACGCTGCTGGTGCTGGGCATGATCACCGCGTTTGTTGGTGGTCTGTATGCGCTGATGGAACACAATATCCAGCGCCTGCTGGCGTACCACACGCTGGAAAACATCGGCATTATTCTGCTGGGTCTGGGCGCTGGCGTGACCGGAATTTCCCTGAATCAACCGGCACTGATTGCGCTAGGTTTGACCGGCGGTCTGTACCACCTGGTAAACCACAGCCTGTTCAAAAGCGTTCTGTTCCTGGGTGCAGGCAGCATCTGGTTCCGTACCGGTCATCGTGATATCGAAAAACTGGGCGGTATCGGTAAACGTATGCCGGTTATCTCGCTGGCGATGCTGGTTGGTCTGATGGCGATGGCCGCACTGCCGCCGCTGAACGGTTTTGCCGGTGAGTGGGTTATCTACCAATCCTTCTTTAAGCTTGGCAATAGCGGCGCATTTGTCGGTAGCCTGTTAGGACCGTTGCTGGCGGTAGGGCTGGCAATTACCGGCGCGCTGGCGGTGATGTGTATGGCGAAAGTCTATGGCGTTACGTTCCTTGGCGCACCGCGCACGAAGGAAGCTGAAAATGCCTGCTGCGCGCCAATCCTGATGGGAGTGAGCGTCGTCGCGCTGGCTATCTG
>NZ_SZWU01000049.1:16008-30065 GCF_005280935.1 Citrobacter sp. wls757 | reverse complement strand
CTGCGCCGTGGCTGCTGCCGATGATCTCCTCTGCCGTTCCGCTGCCGCTGGAAACCGCGAACACCACCGTTTCTCAGCCAATGATCACGCTGCTGCTGATCGCGTGTCCGCTGCTGCCGTTCATCATCATGGCCATTTTCAAAGGCAACCGTCTGCCGTCGCGTTCACGCGGTGCGGCATGGGTGTGTGGTTACGATCACGAGCAGTCAATGGTGATTACCGCGCACGGTTTTGCCATGCCGGTGAAAGAAGCCTTTGCCCCGGTACTCAAACTGCGTAAATGGCTGAACCCGGTATCACTGGTTCCGGGCTGGCAGAATGCGGCTGCACCGGTGCTGTTCCGTCGCCTGGCGCTGATTGAGCTGGCGGTGCTGGTGGTGATTGTGGTTTCACGAGGAGCCTGAGAATGAGTGTTTTATATCCGTTAATTCAGGCGCTGGTGCTGTTTGCCGTTGCGCCGCTGCTGTCCGGTGTTACCCGCGTGGCGCGTGCGCGTTTGCACAATCGCCGCGGTCCGGGCGTTTTGCAGGAATACCGCGACATTATCAAACTGTTGGGCCGTCAGAGCATTGCGCCTGCGGATTCCAGCTGGGTTTTCCGCCTGACGCCGTTTGTGATGGTGGGCGTGATGCTGACTATCGCCACTGCGTTGCCGGTAGTGACCGTTGGCTCGCCGCTGCCACAACTGGGCGATCTGATCACCTTAATTTACCTGTTCGCCATCGCCCGTTTCTTCTTCTCTATCGCGGGACTGGATACCGGTAGCCCGTTTACCGCCATTGGCGCCAGCCGTGAAGCGATGCTCGGCGTGCTGGTTGAACCTATCCTGCTGCTGGGGCTGTGGGTAGCGGCACAGGTTGCGGGTTCAACCCATATCAGCAATATCGCCGATACCATTTACCACTGGCCTGCTGCGCGCAGCATCCCGCTGATTCTGGCACTGTGCGCCTGTGCTTTCGCCACCTTTATCGAAATGGGCAAATTGCCGTTCGATCTGGCGGAAGCAGAGCAGGAGCTGCAGGAAGGTCCATTGACTGAATACAGCGGCAGCGGTTTTGCCGTGCTGAAGTGGGGCATTAGCCTCAAACAGCTGGTCGTTCTGCAAATGTTCGTTGGCGTGTTCCTGCCGTGGGGACAGATGGAAACCTTCACCGCCGGTGGACTGCTGCTGGCGCTGGTGATTGCCGTCGTCAAGCTGGTCCTCGGCGTGCTGGTTATCGCCCTGTTCGAAAACAGCATGGCGCGTCTGCGTTTTTGCGCCACTTCACGCGTGACCTGGGCCGGTTTTGGGTTTGCGTTTTTAGCGTTCGTCTCCTTGCTGGTGGCGTGATTTAAGAGAGTTTGAGCATGTCTGAAGAAAAATTAGGTCAACAATATCTCGCTGCGCTGCACCAGGCCTTTCCGGGCGTGGTGCTGGATGAAGCCTGGCAGACCAAAGATCAGCTGACGATCACCGTCAAGGTGAACTACCTGCCGGAAGTGGTGGAGTTCCTGTACTACAAACAGGGCGGCTGGTTATCCGTGCTGTTTGGTAACGACGAACGTCAGCTGTGCGGTCATTACGCCGTCTATTACGTGATGTCGATGGAGCAGGGCACCAAGTGCTGGATAACCGTCCGCGTTGAAGTCGATGCCAATAAACTGGAGTTCCCGTCCGTCACGCCGCGCGTTCCAGCAGCGGTCTGGGGCGAGCGTGAAGTGCGCGACATGTACGGTTTGATCCCGGTTGGTTTACCGGATGAGCGCCGTCTGGTGTTACCGGATGACTGGCCGGACGAACTCTATCCGCTGCGTAAAGACAGCATGGATTATCGTCAGCGCCCGGCGCCGACTACCGATGCTGAAACCTACGAGTTCATCAACGAACTGGGCGACAAGAAAAATAACGTGGTGCCGATTGGCCCGTTGCACGTCACCTCCGATGAACCCGGTCACTTCCGCCTGTTTGTTGACGGTGAGAACATCATCGACGCCGATTACCGTCTGTTCTATGTCCACCGCGGCATGGAGAAACTGGCGGAAACCCGCATGGGTTACAACGAAGTGACGTTCCTGTCAGATCGCGTGTGCGGCATCTGCGGCTTTGCGCATAGCACCGCTTATACCACCTCCGTTGAGAATGCGATGGGCATCGTGGTGCCGGAACGTGCGCAGATGATCCGCGCTATTCTGCTGGAAGTTGAGCGTCTGCACTCGCACCTGCTCAACCTCGGCCTGGCCTGTCACTTCACCGGTTTTGACTCCGGCTTTATGCAGTTCTTCCGCGTACGTGAAACGTCGATGAAGATGGCTGAGATCCTCACTGGGGCACGTAAAACCTACGGTCTGAACCTGATCGGCGGTATCCGTCGTGATCTGCTGAAAGAAGATATGATCCAGACCCGTCAACTGGCGCAGCAGATGCGTCGTGACGTGCAGGAACTGGTCGATATGCTGCTCAGCACGCCGAACATGGAACAGCGTACCGTTGGTATTGGTCGTCTTGAGCCGGAAATTGCCCGTGACTTCAGTAACGTCGGCCCGATGGTTCGCGCCAGCGGCCACGCGCGTGACACCCGCGCCGATCACCCGTTTGTCGGCTATGGTCTGCTGCCGATGGAAGTTCACAGCGAGCAGGGCTGCGACGTTATTTCTCGCCTGAAAGTCCGTATTAATGAAGTCTACACCGCGCTGAATATGATCGACTTTGGTCTGGATAACCTGCCGGGCGGCCCGCTGATGGTGGAAGGCTTTACCTATATTCCTCACCGTTTCGCACTGGGCTTTGCTGAAGCGCCGCGTGGAGATGACATCCACTGGAGCATGACCGGCGACAACCAGAAACTGTATCGCTGGCGCTGCCGTGCGGCGACTTACGCCAACTGGCCGACACTGCGCTACATGCTGCGTGGCAATACCGTTTCCGATGCCCCGCTGATTATCGGTAGCCTCGATCCTTGCTACTCCTGTACTGACCGTATGACTGTGGTTGATGTGCGTAAGAAGAAGAGCAAAGTCGTGCCGTACAAAGAACTTGAGCGCTACAGCATCGAGCGTAAAAACTCGCCGCTGAAATAAGGAATCGCCATGTTTACCTTTATCAAAAAAGTCATCAAAACCGGGGCACCGACGTCGTCGTATCCGCTGGAGCCGATTGCGGTCGATAAAAACTTCCGTGGCAAACCGGAACATAATCCGCAGCAGTGCATCGGCTGTGCGGCCTGTGTGAATGCGTGCCCGTCGAACGCGCTGACGGTAGAAACCGATCTGGTCACCAATGAGCTGGCGTGGCAGTTCAACCTCGGTCGCTGCATCTTCTGCGCCCGCTGCGAAGAAGTCTGTCCGACAGCGGCAATCAAGCTGTCGCAGGAGTATGAGCTGGCGGTGTGGAAGAAAGATGATTTCTTGCAGCAGTCTCGTTTTGCGCTGTGCAATTGCCGCGTATGTAATCGTCCGTTTGCGGTGCAAAAAGAGATTGATTACGCCATTGCGCTGCTTAAGCACAACGGTGATACCCGCGCGGAAAACCACCGTGAAAGCTTTGAGACCTGCCCGGACTGTAAGCGCCAGAAATGCCTGGTGCCGTCTGACCGTATTGAACTGACTCGCCATATGAAAGAGGCCAGCTGATGAGCAATTTATTAGGCCCACGTGACGCCAACGGTATTCCGGTACCGATGACGGTGGATGAATCCATTGCCAGCATGAAAGCGTCGCTGCTGAAAAGCATCAAGCGTTCAGCGTACGTTTACCGCGTGGACTGCGGCGGCTGCAACGGTTGCGAAATCGAAATCTTTGCTACGCTTTCTCCGCTGTTTGATGCCGAACGTTTTGGCATCAAAGTCGTCCCGTCACCGCGCCATGCGGATATTCTGCTGTTTACCGGCGCGGTAACCCGTGCCATGCGCTCTCCGGCGCTGCGTGCCTGGCAGTCTGCGCCAGATCCGAAAATTTGTATCTCTTACGGTGCCTGCGGTAACAGCGGCGGTATCTTCCACGACTTATACTGCGTATGGGGCGGCACGGACAAAATCGTACCGGTGGACGTGTATATTCCAGGTTGTCCGCCGACGCCTGCGGCAACGCTGTATGGTTTTGCCATGGCGCTGGGTCTGCTGGAGCAAAAAATTCACGCGCGTGCGCCGGGTGAACTGGACGAACAGCCGGCGGAAATTCTGCATCCGGACATGGTTCAGCCGCTGCGCGTGAAGGTGGATCGCGAGGCTCGCCGTCTGGCGGGATACCGCTATGGTCGCCAGATTGCTGATGACTATATGACGCAGTTAGGGCAGGGCGAGCATCAGGTGGCGCGCTGGCTGGAAGCGGAAAACGATCCGCGTCTGACTGAGATCGTCACGCATCTTAACCATGTTGTCGAAGAGGCGCGTATCCGATGAGTGAAACGGTGGTGTTCAGTCAACTGAGCCGTAAGTTTATTGATGAGAACGATGCGACGCCCGCTGAGGCGCAGCAGGTTGTCTATTACAGCCTGGCGATTGGTCACCACCTTGGGATCATCGATTGCCTGGAAGCGGCGTTAACTTGTCCATGGGACGAATATTTGGCATGGATTGCTACCCTTGCTGAGGGAAGCGAAGCCCGCCGTAAAATGGAAGGCGTGCCGAAATACGGCGAGATCGTTATCGATTTCAACCATGTACAAATGCTGGCGCGCGCGTTCGATGATGCGCGTGCCGTGCAGACCCCGCAGCAGCAGGAGTGGAGCAAGCTGATGCTTAGCATGCTGCACGACATACACCAGGAAAGCGCCATCTATCTGATGGTGAGGAGACACCGTGACTGACGTTTTATTATGTGTGGGTAACAGCATGATGGGCGATGACGGCGCGGGCCCGCTGCTGGCTGAAATGTGTGCTGCAAATCCTCAAGGCAACTGGGTTGTCATCGACGGCGGTAGCGCGCCGGAGAACGATATTGTCGCCATCCGTGAACTGCGTCCGCAACGTTTGTTGATTGTTGATGCCACCGATATGGGGCTGAACCCCGGTGAAATCCGCATTATCGATCCTGATGACATTGCCGAGATGTTCATGATGACCACCCACAACATGCCGCTGAACTACCTGGTAGATCAGCTGAAAGACGATGTTGGTGAGGTGATTTTCCTCGGCATTCAACCGGACATCGTCGGTTTTTACTACCCGATGACACAGCCGATCAAAGATGCGGTTGATACCGTCTATCAGCGATTAGCCGGTTGGGAAGGACACGGTGGATTCTCCGAGCTGGAAGCACCAGAAGAGTAAACTGTATCAGTGCCGGATGTGAACCACATCCGGCCTGTTTTCCCAGTGTATCCTCGTCATTCAATTGCCTGCTCAATAATTAATTTCCCCTGCATCACTGATACATTCACTGCCGTACCGGTCGGAAATCCAGCTTGTTCCAGCCAGTCGCCGTTCAGCGTGAGTGAGGCGTGACGACTGATTCGTCGTGTATATCCCGTTTTTGGATCTTCATGGCGTTTTCTGACATAGCTGACTTTCAAGCGACGTACCGGTTTGGTGATTGCCACCGCTGTTTTGCCCTTTTTATCAAACATGCACGCTTCCTTGTGGTGAACGGCCAGGATTAAAAACTACTGAATAAAATGCCAGTAAAAAAGGGGGAGGGCAAACCTGAAACTGTAAGGACGATTCCAAATCCGGAATGTAATAAATGAAATGAAAATATGCACTTCTGCCGGAAGGCTGTAACCCCCTCCGGCAGATCCGTCATGCCAGATCGGCACCGTTACTGGCGATGACTTTTTTGTACCACCAGAATGATTTCTTGCGTGTACGTGCCAGCGTGCCGTTGCCCGCGTCATCGCGGTCCACATATACAAAACCGTAGCGTTTGCTCATCTCACCGGTTGAGGCTGAAACCAGATCGATACAGCCCCAGGTGGTGTAACCCATCAGCGGCACGCCATCTTCAATCGCGTCTGCCATGGCGCGAATATGTTCGCGTAAATAGCTGATGCGATAGTCGTCATTGATCTCACCGTTGGCATCAATTTCATCTTTCGCTCCCAGCCCGTTTTCCACCAGAAACAGCGGTTTCTGGTAGCGGTCATACATCATATTCATGGTGATGCGCAGGCCGAGCGGATCGATTCCCCAGCCCCATTCACTGGCGGCAATGTACGGATTACGCAGCGACTTCACCACGTTGGCAGCGCTGGTATTGCCCGTGTTCATTTCAGCGGAGGCGCAGCGCGATGCGTAATAGCTGAAAGAGACGAAATCGACGGTGTTTTTCAGGATGTCGTCATCTTCCGGGGCTTTTTCGATTACCACGCCTTTTTCGCGAAAAACGCGGGCAGAGTATGCCGGGTAGGCCCCGCGCGCCTGCACATCAATGAAGAACAGGTTTTCACGGTCTTTTTCTAGTGCGGTCCACACATCTTCCGGCTTACACGAGTAAGGATAAAAATTACCGCCAGCCAGCATACAACCGACCTGGTTTTGCGGATTAATTTCATGGGCTATTTTAGTCGCCAGGGCGCTGGCTATCAGTTCGTGGTGAGCGGACTGATATTTTACCTGATCCTGATTTTCACCTTCTTCAAATACCAGCCCGGCGCCTGAAAAGGGGCTGTGCAGCATAATGTTGATTTCGTTGAACGTCAGCCAGTACTTCACCAGACCGTCAAAGGCCTCGAAGCAGGTACGGGCGTAGCGGGTAAAGAACTCCACCATTTTGCGGTTACGCCAGGAGCCGTACTCGGTGACCAGATGCATAGGCACATCGAAGTGACACAGCGTGACTAATGGCTCAATACCGTATTTTTTACACTCGGCAAACACGGCCCGATAAAACGCAATTCCGTCTTCATTCGGCGTCAGCTCGTCGCCGTTAGGGTAGAGGCGGCTCCAGGCAATGGAAGTACGAAAAACCGTAAACCCCATTTCCGCCATTAGCGTTATATCTTCTTTATAGCGATGATAAAAGTCGATCGCCTGATGGCTGGGATAAAATTCGTCATCCCGCAGCGTAAAGCGCTTTTCCTGACCCAGTTTGACGGGCATGCGGTGTGCGCCGTGAGGGATCATATCGACGGTGGTCAGCCCTTTGCCGCCTTCCCGGTATGCCCCTTCAGACTGGTTGGCGGCCAGTGCGCCGCCCCATAAAAATCCTTGCGGAAAAACAGACATAATTAACCTCAGTTGATACCAGTCAAATGCTGGCTCCATTGATATTGCCCGGTTGTGCGGCCTGATTTTTTCTGGCCTGCGCGGCTGCATCTTCGACAGGAATATCTTCAAAGCCGAGAATCAGCGTTAATACAAAGGAAAGCACTACTGCCAGCGCCATCACGCCAAATACCCAGACGATGGTCATCGGATTGGCCGGATCGAAAAACTGTACGCTGGTGAACAGGCCCGGAGCCGCCATGGAGTGGCTTGCCAGTCCGGCCATTCCGGCAACGGCGCCGCAGATAAAGCCGCTGATAAGACTCGCAATCAGCGGACGTTTCAGGCGGATTGCCACGCCATATAGCGCGGGTTCGGAAATGCCCGCCATGATGGCTGAGGCGGCAGCTGCTAACGCCGTCTGGCGCAGCTCCGGGTTTTTGGTTTTCCATGCCACTGCCAGCGATGAACCACCTAACGACAAGTTGGCGCCAATTTCCGATGGCATTACCATGCCTTCTTTTCCGGTTTCGGCAATGGTCTGAATAATGGTTGGCGTAAAGACACGGTGCATACCGGTCATTACCAGCAGCGGCCACAGCGCGCCCATAATGGCCACTGACAGCCAGCCGAGATAGCCGTGGATGGTATAGACCAGCGCTGAAATCGCGCTACCGATCCAGATACCGATCGGGCCAATGATGACGATGGCGAGCGGGGCGGCGATCAGCACGATCAGCATCGGTTTGAGGAAGTTTTTGGTCACCGCCGGAGTTATACGATCGACCCAACGTTCGATGTATGACAAGCACCAGGTCATGACCAGCGCCGGGATCACCGTGTAGGTGTATTTCACCGCCGTCACTGGGATCAGGGCAAACTCAACGTGCTCACCCTGCGCGGCCTTCGCCATCAGGTCGATAAAGCTGGGATGCACCAGTACGCCCGCGATGGCGATAGCCAGCGACATGTTGGTTTTGAATTTGATAGCGGCCGACGCGGCGACCATCAGCGGCAGGAAGAAGAATGCACCGTCGCCAATGACGGTCAGAATGGTGAGCGTGGACGATCCTTTCACCAGCACGCCGGTCATTTCCAGAACCATCGCCAGCAGCTTGAGCATTGATCCGCCGATAATCGCCGGGATCAACGGCGACATTGTGCCGATCAGCGCATCAAGGATCCCCGCGCCAATCCGCTTCAGCGTCAGTCGGGGTTTGATTTGCGGCTCAGCAGGCTGCATGTTGGCAGGCAACAGGCTGACCACTTCACGATACGCCTGCGAAACGGTGTTGCCGATAATCACCTGACATTGGTTCTCGTTGCGCACCACGCCCAGCACGCCAGTGAGGGTTTTCAGCGTCGCGCTGTCGACCTGCGAGTCATCTTTGATAACGAAACGCAAACGGGTCATACAGTGGGTCACTGCTGTGATGTTGTCGACGCCTCCCAGAGCCGTCACAACGGAGCGCGCCAGCGCTGCATAATTCTTGGACATCGGATTTAATCCTGTTTTATCAGTAGAGTACGTTATTTTTTATCCGTTTACGTGGATCGCTTTTCTGGGTTGATGAAACTCAGATAGGAAACCGGTTCCACAAAATCATGTTTAAATTGTATTAACTGATCAAGATTTAATTTTGATGAATTTTTGTAATTGTGACTCCTATCACCAGATGTCAGCGTCTGCGATTTAGCAGCAAGGACAGCAGCAAAACGGTGCAGTACACTGCGTCACATTGAGAGAAAAGGGATGAGTAATATGACCACGATGCTGGAGGTGGCGAAGCGTGCCGGAGTGTCGAAAGCGACGGTTTCCCGGGTGCTTTCCGGAAACGGCTATGTCAGCCAGGAAACCAAAGACCGCGTGTTTCAGGCCATTGAAGAGAGTGGTTACCGCCCAAATTTGCTGGCGCGCAGTCTCGCGGCGAAAACCACGCAGACACTGGGTCTGGTGGTAACAAACACCCTTTATCACGGCGTCTATTTCAGCGAGCTGCTGTTTCATACCGCGCGGATGGCGGAAGATAAAGGGCGCCAGCTGTTACTGGCTGACGGTAAGCATAGCGCTGAGGAAGAGCGCCAGGCGATCCAGTACCTGCTCGACCTGCGCTGTGACGCGATTATGATATATCCGCGTTTTCTCAGCGTGGATGAGATAGATGACATCATCGATGCCCACAGCCAGCCGATTATGGTGCTTAATCGACGCCTGCGGAAAAACAGTAGTCACAGCGTATGGTGCGATCAAAAGCAGACCAGCTTTAACGCCGTTACTCAGCTCATTGCCGCCGGGCATAAAGAGATTGGTTTTATTACCGGCTCGATGGATTCGCCAACCGGCGTGGAGCGACTTTCAGGCTATAAAGACGCGCTGGCACATCATGGTATCGCGCTAAATAATGATCTGATTGTTAAAGGGAAATGGACGCCAGCCTGCGGCGCAGCGGGTGTGGATACTTTGCTCTCGCGCAAGGTCAATTTTACCGCATTGGTGGCCAGCAATGACGATATGGCGATCGGCGCGATGAAGCAGTTGCACGAGCATGGTGTGAGCGTTCCCGCACAGGTGTCGGTGATTGGCTTTGATGATATCGCCCTCGCGCCATACACTATTCCGGCGCTTTCCAGCGTTAAAATTCCGGTAACAGAAATGATTCAGGAAACGATTGGGCGCCTGATCTTTATGTTAGGTGACGGGGCGTTTACGCCGTCAAAGACCTTCACCGGTGAACTCATTGCGCGCGACTCAGTTGCGCCGCCCGTTTCGCGCTGACGGCTGTCATTTGTCATCGTCACTAGTGACGATGACACGCCCTTCTTGCGTTCTTCAGAATAAAGTTCCTTTAATAACAGTAAATTAAATTCTGGCACGATTTGTGTATGCTTCGGCAGATATTCTGTCATTGCTGGAGAAATTGATGAACCGTTTCATCATTGCAGACGCCAATAAATGCATTGGTTGCCGTACCTGTGAAGTGGCCTGCGTGGTATCCCATCAGGATAACCAGGATTGCGCATCGCTGACCCCTGAAACCTTTTTACCCCGCATTCACGTCATCAAAGGCGTTAATGTCTCCACGGCGACGCTGTGCCGCCAGTGCGAAGACGCGCCGTGCGCTAACGTCTGTCCGAACGGTGCGATCAGCCGTGATAAAGGTTTTGTTCATGTAATGCAGGAACGTTGCATTGGCTGTAAAACCTGCGTTGTGGCTTGTCCTTACGGCGCAATGGAAGTGGTCGTGCGTCCGGTCGTGCGTAACAGCGGCGCAGGTCTGAACGTCCGTGCAGAAAAAGCTGAAGCCAATAAGTGCGACCTGTGCCACCATCGTGAGGCCGGTCCTGCCTGTATGGAAGTGTGCCCGACTCACGCACTGATATATGTGGATCGCAATAAGCTTGAGCAACTGAGCGCGGAAAAACGTCGTCGCGCCGCGCTGGATTCCACCGCATCTTTGCTGTTCTGATATCTGAAAATCCGCGTAAAATACGGTAGTACTTATGCCGGATGGCGGCTTTGCCTTATCCGGCCTACTGTTCGTATCCACGTAGGCCTGATAAGCGTAGCGCCATCAGGCAAACCGGGATAGATGACTGCGGGAACGACTTAATGACAATAAACAACCACTCCGGCGTACAGCTGCGTATTCGCGGCAAAGTACAGGGCGTCGGATTTCGCCCCTACGTCTGGCAACTGGCGCAGCGCTTACAACTGCATGGCGATGTGTGTAACGACGGTGACGGTGTGGTTGTGCGCTTACAGGAAGATCCGGCGGAATTTATTGCGCAGTTGCATCAACACTGCCCACCGCTGGCGCGCATTGACAGCGTTGAGAGCGAACCATTCGCCTGGACGCAGCAGCCTGCCGATTTCTCGATTCGTCAAAGTGCTGGCGGTACGATGAATACGCAAATCGTTCCGGACGCCGCGACCTGTCCCGAATGCCTTGTTGAAATGAACACCCCCGGCGAACGTCGTTACCGATACCCCTTTATCAACTGCACCCACTGTGGTCCGCGTTTTACGATTATCCGCGCGATGCCCTACGATCGTCCGTTTACCATAATGGCGTCATTCCCACTCTGCGCGCAATGTGACAAAGAGTATCGCGATCCGTACGACCGTCGATTCCACGCCCAGCCAGTGGCTTGTCCGGCATGCGGCCCTCATCTGGAGTGGTTCTGTGCGGGTGAGCGAGCGGAGAAAGAAGTGGCGCTGCAGGCGGCGGTATCGCGGCTGAAAGCAGGCGGTATTGTGGCGGTTAAAGGCATTGGTGGGTTTCATCTGGTGTGCGATGCGCGAAATGATAACGCCGTAGCGCTACTCAGGCTGCGCAAACACCGTCCGGCGAAACCTCTGGCAGTGATGCTGCCCTCTGATGAAGGATTGCCTGAACCCGCTCGTCGTTTGCTGACTACCCCTGCTGCGCCGATCGTGCTGGTGCAGAAACGCTATGTCGCTGCATTGAGCGAGGGCATTGCGCCGGGGTTAACGGAGGTTGGCGTCATGCTGCCAGCGAATCCGTTACAGCATTTGCTCTTACAAGAGATGAATTGTCCGCTGGTGATGACCTCTGGCAACCTCAGCGGCAGGCCTCCGGCCATTACCAACGCCCAGGCGCTGGAAGATTTACACGACATTGCCGACGGTTTCCTGCTGCATAATCGCGAAATTGTGCAGCGGATGGATGACTCCGTGGTGCGCGACAGTGGGGAAATGCTGCGTCGTTCCCGGGGATATGTGCCGGATGCGGTCGCACTACCACCAGGATTTCGCGACGTGCCGCCGATGCTGTGCTTAGGGGCGGATCTGAAAAATACTTTCTGTCTGGTGCGCGGCGAGCAGGCGGTTATCAGCCAGCATTTGGGCGATCTCAGCGATGACGGCATTCAGCAACAGTGGCGTGATGCGCTACGCCTGATCCAGAACATTTATGACTTTACGCCGCAGCGTATCGTGCATGATGCACACCCTGGCTATGTTTCCAGCCAGTGGGCCAGTGAAATGGAGCTGCCAACTGAAACGGTGCTGCATCACCATGCGCATGCCGCTGCGTGTCTTGCGGAGCACGGCTGGCCGCTCAATGGCGGTGATGTGATTGCTCTGACGCTAGACGGTATCGGTATGGGGGAAAACGGCGCGCTGTGGGGAGGGGAGTGTTTGCGGGTCAACTATCGTGAATGGGAACACCTTGGCGGCTTACCGGCGGTAGCGCTGGCGGGCGGCGATCTGGCGGCAAAACAGCCGTGGCGTAATCTGCTCGCGCAGTGCCTGCGTTTTGTTCCTGACTGGCAGCGTTATCCGGAAACATCGGTGCTGCAACATCAAAACTGGAACGTGCTGGCGCGCGCTATTGAACGGGGAATTAACGCTCCGCTGGCGTCATCGTGCGGACGACTGTTTGATGCCGTTGCCGCCGCGTTGCAATGTGCACCGGAATCATTGAGTTATGAAGGTGAAGCGGCCTGTGCGCTTGAGGCGATGGCATTGCAATGTGATGGCGTTGATCACCCAGTCACGGTGCCGCTTGATGACAATCATCTGGACTTAACGGTTTTTTGGCAGCAATGGCTGAACTGGCAGGCCAAACCAGCGGAAAGGGCGTGGGCGTTTCACGACGCGCTGGCGCGTGGATTTGCCACTCTGATGCGAATGCAGGCCGAAGCGCGCGGGATTAAGACGTTAGTATTTAGCGGTGGCGTGATGCATAACCGCTTATTGTCGGCCCGTCTGGCGTTTTATCTGCGTGATTTTACCTTACTGTTCCCGCAGCGTTTACCGGCGGGCGACGGCGGGTTGTCATTGGGGCAGGGCGTGATTGCCGCAGCGCGAGCGTTGGCGCAAAAATAAAAAAAGCCCCGGGACTGGCGGGGCAAGAAAAACATGTCGGGGCATACCGACAAGTGGCAACGCACATCCATGTGCGTGAGGTTAATAAATCAGTAGCAGCGTTGCCGGGCAAAGTCGCAGGCCGGATAAGACGCGAAGCGGCACCATCCGACATCCCAGACTTACACAGGCAACGTTTTCAGCAGCGCAAAGGCCTCTTTCATGCGGTCTTCACTGACGACAAACGCACACAGCTGGCCTTCGTCGTTCATCCCTCTGGCGACCATCCCCTGCGCTTCGGCGGCGATGTTCCAGTTCAGATCGCGGCGCTGGGTTTCCCCGGCCAAATGCAGAGGCAGTTCTGGCGTTTTGACTTTTACCAGCATGGCTGGCAGTTTCAATGGCGCATTGCCGCCGAGCAGGTTTTTCGCCAGATACATGGCGCTCAGCTGAATCGGCTGCAGGAACGGGAGCACCTGACCGTTAATCTCCGCACAGTCGCCGAGAGCATAAATGTCCGGGTGGCTGGTTTGCAGGTAGCTATCGACGCAGACGCCACGATTGATGTTCAATCCGGCACGACGCGCCAGTGCGGTCTCCGGGCGTAAGCCGGTGGCGGCGATCACCGCATCGACTTCTACGCTGCGGCTACGATCGAGCGTGGCACGAATACCTGACGCCGTTTTCTCCAGCCCCTGAAGCTGTGATTTCAACAGCAGGTGTACGCCCATATCGGTCAGACGATGCTGTAAGCGACTGCTGACTTCCGGCGGCATCAGCGAAGCCAGAATGCTGGCGGCGTTGTCGATAAGCGTTACCGCTTTACCGGCACGACAGAAATCCATCGCCAGTTCACTGCCAATCAAGCCGCCGCCGACAATCAGCACCCGCAGGGCGTCACGCAACTGCGTTTCACAAGCGCGATACTCTTGTTGGCTGTTCAACGTGAGCATTAACTCACGTCCAGTAACCGGCGGTACAAAGGCTGAAGCGCCCGTCGCCAGCACCAGTTTGTCGTACTGCCACTGCTGATCCTGGCTTTTCACTACGTTGGCATCAGCATCGATGTCGGTTACCCAGGTGTGCGGGAACAGGCGCAAATTAAACTG
>NZ_SZWU01000049.1:15844-15977 GCF_005280935.1 Citrobacter sp. wls757 | reverse complement strand
CCCCCGCCGACTGGCGGGTGAGGTCGTCTGCACGCTGTGACTGACTGATAACATGGCTGAGATCGGGCTTGTTGTACTCATCCATGCTGTCCGCAGCAATCAGGGTTAGCGGGACATTTGCATCCTGCTTACG
>NZ_SZWU01000049.1:0-15810 GCF_005280935.1 Citrobacter sp. wls757 | reverse complement strand
CTGGCGGGCGGCGAAGCCCGAACCAATAATGACAATTCCGCGGCTCATTTTGCCTCCGTTGCCAGGACGTCGAAGACGTCTTTACCTAATGAACATTCCGGGCACAGGAAGTTGTCAGGCACGTCGCTCCACGGTGTTCCCGGCGCAACATCCTGCAGCGGTTCACCTTTTGCCGGGTCGTAAATCCACTGGCACACGCTGCACTGCATGCTAGGGCCAAGATCGGCGGCAGCCGCAGCGGCGCAAGCGCATTCTTCTTCTTTGGATGCGGGTTTCACGGTTGTTTCCGGCAGTGGAGCAAGCGCCCACTGACGCGCGATTTCACGGCCGTGCTGGCGGCATAGTTCCAGCGCATCCAGGTCCGGACGCCATTTCGCCTTCAGGCTCAGCGACATTTCGAAACCAGCATCCTGCAAACGCGTAGACAAACGGTCTACTGCGCCGCCGCTCCAGCCGTGTGAGCCAAAGGCGCTGGCGCGTTTGTTACGAAAACGCAGGCCGGTCATCTCTTCCACCAAACCGGCGATTTTTGGCATCATTACGTTGTTCATCGTCGAAGTACCGACCAGCACGCCTTTAGAGCGGAAGACGTTAGTCAGAACTTCGTTCTTATCGCTACGGGCGACGTTAAAGATTTTCACCGCCACGTTCGGGTCAACTTCGTTGATGCCCTGGGCTATGGCGTCCGCCATCATGCGGGTGTTGTTGGACATGGTGTCGTAGAAAATGGTGATGCGGTCTTCCTGATAATCCGCCGCCCATTTCAGGTACATTTCCACGATTTGCGTCGGGTTGTCGCGCCATACCACGCCGTGGGAAGTAGCAATCATATCGACAGGCAGGTTGAAGCCGAGGATCTCAGTAATTTTCGGTGTAACCAGACGGCTGAACGGCGTCAGAATGTTGGCGTAGTAACGCTGGCACTGTTCGAACAGTTCGGTCTGGTCAACTTCGTCGTTAAACAGACGTTCGTCGCAGTAGTGCTGACCGAAGGCGTCGTTACTGAACAGCACCGCGTCGCCGGTCATGTAGGTCATCATGCTGTCAGGCCAGTGCAGCATTGGCGTTTCAACGAAGATCAGCTGTTTGCCGTTACCAATGTCCAGTGAATCACCGGTTTTCACCACGTTAAAGTTCCACTCCGGGTGATGGTGATGCCCGTTGATGGAGTCAATGGCGTTGGCTGTGCAGTAAATCGGCGTGTCCGGGATGCAGGACATCAGCTCAGTCAGCGCCCCTGCATGGTCTTCTTCCGCGTGGTTAATGATGATGTAGTCGATATCCGCGAGGTCAATTTCACTGCGCAGGTTCTGCACGAATTCACGGCTAAACTTGTGGTCTACTGTATCGATCAGGACATTTTTTTCTTCACGGATGAGATAGCTGTTGTAGCTGCTGCCGCGCAGCGTTTTGTATTCAGTCCCGTGGAAATCACGAACTTCCCAGTCACGTTGGCCAACCCAATGAATGTTATTTTTAACCAGAATAGACATAGCAACCTCAGTAATTAATTCAGCGTTTTTCTAAAAAAGATGTTTTGCTTATTGCAGGTTGCGTGCCAACTTTTTATCTTTTTGATTTTAATGATTTTATTGTTTCCTGCTTATTAAGTGGTAGTCAAAATGACTATTCATTTTATTGTCAATATGACAATATGAATTGTCAAAATGACAATGAGGTAGTCATGAGCTTTTCCGTAGACGTGCTGGCGGGCATCGCCATTGAATTACAAAGCGGTATTGGACATCAGGACCGTTTTCAACGTCTGATAACCACTTTGCGTCAGGTGCTGGAGTGCGACGCGTCGGCACTGCTGCGCTACGAGTCGCGACAGTTTATTCCGCTGGCGATCGATGGGCTGGCGCAAGATGTTCTCGGCAGACGCTTTACTCTGGAAGGGCATCCGCGTCTGGAGGCGATTGCCCGCGCCGGAGACGTGGTTCGTTTCCCTGCCGACAGCGATTTGCCAGACCCATATGATGGTCTGATTCCGGGGCAGGAGAGTCTGAAGGTGCATGCCTGTATTGGGCTGCCGTTGTTCGCCGGTCAAAATTTGATTGGTGCGTTAACTCTGGATGGCATGGAGCCCGATCAGTTCGATGTTTTCAGCGATGAGGAGCTTAGGCTGATTGCCGCGCTGGCGGCGGGTGCGCTGAGCAATGCGCTGCTGATTGAACAACTGGAAAGCCAGAATATGCTGCCAGGTTCGTCAACCAACTTTGAGCAGGTGACGGAAACCCAGATGATTGGCCTTTCGCCCAATATGATGCAGCTGAAAAAAGAAATTGAGATTGTGGCGGGGTCCGATCTCAACGTGCTGATTAGCGGCGAAACAGGGACCGGGAAGGAGCTGGTGGCTAAAGCTATCCATGAAGGTTCGCCGCGTGCGGTGAATCCACTGGTGTATCTGAACTGTGCAGCGTTGCCGGAAACCGTAGCCGAAAGTGAGCTGTTTGGTCACGTAAAAGGCGCGTTTACCGGGGCTATCAGCAATCGTAGCGGTAAGTTTGAAATGGCCGACAATGGGACGCTGTTTCTCGACGAGATAGGCGAACTCTCGCTGGCGCTACAGGCTAAGCTGCTGCGCGTATTGCAGTACGGCGATATTCAGCGCGTGGGTGACGATCGCAGCCTGCGCGTGGATGTGCGGGTGCTGGCGGCGACGAACCGTGATTTACGCGAAGAGGTGCTGGCCGGGAATTTCCGCGCGGATTTGTTCCACCGTCTGAGCGTCTTCCCCCTTTCTGTACCGCCTCTTCGTGAGCGCGGCGAAGATGTGGTACTGCTGGCCGGCTATTTTTGCGAGCAATGCCGACTGCGGCTGGGTCTTTCCCGCGTGGTGCTAAGCCCCGGCGCGCGTAGCCATCTGCTGAATTACGGCTGGCCCGGAAACGTGCGCGAGCTGGAACATGCCATTCACCGGGCGGTTGTTCTGGCCCGGGCTACCAGAGCAGGGGATGAAGTGGTGCTGGAGGCGCAGCATTTTGCCTTTCAGGATGAAGGTCCGGCTCCGCAGGTGGCGGAAGTTGTTGCGGAGATCCCACAACATCACAATCTGCGTGAAGCAACAGAGTCGTTCCAGCGGGAGATGATCCGCCGGGCACTGGCGCAAAATAATCACAGTTGGGCGGCAAGTGCACGGGCGCTGGAAACAGACGTTGCCAACCTGCACCGGCTGGCGAAACGTCTGGGTCTGAAGGATTAGATAATACCGGCCTGATAGAAATCCTGCAGGTTGATAGCACCGGTGAGTTTACCGTTTTCATCGACCACCGGTGCGGCAGTGATTTTACGCTTCATCAGGATCTCTTTGGCGTCAATCGCGCGGCTCTGCGCCTGTAGCGTAATGCCATTCTGAGTCATAGCTTCGCTAACCTGGGTGGTGAGCGCTCCGCCGCCAACCAGCCAGCGGCGCAGGTCGCCGTCGGTAAAGACCCCTTTCACCAGTGACAGGTCGTCGCATACCGCGACCAGGCCAAGACCCGTGCGACTGAGTTCCAGCATCGCGTCCATAACGCTGGTGGTGAGCTTCACCTGAGGTATGGCATCGTCACGGCGCATCAGATGATGCACTTTATTTAACAGACGAGCGCCCAGCGCACCTGCCGGATGTGAGCGGGCAAAATCTTCTTCGTTAAAGCCGCGCGCCTGCATTACGGCGATCGCCAGCGCGTCGCCCATCATCAACGTATTTACGGTGCTGGACGTCGGTGCCAGGCGCATCGGACAGGCTTCGCGCTCAACGGAAATATCCAGCACGGCTTTGGCTGCCAGACCCAACGGTGAGGTCGGTTTTCCGGTCATTGCCAGCAGTGCGACGGATTTGTCTTCCAGGCGTGGGATGATGAGATCCAGCTCTTTCGCACCGCCGGAGTAGGAGATAAACAGCATGACATCACGGCTTTCGATCATCCCTAAGTCGCCGTGCAGCGCTTCCGCCGGATGCACAAAAAAGGCGGGCGTGCCGGTGCTGGCGAGGGTCGCCGCAATTTTTTTGCCAATATGACCTGATTTACCAATACCGGAGACAATGACTTTGCCTTCACAGTGGATAATCGTATTGGCGGCGCGGACAAAATCATCGCCCAGGCGTTCTGGCAGTCGGCTGGCTTCCTGTAGTTCCAGCATTAACGTCTGACGGCCCGCGTTCAGTAGTGCATCACTCATTGGTTTCTCCGGTTATGATCACTTCAATCCCTTTTGCTTCCAGCGCCTGACGAAACGCAGGGTCGATGCCCGCATCGGTAATCAGCTTGTCGACGCTTTCCAGACTGCATACAACATTAGGGCTTTTGCGCCCAAATTTTGACGAGTCAGCCATCAGAATCACTTCGCGAGCGGCATTGCACATCGCTTTACTGACGCTAAACACCTCATTAAAGGTGGTCACGCCGGCATTAAGGTCAATGCCGTCGGTGCCCATGAAGAGTTTATCAAAGCTGAACTGCTCAAAGGCGTTTTCTGCCAACTGACCGTGAAATGACGCAGATTTTTTGCGAAAGGTCCCGCCGGGCATCAGGATAGTTTGCTCGTTGTCCAGCTCCGAAAGGGCGTTAACAATGTGCAGACTGTTGGTCATGACGGTGATGTTGCTAAAGCGCGTGAGCATCGGCACCATCTGCAGTACGGTGCTACCCGCATCCAGAATAATAGAGTCGCCATCGTGTATAAAACGGACGGCGACTTCGGCAATCTGCTCTTTTTTATGCGTATTGATTAGCGTTTTGTGATCGATTGGCGGGTCGGATTCGTCTTTATTTAATACCACGCCGCCATAGGTACGAATGACGGTTCCGGCATTTTCCAGAATGACCAGGTCTTTGCGAATGGTCGTGCCGGTCGTGTCAAAGTAGTGGGCCAGTTCTTCAACCGAGCATTTGCCCTGCTTTTGCAGATGCTCCAGTATGGCAGCCTGACGCTGACGAGGTTTCATAGGCGTGATTACCCTGACTTAATAAGTTGCAAAATGATAATTTCGCAAGCTATTAGCATTCACAACGAAATTACCCATGTTTCAGTTTAAGCGCCAATGATAGTGCATTCTGTGATAACGGATCATGGGGAAAGATCACATCAGGCTGTAAATCATCAAGATGTTTGCCCATTATCGTGGCAATTTTGCCTGGTCGGGCGAATACCGTAAGACCTTTCATAAATAACGTGTCGGTCACCCGTTGCTGCTCATCCAGCGCAATGGCTACCACCACGCGCGGTTTAAAACGCCCACCGGAGCGACCAACACCAACCCGACCTTGCTGGCAGAGTTGATCAAACGCCCGGTTAAAGCGGGATATTTGCCAGCCACCAAGCGCCAGTTGCAGGCACCAGGCGATTGCGGCGACGGTAATCAGTGCGGAAACCATTATGTACTCCTTTGATTTTGCCGGATAAGCGCAGCCGCCATCCGGCAATTCAACATTAAAACATCACCTGACCGCCGGTCACGTTGATGGACTGCCCGGTGCAGTAAGAGGCTTTTGGACTGGCGTAAAACAGCAGCATGTTCAGTACGTCCTGATAATCGCAGCCGCGTTTAAGCGGAACCTTATCAATGTAGTACTGCTCCACTTCGTCTGGCTTAAGGCCCAGCTTGGTCGCATATTGCGGTAATAACGACTGAAACATTGGTGATTTCAGCAGGTTGCCGAGCATCAGCGAATGTACGGTGATCCCGTACTCCGCCAGATCCAGCGCCAGCGACTGAGTTAAGCCCACGCCACCAAATTTTGCCGCGCTGTAGCCTGAATTGTGTTTGCTGCCCACTTTCCCTGATTTTGAGTTGATCTGGATAATGCGTCCCTGCACGCCATCGCGGATCATCAGGCGTGAAAATTCACGAGCACAGAGGAAGTAGCCGACCAGATTGACCTGCAGCGAGCGGTCGAAATCCCCAAGCTGAAAGTCGCTGATAAAAGCGGCTTTAGCGATACCCGCGCTGTAAACCAGCAGATCGACACGACCGAATATTTCATCCACTCCGCGCGACAGCGCCAGCACGCTCTGTTCGCTGGTGGCATCTGCGCCAAAACCGTACGCGGTACCTTCGCCAAACTCGGCGTTAATTTCTTGCGCGACGTTGGCAGCTTTATCGCTTTGAATATCCACCACCGCGACGCGGTATCCTTCTGTCGCAAGCCCACGGCAAAGGAATGCCCCCAGGGTCTGGCCTCCACCAATGACAACGGCAACCTGATTCATTTTTATCTCCTTCAATCTTAAGCAACAAACTTCAAAATACAGCCCGGGGCGATACCGTCCGGGACGGGGCCCGCAACGTGTACAGTGCCGGGGAATTCCGCTTCGCTCTGCCCGTCAAAGCGCAGGGTGATATGCCCGAGTTCACGTAAGTTTTGTTCCGCCACGCTGCCAACGGCGGTGACCGGGTAGTGGTGCTGGCCCAGTTCAAACTGGATCCCTGCTTGTAAAGAGCCGTTCAGGTCCCCGTGGCAATGGATGAAACAAAACTCTTCGATATCCGCTGGCGCGCCTTCACGAAAGGTAATCAGCATCTGGTCGCACAGTGCATCCGGGGCGCTTTGGCCGATACGGGTGATGGTGGTTTGATAAATGACGGTCATTTTGGAGTGCCCCTTATTGGTAAATAAAGCCAGAAACAAACCAGGCGATGAGAACGGTAGGTGCGCCGGTCAGAAAACGGCTCACCAGTACGGATGGCACGCCGACGCGGACAGTGTCCTGACGCGCTTCGGCCAGCGACAACCCAACTGGAATAAAGTCACATGCAGCCTGGGCGTTAATGGCGAACAGGGCAGGTAGCGCCAGATGCGGAGGAATGTTCCCCAGACCAATCTGTACACCGATCAGCACGCCGATAACCTGGGCGATAACCGCACCGGGGCCGAGGAAAGGCGACAGCAGCGGGAAAGAGCAGATCAGCGCCAGAGTAACCAGTCCCAACGGATGGCTGGCCAGCGGCGCGAGTCCATGGGCAATCCAGTCTCCCAGACCCGAAGCCATAATGATGCCGATCAGGGCCGAGACGAACGCCATAAATGGCAGAATAGTTTTCAGGGCGGTATCGATGGTGTCACGTCCGGACTGGAACAGAACCGCAACGGCTGAACCCATGCCCATTCCCACTTTTGCCAACAGGCCGTCGCTTTGTTCGGTAATCTTTTTACTGGTGTCGTAATCGCGACCGATAGTGCTGCTTGCAGGTTGCGGCGCAGCGGATGCCTCGCCGACAATCGTGATGTTTTCTTCTTTCACGCCAGAGACATAGATATCTTCGACAATGTACTGAGCCAGCGGGCCGGATTTACCCGTAGCGTGAATATTCACCGTCGGTATACGGCGTTTGGGATAGATCCCACAGCGCAGCGTGCCGCCGCAGTCGATGATCGCCACACCAATCTCGTTCTCCGGCGGCTCGCCTTCTTTGAAGCCATCAACTGCCTGCCAACCGGTCAGGCTTGCTATCCTGTCGACTATTGCGGGGCGAGTTCCTGCGGTGATATAGACAATTTTCTTGCCCGGAACGGCATCCAGTTCAAGGGGGCCACCCCAGCCGCCGGTGCCTTTTTCAATACGAATACGTGTCATGATGTTGCTCCCGCCAGATGCACCTTCTGTTCAAGTTGAATGCCCATTTTTTTCTCGAAGATAGTGGTGGTGAAATCGGTCACCCAGCCGCGGAAGAAGTTAGTCACCAAACCGACCAGCAGGTAGCTCACCGCCAGTGGGCCAAGCGGAAGCCCCAGCGTGGTCAGGCCGCTGGCGATCCCCAGATAGACAAACAGTTCGCCGGGGTTGATGTGCGGGAATAAGCCGTTCATGGAATGGCAACTGTAAGAGGCGGCGGCGTAGTAGCTGGGCTTGTATTTTTCTGGCATAAAGCGACCCAGACTCAGCGTCATCGGGTTACAAAATACAAATGTGCCGATGCACGGCAGCAGCAAATAGCGGGACAGTGGATTTCCGGCGCAGCGCTGAGCAAAACGTTCAATACGCTGCTGGCCGATAAAGTTAATCAGCGCATTCATGATGACCAGCAGGCTAATCAGCAGGGGAAGAATACCGGTCACCATACCGGTAAACACTTCTCCGCCTTTCTGGAACAGCCCGATAAACCACTCAGCACCGAGTGTGATGGTGTCGATCATTATTCTCTCCTGTAGGGATTTTAGTTATCTTGCCAAACGGTGGCTAATTTTAATCAGATCGAAAGATATAAAAGTGTTATTTTGATCTCAAAATGAAAGATAAATATTTTAACTTGAAAGTTATTGCGTGAAAGCTCGCAAATATGAAGGTCAGAGATGAAAGGGGATGTAAATTCTGTGAAGGAGAGCGACTACCGCTTCCTTGTATGGCGGAGGATGCTTTACCATACTTCTCCCAGGCTGAATTTGTTTAATGGATGTCTCATGTTCAAGCGTCGTTATGTAGCGTTACTCCCCCTTTTCGTACTGCTCGCTGCCTGTAGCAGCAAACCTAAACCTTCAGAGACTCAAACGACTACGGGTGCGCCATCCGGCGGCTTCCTGCTTGAGCCACAGCACAACGTCATGCAAACGGGCGGTGATTTTGCCAATAATCCGAACGCGCAGCAGTTCATCGAAAAAATGGTGAACAAGCACGGCTTTGACCGCCAGCAACTGCAGGAGATCTTGTCGCAGGCCAAGCGTCTGGACTCGGTATTGCGTTTGATGGACCGCCAGGCACCGACGACTCAACCGCCAGCCGGTCCTAACGGCGCATGGCTGCGCTACCGCAAACAGTTCATCACGCCTGACAACGTGCAAAATGGCGTAGCCTTCTGGAATCAATATGAAGATGCGCTGAACCGCGCGTGGCAGGTCTATGGTGTTCCGCCGGAAATTATCGTTGGCATTATCGGCGTTGAAACGCGTTGGGGCCGCGTGATGGGTAAAACGCGGATTCTGGATGCGCTGGCGACGCTGTCGTTTAACTATCCTCGTCGTGCGGAATACTTCTCTGGTGAACTGGAAACCTTCCTGCTGATGGCGCGAGATGAAAGCGACGATCCGCTCGATTTGAAAGGTTCTTTCGCCGGCGCGATGGGCTACGGCCAGTTTATGCCGTCTTCCTATAAGCAATATGCCGTTGATTTCAATGGCGATGGCCACATTAACCTGTGGGATCCGGTTGATGCCATCGGTAGCGTGGCGAATTACTTCAAGGGCCACGGCTGGGTGAAAGGCGATACGGTCGCGGTGCCGGCAAATGGTCAGGCACCTGGGCTGGCGAACGGCTTTAAAACCCAGTACAGCATTTCTCAGCTTGCTGCGGCGGGGCTGACGCCACAGCAGTCGTTGGGTAATCATCAGCAGGCCAGCCTGCTGCGCCTGGATATTGGTACCGGCTATCAGTACTGGTATGGATTGCCGAACTTCTACACCATCACCCGCTACAACCACAGTACCCACTACGCGATGGCCGTGTGGCAGTTGGGTCAGGCGGTCGCGCTGGCGCGCGTGCAGTAATCGCTCCACCGGCCTACAGGAAGAAATCTCTTGTAGGCCGGATAAGATGCCCTGATATCGTCATCCGGTAGGTCTTATTTATGCAACGGAGCAATTTTTGGAATCCCCCTCGTAAAACGTTCTCTCCATCCCCACATTGGTTATGAAAGTGCTATCTTGTCCGGCATATTTTTTAACTGACAGAGGCTGAAATGACCGACAGTGAACTGATGCAGTTAAGTGAGCAGGTTGGCCTGGCGCTGAAAGCGCGTGGGGCGACCGTTACGACGGCGGAGTCCTGCACCGGCGGCTGGGTGGCCAAAGCGATTACGGATATTGCCGGAAGCTCCGCCTGGTTTGAACGCGGGTTTGTGACCTACAGCAACGAAGCCAAAGCACAGATGATAGGCGTGCGCGAAGAGACGCTGGCCCAGCATGGGGCGGTGAGCGAGCCTGTAGTAGTGGAGATGGCGATTGGCGCGCTAAAAGCTGCCCGCGCGCATTTCGCGGTCTCGATCAGCGGTATTGCCGGGCCGGATGGCGGCAGTGAAGAAAAGCCCGTGGGTACCGTATGGTTCGCCTTTGCCAGCGCGAGCGGCGAGGGGATTACGCGTCGGGAATGCTTCAGCGGCGATCGCGACGCGGTACGTCGACAGGCGACCGTCTACGCGTTACAAACCCTGTGGCAACAATTTCTACAAAATACTTGATACTGTATGAGCATACAGTATAATTGCATCAACAGAACATTATCTATCACGTTTCGCGGTTTAACCCGAAAGCGGCATGACAGGAGTAATTAATGGCTATCGACGAAAACAAACAGAAAGCGTTGGCTGCAGCGCTGGGTCAGATCGAAAAGCAATTCGGTAAAGGCTCCATCATGCGCCTGGGTGAAGACCGTTCCATGGATGTGGAAACTATCTCCACCGGTTCGCTTTCTCTGGATATCGCATTGGGCGCGGGCGGTTTGCCAATGGGCCGTATCGTCGAAATCTACGGGCCTGAATCCTCCGGTAAAACAACGCTGACCCTGCAGGTTATTGCCGCTGCGCAGCGTGAAGGTAAAACCTGTGCATTTATCGATGCGGAACACGCGCTGGATCCGGTCTATGCCCGTAAGCTTGGCGTTGATATCGACAACCTGCTGTGTTCTCAGCCGGATACCGGTGAACAAGCGCTGGAAATCTGTGATGCGCTGGCGCGCTCCGGTGCGGTTGACGTTATCGTTGTCGACTCCGTTGCCGCATTGACGCCGAAGGCAGAAATCGAAGGCGAGATTGGCGACTCTCACATGGGCCTTGCGGCGCGTATGATGAGCCAGGCAATGCGTAAGCTGGCCGGTAACCTGAAGCAGTCCAACACGCTGCTGATTTTCATCAACCAGATCCGTATGAAGATTGGCGTTATGTTTGGTAACCCGGAAACCACCACCGGTGGTAACGCCCTGAAATTCTATGCGTCTGTTCGTCTGGACATCCGTCGTATTGGCGCGGTGAAAGAAGGCGACAACGTGGTCGGCAGCGAAACCCGCGTTAAGGTTGTGAAAAACAAAATTGCAGCGCCGTTCAAACAGGCTGAATTCCAGATCCTTTATGGTGAAGGCATCAACTTCTACGGCGAACTGGTTGACCTGGGCGTGAAAGAGAAGCTGATTGAAAAAGCCGGTGCATGGTACAGCTACAACGGTGAGAAAATCGGTCAGGGTAAGGCGAATGCGACCAACTGGCTGAAAGAAAACCCGGCAACTGCGAAAGAAATTGAGAAGAAATTACGTGAGTTACTGCTCAATAACCAGGATTCAACGCCTGATTTCTCCGTTGATGACAGCGGCGAAGACGTAAAAGAAACGAACGAAGATTTCTGATAATCTGTTTTGAATCGCATGTTGTGAATCACATATAGTAAAGGGCTGCATATCATGCAGCCCTTTTTCATTTCTGAAGGCTTACTATGACAGAAGCAACTTCCCGCCGTTCCGCTTATTCCCGACTGCTTGACCGCGCCGTACGCATTCTGGCGATGCGCGACCACAGCGAGCAGGAACTGCGGCGCAAGCTGGCCGCTCCGGTGATGGGGAAAAATGGACCAGAAGAAATTGATGCCACGCCGGAGGATTACGACAAGGTCATCGCCTGGTGTATTGAAAGTCGTTATCTGGATGATGATCGTTTCGTGCAGCAGTTTATCGCCAGCCGTAGCCGCAAAGGTTATGGACCAGCCCGAGTGCGCCAGGAATTAAACCAAAAAGGGATCGCACGTGAAGCTATCGAGCGGGCCATGCGTGAGTGCGAAATTGACTGGGCAGTGCTTGCACGCGAGCAGGCCATTCGGAAGTACGGTGAACCTTTACCTGTCGATTTTTCAGATAAAGTAAAGGTCCAGCGTTTTTTGCTCTATCGCGGCTATCTGATGGAAGATATTCAGGCAATATGGCGAAATTTTGACGATTGACCGCATACGGGATTTTACTTCCCAGTAAAGAAAACTTATCTTATTCCCACTTTTCGATTGCCAGAGGCGCAGTTTGCATGCCGATGCTGGTAATGACATTTCGTTAGCTTGATTTCTTCAGGATAATTATGAGCAAGAGCACCGCTGAGATCCGTCAGGCGTTTCTCGATTTTTTCCATAGTAAAGGACACCAGGTAGTTGCCAGCAGCTCCCTGGTACCGAACAATGACCCTACTTTGTTGTTTACCAACGCCGGGATGAACCAGTTCAAGGATGTTTTCCTTGGCCTCGACAAGCGTAATTATTCCCGCGCAACCACCTCGCAGCGTTGTGTACGTGCGGGCGGTAAGCACAATGACCTGGAAAACGTCGGTTACACTGCACGTCACCACACTTTCTTCGAAATGCTGGGCAACTTCAGCTTCGGCGATTACTTCAAACACGACGCTATTCAATATGCATGGGAACTGCTGACCGGTGAAAACTGGTTTGCCCTGCCAAAAGAGCGTCTGTGGGTAACCGTCTATGAAACTGACGATGAAGCCTATGAAATCTGGGAAAAAGAAGTCGGTATTCCGCGCGAACGTATCATCCGTATCGGTGATAACAAAGGTGCGGCTTATGCTTCAGACAACTTCTGGCAGATGGGTGATACCGGTCCTTGCGGTCCATGTACCGAAATTTTCTACGACCACGGCGACCATATCTGGGGTGGACCTCCGGGAAGCGCAGAAGAAGATGGGGATCGCTACATTGAGATCTGGAACATCGTCTTCATGCAGTTCAACCGTCAGGCTGACGGCACCATGGAACCGCTGCCGAAACCGTCCGTGGATACCGGTATGGGTCTGGAGCGTATTGCGGCCGTGCTGCAACACGTTAACTCCAACTATGAAATCGACCTGTTCCGCTCATTGATCGAATCCGTGGCGAAAGTCACTGGCGCAACCGATCTGAGCAACAAGTCTCTGCGCGTTATCGCCGACCATATCCGTTCCTGTGCATTCCTGATTGCCGATGGTGTTGTGCCGTCGAATGAAAACCGTGGCTATGTGCTGCGCCGTATCATTCGTCGCGCGGTACGTCATGGCAACATGCTGGGCGCGAAGGATACCTTCTTCTACAAGCTGGTTGGTCCGTTGGTGGACGTCATGGGCTCTGCAGGTGAAGAACTGAAGCGTCAGCAGGCTATGGTTGAACAGGTTCTGAAAACCGAAGAAGAGCAGTTTGCGCGTACTCTGGAGCGTGGTCTGGCGCTGCTGGACGAGGAACTGGCAAAACTGTCTGGCAATACGCTGGATGGCGAAACCGCATTCCGTCTGTATGACACCTACGGTTTCCCGGTTGACCTGACGGCAGACGTTTGCCGCGAGCGTAACATTAAGGTTGATGAAGCGGGCTTTGAAGCTGCAATGGAAGAACAGCGCCGTCGTGCGCGTGAAGCCAGCGGCTTCGGCGCAGACTACAATGCGATGATTCGCGTTGATGGCGCCTCTGAATTTAAAGGCTACGAGCACCTGGAACTGAACGGCAAAGTGACCGCGCTGTTTGTTGATGGTAAAGCGGTAGACGCAATTAACGCAGGTCAGGATGCCGTTGTCGTACTGGATCAGACGCCGTTCTATGCGGAATCTGGTGGTCAGGTTGGCGACAAGGGTGAGCTGAAAGGCGCAGGCTTCGCGTTTGCCGTTAGCGACACGCAGAAATATGGCCAGGCTATCGGTCACATTGGCAAGCTGTCTGCGGGTTCTCTGAAAATTGGTGATGCGGTACAGGCTGATGTGGATGAAGCCCGTCGTGCGCGTATTCGTTTGAACCACTCCGCAACGCATCTGATGCACGCAGCGCTGCGCCAGGTTCTGGGCACACATGTGGCACAGAAAGGCTCGTTGGTTAACGATAAACTGCTGCGCTTCGACTTCTCTCATACCGAAGCAATGAAGCCTGCTGAAATCCGTGCCGTTGAAGATCTGGTGAACGCGCAAATCCGTCGCAACTTGCCGATTGAAACGAACATCATGGATCTCGAAGCGGCAAAAGCCAAAGGCGCAATGGCACTGTTTGGCGAGAAATATGACGACCATGTGCGCGTTCTGAGCATGGGTGATTTCTCTACCGAATTGTGTGGCGGTACTCACGCCAGCCGTACGGGTGATATCGGTCTGTTCCGCATTGTGTCCGAGTCAGGTACTGCGGCAGGCGTTCGTCGTATTGAAGCCGTAACCGGTGAAGGTGCTATCCAAACCGTGCATGCTGAGAGCGATCGCTTAAGCGATGTTGCGCAGCTGCTGAAAGGCGATAGCCAGAATATCGGTGACAAAGTTCGTTCCGTGCTGGAGCGTACACGTCAACTGGAAAAAGAATTGCAGCAATTGAAGGAACAGGCTGCGGCGCAGGAGAGTGCAAATCTTTCCAGCAAAGCGGTTGATATCAACGGCGTGAAGCTGCTGGTCAGCGAACTCGCGGACGTTGAGCCGAAAATGTTGCGTACCATGGTTGATGATCTGAAAAATCAACTGGGGTCTACCGTTATCGTTCTGGCAACGGTAGTGGAAGGTAAGGTTTCTCTGATTGCGGGTGTGTCTAAGGACGTGACAGATCGCGTGAAAGCAGGGGAACTGGTTGGAATGGTCGCTCAGCAGGTCGGCGGTAAGGGTGGCGGTCGTCCGGACATGGCGCAAGCCGGTGGTACGGATGCAGCGGCTCTGCCTGCAGCGTTAGCCAGTGTGAAAGGCTGGGTCAGCGCAAAACTGTAATAATTATAAGCGTAAGTCGACGCTGCGGACTTCAATCCGCAGCGTTTGAATCAACGCTATCGACAACGATAAAGTCAGGTTGAAGTTGTGTATATCGGCTAAACTTAGGTTTAACAGAATGTGATGCCGTGACTGCTTACACTTAGGTGTTTGTCATCGCTTACTTTTTGGCGTTATATGATGGATAATGCCGGGATACAGAGAGACCCGACTCTTTTAATCTTTCAAGGAGCAAAGAATGCTGATTCTGACTCGTCGAGTTGGTGAGACCCTCATGATAGGCGATGAGGTCACCGTGACAGTTTTAGGGGTGAAGGGCAACCAGGTGCGCATTGGCGTAAACGCCCCGAAAGAAGTTTCTGTCCATCGTGAAGAGATCTACCAGCGTATCCAGGCTGAAAAATCCCAGCAGTCCAGTTACTAAGGTTTTCGCGTCTCACCTTTCTGGTGAGGCGCAACCTGATTGAGTTACTCTTTTTCTTCTCTTTTCTTCTTCGTCTTCCCCATTTTTTCGATTCCACTGCGCGTAATGCCTTTTCCTGCGAAGTTTCCGTTTGTTCACTCCTTCAGGAAATTGCCAATTTATCTGTTGATAAAACACTCTTTTTGCCGTTTTTGCAGACTAATTGCGCGTGAAATGTGCAAACGATAAAAGCTCTGGAAAAATTGTTTGACTTATAAGTCCCAGAAAGTAATATGTGCGCCACGCAGCGACGATGAGCAGAAACAAGTTCTTCGAAGCACTCGCAAGAGGCGTGTTGGTGAGGTGGCCGAGAGGCTGAAGGCGCTCCCCTGCTAAGGGAGTATGCGGTCAAAAGCTGCATCCGGGGTTCGAATCCCCGCCTCACCGCCATTTGCATCCGTAGCTCAGCTGGATAGAGTACTCGGCTACGAACCGAGCGGTCGGAGGTTCGAATCCTCCCGGATGCACCATATTCTCCGAGACAACAGCAAAACTGTTGTTTCATGGTCTGCGAGATAATCGCGAGCACCAGGGAGGATAACGTTGCTTTAGCAACGGCCCGCAGGGCGAGGCGCAGCCGAGTAATCCTCCCGGATGCACCATCTCTTACTTGATATCGCTTATCACGATATCAATATCGGCAGTAAAGCAAGTTTTCCGATGCATCCGTAGCTCAGCTGGATAGAGTACT
>NZ_SZWU01000060.1:655950-658990 GCF_005280935.1 Citrobacter sp. wls757 | reverse complement strand
CGGCTACGCAATGGCTGATGCTGTGAAGGTGATTGATGGGGTGATTGCTCGTGGGCTGGTACGCCTTGAGCAGGCTAAGTATGTCTCAGCTATCTGGAAGCGGCTCATCATCACCATCGATAACATTGAGGAATAACATGACTGAACAACCTGATGATCTCCTCACTCCGGACGAGGTATGCCAGAAATTAGGGATTACGCAAAAAACATTATGTAAATGGAATACAGAACACCGGCACCGCTCTAAATTGGCCCCTGTAAAATTCAGCGCTAAAGTCGTTCGCTATGAGCACCGTAATGTAGAGGCTTTTATCCAGAAATGCCGGGGCCAATATTGATCTATATGTGGGGCTATTGTTCCTTAACAAACGCCCCATATTTAACTTTTGTTGGAGTTAGACGCGCTCCTGACAGCACACATGAAATCGCCAATGCCAGCCCCTACACTGTTTCCATCAGCTACATAATCACCGTTGAAAGCAAATCGCCCATCCATGTTGAAGAATTTCACTTCCCCATATCCATTATCACAATCAACATCCTTAATAGTAGCTTTGTAATATTCCACTTTTTTATCTTTTGTTTGATACATGAACAAGGCAGACGACACGCCTTTTACGTTTCTAAATGTGCCTTTTTTAATTGAAAAGATTCCGAGATCAGCATTGGTGACCTCGACCCAGTTACTTGAGGTTTCAGCAAAAGCAGCACTCGCAACAAAAAGAGCAGAAAAGCCCAGTAATGCGATTTTCTTAGCCATAAACAATATTCCATTTATTTGGGATTTTTCTTGATTCTATCTGCGTTTTAAATAACGTTCAACGACACACCGCATACCATTCTTAAATGGGCATGGAGCGCCATTCAACCCCGTAGCCTTAGCAACGCAACTTGCGCGAGAATGCTCCGCTCGTGAGTTGCAGCGAGACAAGCCTCATGAGTAACATAAAGTTAACCCGCTTTAGTGGGTTTTTTCTTTCTGGTAGCAGGCGGCGGCAATGCGGTTCCTCCGCCGTTCGCTGAAGCTTTGGTTCGAGCCAATTTACCGGAGCTTTGTAAGCAGAATGAAATCGCAGCTTATAGTCCGAGTTTAAGTGCACGGCGTAACAAATCCTGCTACTTCAATGACGTAGATTCAAACTTGATATAATAGGCTCTTCACAATACGAGGAACCTAAAATGCACCATTACATGATCCCTATCAACGGAGCTGTTCACCTGATCAAGACTGACTCTCTAATCCCTGAAGGGACTGAGTATAGCTTTGAAGGAGAAAGTCTAACCTGCGCTCATGCTACTTTTAAATCTGGGACATATGGCTTTCTGATACCAAAGGGAAATCAGTTGAATAGAGAGCAGGCATTCTGGCATGTAAGAGGAATTCACCCTAACCCCCTGGAAATGGATAAATCATAATCCATAATATGCATGGCATCGCCCAGAACACGCGATGGCATGCATCTGGCACTTTAATGGGAACATCACCGCCATTTCGTGCATTCTGCAGTTTCTGTTACCCATTGCGCTAATGGTATCCAATCACCGCTCGCTGAGGCGCTGGTGAGCGCGAACCTGCCGGAGCTATGCCAAACCAACACTAGAGCGTTCAATATCCCCTCTATATTTGAGGGGGTATGTATTCGCAAATGACGCGTCGAAACCTAAAGATTAACGTGACTTGAAATTCACCTTTTTCTTTTCTGACTTGGCACCGCATTTCAAGCATTTGAATAAGTGATGTGTCTGGGTTGAGCCTGCTGATGACCAGGTATGTTGCTTTCCATGAATGCGTTCAGTGCTGCAACGTACGCATCGCTGCTTAACATTACAAAAGTCATCAACATCTATATCTTCGTACTCTTCGTGTTTTTCACCTTCTTCTTCAAAATCGCATTTTGTGCATTTTTTAACCGTTACGCACTTGTATTCGAACTTATATTCTGGTCTTCCAAGTTGGTGTCTCTCAGTTTTGATAGTCTCATGGCAATCTGGGCATACTTTTGAATATTTGCATGTTTCACCATCAATTGGTCGGAAATTACCACCATGTATCCCAACAGCGCATTTTGCTTTTAATGCAGCACTTTTAATACTATCCCAAAGTCCCATGATTATTCCTTTTTTGATGTTTTGATTAATTAAATCAACATATTATAATCTTAAGCGGCAACGTCTGGATTTTCTTATACTTACGTACAGGAAGCTCTTTGAGGTTTCACTAGTTAAATCTTCGGCACAACTGTCACTAATCTTTAGCTCCAGACATGATCTTTTAAAATTAAATGAGCACATTCATGCTGCCGGATTCTCCTAACGGAAAAAATTGAACCATTGAGTCGATTAATTATTAAACTTAGGACGTAACAAATTGCCAACCTGACTTTCCTCGCTGCCAGTGAAATATGCCTCCTGACGACATCGACACCTTTGTCATTTACCTGACGAGAGCATTCCAATCAGATATTTACAATCGACAGTTTTGACTAAGTCATCTGTTAAAAATAACGATCGATTTTTGCGCGAAAGTGGCAATAAAATTTATCTAAATCAATCGGATAAATGACCTTGCGCAAACCATCCTTTCATGTGCATACTTAATCAAAACAGACAAATACTGTTTATACGTACAGTTGTTTTGGAGTATAGTTAAGATGTTGCAGTAAATAGTTTTATTTTTCTTCCAGCCAACCTATTAGGAAATTTGCGCCATTTGGTATGTTGGTTCTGTGGACGGGATTATCCTGGCCGGAAGAGTGAAATTTGTTGATAGCAAAGAGGGGGTTTTGTGAAGGAAAGTCAGGAGCAAGGCGATTGCTACGACATTATCAGGCGTTCTGATGGAAAGCTTATGGCCTCAATGCCACTGGATCGTCAGTATCTCGTCTATAGCAGAAATGGCCTGGTGTCATGGCGTCCATTACTGGAGGATGAAGGGGTCTTCAACCTTTCGTCCGGGACTCGTTTTCTTCGCCGACTTGGCTACCGCATCATGCAACCCTCTGATATCATAATATCAACGGATTGAGCACCCGTTAACCTG
>NZ_SZWU01000060.1:654265-655940 GCF_005280935.1 Citrobacter sp. wls757 | reverse complement strand
CGCCACGGAGAGAAACCATGGCGCACGAACTACAACTAATCAAGCAGTCCTCAGGAATCCTGATCCCGGCCACACCCGAGACCAGCGATTTACTGCAATCGAAAATCAAACTCGGTGCCGTGTTGGTGGCCGAGTTCCGGCAGGTACGCAACCCAGCCTTTCACCGTCGTTTCTTCGCATTACTCAATCTCGGTTTCGAATACTGGGAACCAACCGGCGGGGCGATCTCTTCGAACGAGCGCAAGCTGGTAACCGGCTATGCCAAATACCTTGCCTCATTCGGAGGAAGCGAAACAGCTCTCCTGGACGCTGCCGAGCAATATCTCGACCGTATCGCTGATAAGCGCGCGGGTAGCATCAGCATCTGCAAATCCTATGACGCATACCGTGCCTGGGTGATCGTCGAGTCTGGCCACTACGACGCCATACAGTTGCCCGACGGCACCCTTCGCAAACACCCTCGCAGCATTGCCTTCGCCAACATGGACGAAACCGAGTTCCAGCAGCTGTATAAAGCCGCGCTCGATGTTCTGTGGCGATGGGTACTGTCCAGGGCATTCAAGGACCAGCGTGAAGCGGAAAACGCCGCATCGCAACTCATGAGCTTTGCGGGGTGATGGCGATGAAACTAAGTTGGTTCCACCATCATGAATGCACAACCGAGCAGGCCGACGAGCTGGTGGCCAGTTATCGCCGTCGTGGCGCCACGGTAGAACGCAGCCTTAATCGCGACAATATTACCTGGACTGTCAGCGTTCAGTTGCCAGAAAGTGAGAAGGTTCCTCGCCCGAGTAAGGTCTGGCAAAACAGGGCGTGGGGTTGAGTATGGCTAAGCTACCGCGCCGTAAGTGCGTCAACAAAGAATGCCGCCAGTGGTTCCATCCTGTGCGCGATACGCAGACAGTTTGTGGTTATGAGTGCGCCAGCGCAGTCGGTAAAGAGCAGACAAGAAAGGCTCGGGAAGATGCGCAACGCAAAGAGTCTGCCAAACAGCGTGCTAGTGAGAAGAAAGAGCGGGCCGCCTGGCGCCAGCGCAAAGCAGCGGTTAAGCCGCTGAAGCACTGGGAAGATTTAACGCAGCGTGTCGTCAATAACTATATTCGCGAACGTGATGCCGATCTGCCATGCATCAGCTGCGGCACGTTCGAAACCGTCCAATGGGAAGCAGGTCACTACCGCTCACGCGGTAAGGCATCACATCTCCGCTATCACGAAGACAATATCAGTAAACAGTGCCACCACTGCAATGTGCCGCTGTCGGGCAATCAGCAGCAGTACCGCCTTGGCCTTATCGAGAAAATTGGGCCTGAGCGCGTCGAAGCGCTCGAAAACAACAACACCCCACATCGATACACCATCGAAGAACTCGAAGCCATCAGGAAGCGCTACAGCGCGCTTCGTCGCGGGTTAATCAAGAGCAGAGAGGCCGCATGACATTTGAATCCTATTTTGCCGATCACCTCCGCGTTCGCTGGCAACGATTGCGCTTATACCATTTTCCGGGTTCTGTGCTGACGGACTATCGAATACTGAAGAACTACATCAAAACCATAGGCGGTGCTGTATGAACACTCAATTTCTCGAATACGTGCGCCAGCAGCTGATTATGGCAACCGCCGATTTGAGTGGGGCGACTAAAGGGCAACTGATGGCCTGGTTGGAGAACGCCCAGTTT
>NZ_SZWU01000060.1:652860-654255 GCF_005280935.1 Citrobacter sp. wls757 | reverse complement strand
TACTGGAACGTTTAAACGTAAAAAGCCTCGAGTGCTGGATGAAGTGACCGGGGAAATGATTACGCTGGATAACCTGCCAATACCGGGCAAGCAGTCGCATGCCAAGGGTTCGCATATTCCCTTGGTGCAGCCGGTTGAATACTCCACCGCATCGTGGCGCCGCGCGCTGATGTCACTCGAAGAACACCAGAAGGCCTGGCTGCTATGGAACTATAGTGAGAATGTTAGCTGGGATAATCAGGTATTAATTACTCAGTGGGCGTGGTCGAAATTTTGCGAGCATCTGGCCGGAAAGAGGGTGGCGAAAAAGACCATCGACCGGTTACGTCAGTTGATATGGCTGGCGGCACAGGATGTGAAAGCGGAACTTGCGCGGCGCAACACATACGAGTACCAGCAGTTGGCGCAATTGGTAGGGGTATCAAAACCAACTTGGACTGAAACCTACCTCCCTCATTGGCTGGCGATGAAGCAAGCATTCTCATACCTTGATAATCAGTCTTTGCTTTCCGTTTCGCGATCACGTTCACAACAAAAGGCGACAAATTTGGATGTAAGTCTTGCAAAACCGAACTGAAATGGATATATTTCGTGTAAATCTGATATTGTGCCATTGTTGTATGCACTGGCAGTAAATGAGTTTCAAGCCCGAGGTTAACGCCTTGGGCTTTTGCGTTTCTGGAGGATGGCTATGAAATTTTCTGAGTTACCTGAAAGCGCTAAACATATAGCCCGTGAGGCGTTATCAAAGGCTGCTATTTCTATGGGTAGCAATGCGGACGTTTTTGAATATGAGAAAGTAGGCGAGGCTATTGCCGCTGCATTTGTCAAAATGGAACGCCATGATAGCGCTCCAGATAAATGTGATGATGGAACTGGAACTTAAACTACTTTTAAGCCCCGAATAGCGCGTCCTGCTGATTTCGTAACAAGTACTCGAGAACTTTTTTTAACTGAATCTGCAATCGCTTTAACTTCATCTGCGACCTTGCCCTCATCTTTTGTTGTGCTTGAGTGAATGTATTCCGCATCAGGAAGCTGGTAGGTTGTTCCAGAAGTGGCCTCGACTTGTCTGTAGTATTTTTTTGCTGCCATTTTTTTATGCAGGCTCTCATAATCATCCCAGTCAGCATTTTGCATTTCTACACGAACTGTAAAACTAGCCATGTATTACTCCTTGTGTTTGATATGGTTACTTTTGGCGATTTAACGATATCAAACGCGAAGTTATACCGCCAGACACATGATCTGGCTCTTCATTTAGCCCTGGCGTTTGCCGGGGCTTTTCTATTTCAGGCTCACGGGAATCATCCGCTACGTGCTTTGTTGATAAATTCAGCCCGTGAAGCCTGACCTTTTCATCACACACAGCGCCATCCGAAAAATCGGAGGTGA
>NZ_SZWU01000060.1:621373-652718 GCF_005280935.1 Citrobacter sp. wls757 | reverse complement strand
GGTGTCCTGGATGTTGGCCGACAGAATTGCAGGGCTAAGCCTGAGCGACTGGGCAATCATTGTCGGTATCGCATGCACCGTCATTACCTGTGCAGTGAACTGGTATTTCCGCTGGAAAGAACGGGAGGATCGGCGTAATGGGTATGCCACCAAAGCTGAGGAATAAGCTGAGCGCAGCGGTCATTGGTTTGATTCTTGCCGGGGCTTCCGCGCCCGTGATTCTCGATCAGTTTCTGGATGAGAAAGAGGGTAATAGCGAGCAGGCGTATCGTGACGGCGGCGGGCTCTGGACTATTTGCCGTGGCGCCACGATGGTTGATGGCAAGCCAGTAGTTCAGGGCATGAAGCTGTCAGCTGAGAAATGCGCCGAGGTAAACGCCATTGAGCGTGATAAAGCGCTGGCGTGGGTTGAGCGAAATATCAGGGTACCGCTGACCGAACCACAGAAAGCCGGGATCGCATCTTTCTGCCCATATAACATCGGCCCCGGTAAATGTTTCCCGTCTACGTTCTACACGCGGATCAATGCTGGTGACCGTAAAGGTGCATGTGAAGCGATCCGCTGGTGGATAAAAGACGGTGGCCGCGACTGTCGTTTGACCAAAGGCCAGAAAAACGGCTGCTATGGGCAGGTAGAAAGGCGAGACCAGGAAAGCGCGCTGGTGTGCTGGGGGATAGACCAGTGAGTCGAATAACAACCATCATTATTACTGTGGTCATCTGCATAATCGTATTGCTAGGCTGGGTCGTTAACCACTATCGCGACAACGCCATTACCTACAAAGGCCAGCGCGACAAAGCCACCGAGCAACTCAGCTTGGCTAACGCAACCATCAAAGACATGCAGACCCGCCAGCGTGATGTTGCGGCACTGGATGCCAAATACACCGGAGAACTGGCAGATGCTAAAGCCACTATTGATCAGCTTGAGCGTGATGTTGCTTCTGGCAAACGTCGGCTGCAGCTCAATGCCAGATGTCCAGCGAACGGACCGACCAGCGGCGGCGGCATGGGCGATGCTTCCAGCCCCCGACTTACTGACTCCGCTAAACGGGATTATTTCTCCCTCAGAGAGCGAATCGTCACAGTGACGAAGCAGGTCGTGTATCTTCAAGAATATGTCAAAAATCAGTGCTATTAGTTCTTTTGATAAAAATGATCCATTATGGTGAGTGCAATGTATTGGTGATATAGATAGAATACGATGTTTTAATGGCGGGATTTTGAGGTGTGCTAGAAAATACGTGTTATTAATAATTTGTCCCCATTGGTTAATGCGCTTGTTATCGCATGCTTATGCTACGCGAAAGTTATAAACTATTTTCCTTTAAAGTGTTTTGATTTTATTTTTGACTGGTTGTATTAATTTGCTTGTCAATTTCTTTCAAAGCGTCGTTAATTAACATGAAGTCAGTCACTTTGATTTCCGCAACTTCATTTCTAAACATTGCAAGTTTAGAGTCTGTTAACTTCTTAATAAGGCGTTCAATTTCTGGGTTAACTACAAAAGTATTATCATTTAGTGAGTAAGGTCTGTTGAGTTGCGGGTTTAATTCTGCAAGGATATTAATCACAAAGTATGAATAGCCGCTATATTTTGAGTTGATCCATTTTTTATAGCGAAGTACCTTGACTAGTTTTAGTCCCATCTCTTGAATTTTATCTTGGATGTCGTCACAACTTTCAAAGTTTTCTTTTATCAAAATTATCTGCTTATTTGACAGGTTTTTTTTATTATGAATTAGATTTAGGAGGTTAACTTTTTCGCGCAGGTTTTGACGCATAATTATCATTTCAAGCGGGGCTATGGTAATTAAATTTAATGTATCCTGTGCAAATTCAAATATCTCCGATTTGAATTTTTCAGAATGCCATTTTTTTGCTAAGAAAATTGCTCTTATTGCTATAGCGCAAGTTATTAATGAAGCGAAGGAACCGAGCAAGGCAGATAGTGGTCCAAGGTCATGAACGAAAATGTTCAAAAAACCGCCAAATATATATATAAATAAACTAGCGGATAGTAAAATACAGATGATTGCAAATGAATTGCTGGCTATTTTTTGCACGATTGTTGCCATTGCTAAGTGATTTTCTCGGGAATTTATCAATATTGGTTTGATAAATCAAATAATCTAAGCATCAGAGGTTATGTGATATACTTCTCACATCAAATTATCGACCGATGGTGAAATTTAAGCCAAATAAAATGCTTGAGAAGCTATAAAGTGTTTAGGTTTTGGATGTAATTGTGCACCTTAACTGGAATTGCTGCTATAAATTACTAAGGCCTCTTCAAATCTAGCAGAGACATTCGATTAATTTACAGAATTTAAGAAAACATTATTAAGCTACATTACGTTAGTTTCCTATGCTTGAGTTATGGCGTCATTAGTTGAGTTTCCGAGCGTGATTGTTATCCTGTGGAATTATTTATGTGATATCTTTCGGATTAGCATAACTCTGTTAAACCATATAGTTCCTGAATGAAATAGTCTGTCAGGACAAAGTATGTACAAACCGGAGTGGGGCGTGCTTCAGCAACGGTTCCTGTCCGAACATGCCGAAACCGGCGTATCACCGAAGGAGTGGTGCGAAGCGCAGGAACTGAATTACAATTCTGCGCGTAGGTACATTACAAAGCCGGCTGCGCAAGAAACTGCGCAGAAAGAAGTGCGTAAAGCCAGATGCCAAACGTGGTTGTGGTTGAGGCTGCTTCGCCACCTGACAGCGATACTACGCAGGAAAGCGCAGGCAACTTAAAGCCTCAGCATGAACAGTATGCGCAGAGTAAAGAGTATTACATCGATATCCAGCCAGCTGAGTAAGCCATTGAAAAGCTCATCTGCTGGTGGGCTTGATAATGGATGCGTTACAGCAAATTCTTACCATTTGGATAGTGCTGCTGCAGAATCTTAAAGAAACCCCGCGATAGCATGAACATAGAAGCAATAATCACCATGCTTATTGCTACTTGTGTTAGACGTGACCCCTCGTAGATTTGATCGCCAAGTTGCTTACCTAGCGTGATAGCTGCGTAAAAAGTCGCGAAGAAGTACCAGCCCCTGAACAGAGAAAATTTGAAAGTCATAAAAAACGCTCTTAGTATGGATTTTACTCACTATCTACTTTGTTCGAAAAATAATCAACAGCAATCACAAAGGGCTGCAGTCGTGACATCACCGTCATGGACGAGCAGACTAGGCGCGATGTGCTGGCGTATAACAAAGTGCGGTAGGCGAACTGCCAGAATAAGTAATGAATCAGCATTTAAATTAAAGATCATCAGTTTTTGTGTCGATAGTCTTCCCATACTTACTGATGAGGGGAGTTCCACATGAAAGTATTACAAACGTTAGGTGGCTACCAGGGTGGGCAGGCAGGAATTTTTCAGTATAAAAGGGATAGCAAAGGGATTGTCATTGATCCTACCGTTGGCATGAATGCTAATTCTGAAGTTATTGAAATTTCTAACGAAGATTGGAGTGGGATGATTGAACGGTTAGAGAATATCGGTAAGAAAGTAGTGGATTTGACGGAAATGAAACAAGAGATCGCAGAGGAACTCGGGATGAATAACACCGAGACTGCCGCTGTGGTTGCCATTTTAGAGCACGAAGGCACATTTGACCATTATGGCGGGTTTATTGGTGGTGGGGATTCTGTTTCAATTCATCTTCGCAGAGACGATAACTGATTCAATCTGATTTGATTTACACGGGCCTCGAATTCTCGGGGCTTTTTTATTGCCATCACCATGGGCAGCCCCATCGTAATGGCATATGCTTCAGATGGTTACTCTGGTTCTCTCTTGGCTTTAACCATCGCTGGTAACGTAAATGAGTAAGTCAAAAACACCTCTGTGAATTTAAGCAGTTGATCAACCTCGTCAGCGGTAAACTCTTCGTCAGAATGAACGGCACCATTAGTATCTATACGTACTATATGAGCCCAGTCAGCCATCTCTTGAGTTATTAAACCAGTTTCTCTAAGCGCTGTTATGCGTCTAACAAGCTTATCCTCTTCTTTTAGATGGAGGACTTTTGTTGCTATATCAATTACTTTTCTGCAGTTCATTGCACTAGTTTCGTATCGGCCACGCGAAAAGTCATCCTTTGCTTCTATAAAGAATTTGGCTGCTCTTTCTGGAGTGGCTTCTGGTGCAGAGAAGATTTTCTGAGAAGGATAAGTACTAAGAACATTAAATCTAGAATTCTCGTTAAGAATCACAGGGTAGAATTGTGCCTTAGCATAGTCCTCAGGTGTGCTTTGAATGTCTGTTTCTACCTCTACTACTAAAAGTTTGAAGCAAGAATTACATTGAAATACAAGCGAGTAACATCCTTGCCTTAATGGTGCCTGTTTTATATACCTCATCACCGCCCTTTCTTTTAGGCAATGAGGGCAATTAATATCAATGGACATCATTGCCATTTTTAACCTTCCTCAACAGAGATAACTTATTCATGGCACTTAACGCAAAACAGGACATGTTTTGTCGCGAGTACCTCATCGATTTAAACGCTACGCAGGCGGCTATTCGGGCGGGGTACAGCGTCAAGACCGCAAACCGCATAGCTGCCCAGAACTTGTCAAAACTTGACATCCAAAACAGGATCGCCGAACTCAAAACGAAGCGCAACGAAGACGTGGGTATTGATGCTGATTATGTGCTCCGGCGCTTGGTTGAAATCGACCAGATGGACGTTTTGGACATTCTCAATGACGACGGTAGCCTCAAGCCGATAACCTCATGGCCAAAAGCTTGGCGAATTTCTTTAACCGGCTTCGACATCAGCACGACCATTCAGAACTTCGACGAGGAGACGGCGGAAACCATCCTCAAAAAGGTTAAATGGCCTGATAAAGTGAAGAACCTCGAATTGCTCGGCAAGCACGTTCGTGTTCAAGCATTTAAAGAGCAGGTTGAACAGAAAGTCGTAGCGACTCACAACGTCATGCTGGTACCGGCCAGCGACAACGTGGATAGCTGGGAAGCAGCAGCACAGAAACAGCAGAGCGAGGTTCTTGGTGGATGAATTACAAAGCCGTCTGGAAACCTTTGCCGGGATCGCAATCACTCTCCCTTAGCTGCCCGTGTAACGAAATCCTCTACGAGGGAACACGTGGACCGGGTAAAACCGCTGCGCAGTTGGCCCGCTTCCGTCGCCTGGTCGGTCTGGGCTATGGCTCATTCTGGCGCGGCGTCATTTTCGACACCGAGTATAAGAACCTCACCGACATCATCACTCAGTCAAAGCGTATGTATCGCCTGTTTAACGATGGCGCACGCTATCTGGCGTCAGCATCTGAGTTGCGCTGGGTGTGGCCTACCGGCGAAGAGCTGCTGTTCCGCTTCGGGAAAGAAGAGGACGACTACTGGGACTATCACGGTCAGGAGTTCCCGTTCATCGGCTTCAACGAACTGACAAAGCAGCAGTCTGCTGAGTTCTACGAGATGATGTTCTCCTGCCGACGCTCTTCGTTCCGGCCAGAAAACTACCCCCTGGATGATGGCTCGTTGCTTAAGCCGATCCCGCTCGAAACATTCAGCACCACCAACCCGTTTGGGATCGGCCATACCTGGGTGAAGAAGCGCTTCATTGAGCCAGCGCCGCGCGGCACCATCATTCGCGAAACACAGCAGGTGTTTAATCCGCAGACCGAACGCGAAGAGGATGTGACGCTAACGCGTGTGGCGATTCATGGCTCATTCAAAGAAAACCCGTATCTGGATCCGCAGTACATCGCGACCCTGATGGCAATCAAAGACCCTAACCGGCGTAAAGCGTGGGTAGAGGGATCGTGGGATGTGACCAGCGGCGGACGCTTTGACCACCTGTGGAATTTATCGCTGCACGTCATCAAGCCGTTCCGCATCCCGGATAGCTGGACGGTTGATCGCTCCCACGACTGGGGAGAATCGAAGCCGTTCTCCAACCTCTGGTGGGCGCGTGCCGACGGCACCGCCGCAGAGTTGCCCGATGGCCGTCAGTTCTGCCCGCCTGCCGGGTCGCTTATCCTGATTGGCGAATGGTATGGCTGCCCACCTGATGAGCTCAACAAAGGCCTGAACATGTCATCCACTAACGTCGCCAAAGGCGTGGCATGGGTGGATAAACGGCTGGTGGGCGAGGAACTGGCAGAACCCGAAGAGATAAAGTTCAATGGGGTTACGCAGGGGCAACTGAATATCATACCTGGTATCTGCAAGAAGGTTCTACCCGGCCCGGCTGACGGGGCTATCTACAACACTGGCGATGACGAACTCTCCATTGCCCAGAAGATGGAATCGCAGGGCGTTAAGTGGGTTCCATCCAACAAGAAACCAGGATCGCGTGTAAATGGCGCGGCCCTGTTTGCCGACATGCTGGAGGCCGTCATTGAAGGTAAAAAGCTGGAATCTGGCGTTCCTGAGAAGCCAGCATTCTACGTGTTTGAGTACTGTCGTGGCTGGATAAGCCGTGTGCCGGTGCTCGTTCGAGACAGTAAGAACCCTGATGACGTTGATACCCAGCAGGAAGACCACGACTGGGATGGTACGCGATATGCCGTCCTGCATTCACCGCCGAAGAAAGTCGGCAAAGTCACCAATCTGAGGCTCTAACCCCATGCCTGATATTTCAACACCCAATCTGGACTATGGGAACATGGTGCAGGCGTGGGACATTAATGACGCCCTGATGGGCGGTACGCTCTATATGCGACAGCTGGGCGAGCAATATCTACCGCGCTGGCCGAAAGAAGACAGGGAGGACTACAAAAAACGTTTGGCCGTGGCCACGCTTCTGCCAGCCTACGAAGAGACCATTAAGCAAAACATCGGCCGTGTATTCGCCGGGCCTATTAAGCTTGCCGAGAACGTGCCGGATCAACTGCGAGAGTATGCGAAAAACTTCGACCTTGAGGGGACGCGCCTGGACGTATGGGCGCAGGCATTCTTCGGTCTGGCGATGCAGTATGGACTTTCCCACGCGCTGGTGGATTATCCCAGGGTGGACACCGAAAAGGTGAAAACCAAAGCTGAAGAGAAAGCTACCGGCGCGCGCCCCTATGTCACCATGCTCAATCCACGTCAGGTAATTGGCTGGAAGTCGAAAATGGTGGACGGCAAAGTGGTGTTGACTGCGCTGCGTATCAAAGAGGTTGTGGTCGAAGACGGCGACGACTTCGGCCAGACCAAGGTCGAGCAAATCCGGTACCTGACACCCGGAAAGGTGGAAATTTACCGCAAGGCTAAAGATGCTGACGGTGCCGCGAACTGGGCGCTATTCGATGGGTGGCAGACATCCCGCCAGGATATCACTCTGGTCACGCTATACACCAAACGCACCGGATTTATGTGTGGTTCGCCACCGCTTCTCAACATGGCTCTGCTGAATATCAAGCACTGGCAGAGTCAAAGCGAGCAGGACAACATCCTGCACGTCGCCAGAGTGCCGTTGCTCACGGTGTTCGGGCTGGAGGAGGGGCAAGAACTTGTGATTGGCTCATCCTCTGCCACGTCATTCTCCGATCGGCAAAGGCAGGGTCTGGAATACGTCGAGCACACAGGTTCCTCCATCGGTGCCGGCAAAGAGTCGCTGGCAGAGCTGGTGGAGCAGATGCGACAGGCGGGTGCGAAGCTGCTGCGCACCGAAAACACCTCAACCAAATCGGTAGACCAGACCTCTGAAGAGAAAATGCAGGAACAGTCGCCGCTCTACACTATGGCAACCAGCCTGGAAGATGCGATCGACAACATCCTGCAAATTATGGCCGGGTACATCGGGGAATCTGAGGGTGGTAACGTCGATGTCCGCACCGAGCTGGATGTCGAGTCGAAAGAGTTCAATCCTCCTGCTGCACTGGCCATTCAGTCGCTACGCCAGGGCGGTGATATCCGTCGCGTGGACGCCATCAAGTCTCTGCAGAAGCTGAACATCATCGATGCCGATGCGGATCCAGATGTGGTGCTGAGCGAACTGCTGGCTGAGTCGGCTTCACTGACAGAACCACCGCCTGGCGAGGTGTGATATGGCCCGTTCAGTTAACGATCGCCTGCAGGATGAGACGATAGCGCACGGGCTGTACGTGAACCGCTACGGCACGGGCGTCGCCCGGCGCATGGTGGCATTGCTGAACAGGCTTGATGCTGACCTGGCAGCCAAACTACTGGTGCTGCTGGACGGTAAGCGAGCTGACACGTACAGCGCCCGCCGCCTGGCGTCATTGCTGGTGGGTGTGCGTGACCTCAACCAGCAGGCCTATGAACCGGTTAATACTGCGCTGGCGCGCGAACTGACGCGCTACGTTGAGTATGAAGCCGGGTATCAACTGGACCTGTTCAGCAGCATCATACCCAAGCAGATTCTCCAGCATGTTCCGCTCCAGAGCATCGCACCCGAGCAGGTTTACGCTGCGGCAGTGGCGCAGCCCTTCCAGGGGCGATTGCTGAAGGAGTGGGGCCAGAAGCTTGAATCGGATCGACTGGACAAAATCACTAACGCTGTACGCTCCGGTTTCCTCCAGGGTGAAACGGTAGAGCAGATTGTCAGACGCATCGCTGGTACGCCGAAACTCAACCGTGAAGATGGGGTGATTAACGCATCCCGCCGCGACCTTGCCGTCGTGACACGCACTGCGGTGAACCATATGGCCGCCACTGCGCGCCAGGAGTTCGCCCAGGCCAACAGCGATATCGTGAAGGCCAAGCAGTGGTCCTCCACGCTGGACACGCATACCAGCCAGTGGTGCATCATCCGCGACCGCAAGCTCTACACGCTCGACGGCAAGCCGCTGGGTCATGTGGTCCCATACCTACGCGGACCCGGCAAAATCCACTTCTGCTGTCGCTCCGGTGAAATCCTCATCACTAAGTCGTGGGAAGAATTGCAGATACCGCCTGACGAACTGAGTAACGCAACCAGGGCGTCCATGGACGGCCAGGTGCCAGCAAATACGAGTTATGCCGACTGGCTCACCCGGCAGTCGTACGCGCGGCAGGAGCAGGTGCTTGGTGTTACACGCGCCATGATGCTGCGTGACGGCAAAATCACGGTGCCGGAGATGTTTAACGATGCCGGGGAATTTCTCACCCTGGATGAACTGCGCCGCGTGGATGCTTCGGCGTTTGAGGGTTAGCCATGCAAAATGAGAAAGACAAAACTATCACCCTGACTGATGCTGAGCGCAAATTCATCATGATTGCGATGATTGCCTATGCCTTATCTGGTGAGGCGTCAGAAGAAGACGCAAGAATCGCAGAGCAAATAATCAATAAGATCTGAGCATTACAAAATTCAACTCAAGGCTGCCTTCGGGTGGCCTTTTTTATACCTGCCGCTGAGCGGATGCGACGCGGTGACCGGGTCGGATGACCTATTACCAATGGCCGGAAGGCTGGAGCAAAACAATGAAACTCAAACTCGATGCTAACGGCAATGTGGTCGTTGAAAACGGTATGCCTGTTTACGTCCATGATGACGGCAAAGAAATCCCGTTCGACGCGGTCGCAGCGATGACCAAAATCACCTCGCTGAATGGTGAAGCGAAAACTCACCGTGAAGCGAAGGAAACGGCGGAAGCCAGTCTCGCTAAGTTCGCTGGCATCACCGACCCGACCAAGGCGCTCGAAGCTCTGGATATGATGACCAAAATCGACCAGAAGAAGCTGCTCGATGCTGGCGCCGTTGACCAGGTGAAGGCCGAGATCACCAAGGTATTCCAGCAGCAACTGGACGAAGTGAACGGAAAGAACCAGTCATTAGAAAACCAGCTCTACGACGAGATGATCGGCGGCCGCTTCGGTGGTTCGAAATTCATCTCCGAGAAGATGGCGATCCCGGCTGAATTCGTGCGTTCCCACTTTGGTCAGAACTTCAAAATTGAAGACGGCAAGGTCGTGGCATACGACGGGCAGGGCAACAAGGTGTTCTCCCGCACCAAGCCCGGCGAACTGGCTGGCTTCGACGAAGCGCTGGAATCTCTGGTCGAGTTGCATCCGCAGAAAGACTACATCCTCAAAGCGTCCGGCAATACCGGCGGTGGTTCCCACCAGTCGCAGCATCAGGCCGGGCAAAAAACCATGAAACGTGCTGCGTTTGATGCCTTACCCCCAGCAGAGCAACAGGCTGTGATTGGCGGCGGTACCAGCATCGTTGATTAACCGAAAGGAAACCTGAATGTCCAACACACTCACTGGCCTCATCCCAACTATTTACACCGCGCTTAACCGCGTATCCCGCGAGCAGGTGGGCTTTATCCCGGCGGTGGCCCGTAACTCCAAAGCCGATGCCGCGGCTAAAGACCAGACCGTCACTGCGCCGGTTGCACCTCCGACCACCACCGTTGATATCACACCTGCGGCAACGGCACCAAACGACGGCGATCAGAGCATCGGCACCGTGGATGTCAAAATCACCAAATCCAAAATGGCCCCGGTCAAATGGAACGGTGAAGAGCAGCTGGCGATCGGGCCGTCAGGTAACTACGACGTCATCCTGGCTGACCAGTTCTCCCAAGCTTTCCGCGCGCTGAGCAACGAAATGGATGCTGACCTTGCTGCGCTGTTCTACAAATCATCTCGCGCTGTCGGTGCGCCGAAAGATACGCCGTTCAGCATTAAAGACGATCTGTCCGATGCTGCGAATGCCCGCCAAATTCTGACTGATAACGGTGCACCAACTACCGATTTGCGCATGGTGTTGGGCGGCGAAGCGATGGCCTCCATTCGTGGTAAGCAGTCCGTGCTGTTCAAAGCGAATGAAGCTGGTACCGACCAACTCCTGCGCGAAGGTATCATCGGTCGCGTGATGGGCTTCAACTTGCATGAATCCGCCAACATCAAGCGTACGGCGAAAAGCACCGCTGCTGGCTACAAGGTCAATGGCGCGAAGAAAGAGGGCGACATCATCGTTGCCATCTCTGCGGGTACCGGTGGTATCGCTGTAGGGACCGCAGTGAAATTTGACGGTGATGATAATCAGTATCTGGTGGTGGCCGCTACCTCCTCCAGCATCACCATTGCCGCACCGGGTCTTCGTCAGGATCTGGCCGACCAGGCAGCCGTTACAGTGCTGAGCGAGTTTGCGCCAAACATGGCATTCGACCGCAACGCATTCCTGCTGGCGTGCCGCACCCCGGCAATGCCAAAAGGCGGCGACACCGCTGACGATGTGATGAACGTGACCGACCCAGTATCGGGCATCACCTTCCAGATCGCGCTGTACCGCCAGTACCGCCAGGTACGTTACGAGGTTGGTGTGGCATGGGGTGTGGCATCCGTGCAGCCTGAACATTCCACCATCATCATGGGCTAACCGCAGGGACTTCGGCCCCTTTGTTTTTCAGGAGGCCCAATGGCCGGATTAACCAAAGAGCAGCGCGCGCAGCGTGAGGCTGAAAAGCTTGCGGCTCAGAATGGTGCTGAACAAACTCCTTCCCGGCAGGAACAGCAGCTGGAACAGCCTAGTATTGAGCTGGTTGTCATGGTGCGTGATATTCCAGAGTTTCCCAACGGTCCGCTGAGTGCTGAGGTTCACCCTGTCGAAGTGGATAACTGGCTGGCGCTGGACTGGCGTCTGGAGGAGTAAGCATGCTGGTTGCCGACCCCAAATCGCCTGACTTCAACAGCTACGCCAGCGTTGTCGACCTGCGCACGTTTGCGACCGGGCGCGGCTACACAGTACCTGCCGATGACGGCGAATGCGGCCAGATGCTGATGCAGGCGATGGATTATCTGGAAGGGAAGATCTGGCGCGGCCAGCGCTCCAGCATATCGCAGCCGCTGTCGTGGCCGCGCTCGGGCGTGCGCTTTGATGGCGTTGACCTGCCGGATGACGCGATCCCGCAGCGCCTCGTTGACGCACAATGCCGCCTGGCTATCGAATCGCAGGAGATTGACCTCACTCCGTCAGTTGCTGGTGGTGGTGCAGTGGTCATGGAGCGCGTCGAGGGCGCTGTGGCAGTTCAGTACGAACCGGGCACAATCAAGGCTGCGCCGTCGTTCCCCTGGTTTTATTCCTCGCTGCGTGGGCTGGTGGTCGGCGGCAATCAGATCCGTATCGAAAGGGGGTGATATGCCAATCGACTACCGACGCATGCGCAACACCGCGACCCGGCTGCTGACCGAGAACGGCAGAGCCTACCAACTGACCCGTGGCGGCGGTACTACTCGCGATCAGTTCGGGAAAGAGGTCATTACCCTGGCGATAACTGCGACCGTCACCGGCGTTATCACAGAATATTCCTCCCGCGAAATCGATGGCTCTCTTATCGCCACCGGCGATAAGAAACTGTCTGCCACGTTCGAAACGGAAGTGCGTATTGATGACCGCATCGAAATCGACGGCAAGAAATGGCGCGTAGTGCAACCGAACCCGGTTAAGCCTGCTGATGTGCTTATCTCCTACAACATCCAACTGAGGGCGTAACTATGGCAAGTTCTGCTAATCAGCCGTTCCTGGCTGCCATTCAGTTGTTCGTTGATAGCTCAAAGCAGGAGATAGACGAGGTGGTGCGCCGGACGGGTATCAAAATCCTCGGGCGCCTTGTCGATGTGTCGCCAGTTGGGCAGCCTGAAACGTGGGAAGTGAATCAGACGGCGTCGGCTTATAACACTGCCGTTCGTGAGCATAACGCAGCGCTTCGCGATGACCCAACAAACGTGACGAAGTCCGGGCGCCTTAAACGTGGCCTGCGGGTAAACGACTCGATGGACATCAAAAAGCCAGATGGTTATGTCGGCGGGCGCTTCAAGAACAACTGGTATGTGGGGTTTGATAGCCAACCGACCCAATCCAACGATACTCCGGATGCCTCCGGCCAGGGTTCCAACTCCCGCGGTCTGGCGGTGCTTGAAGTGTTCAGGGTGGGGCAGGTCAGCTCGGTTTATTTCACAAATAACCTGCCATACGCACAGGCGCTGGAGAACGGGCACTCGAATCAGGCGCCGGGAGGCATGGTAGGTATCACTGCACTGGACGCTGCGCAGTTGTTTCGTGAGGCGATGAGCGAGGTACGTAATGGCCGGTGACCAATCAATGCTAATTGCGGAATTGCTCGAGTCGCGCCTTGCTGATATCGCCCTTGCGATTGATATGCCGATAGCCTGGCCAAACATCATTTTTGAACCGCCAGATGATGTCCCGTACGGGAGGGTCTATATACTCCCGGCACAAACTATCGGGCAAGACTTTGCAGGGCAGCTTCGTACGTATCAGGGCATTTTCCAGGTGAACATAGTCACCCCCGCAGGAATAGGCGTCGGCAAGGCGCGAACATTTGCCAGTGTGATTGCGGGTGGATTTCCCGAAGGCCTCGCTCTGGTGGCTGGTGATTTGACCGTCTATATCAACGGGCCGCCTCAGATTCGCCAGCCAATACAGGACCGTCCGACCTCTGCACCAAACGGCAGCAGCGGCTCCATAACCTACACCATCCCCATCAGCATGCAGTACCGCGCTGATTACTGACCCACCACCTGGTGGGTTTTTTACTACTTAAATTCAGGAGAATGCAATGGCATTCGCAACCCCTAACGGGTCGCGTGTAAACGTGGCCAAGGCGTATCTTGCGCCGATTGTCTTCACTGCGGCATCCAATGCGACGGAATGCGAACTGACCGTTGCCTCGGCTGCTGGCATCCTCGCGGGCGATGTCGTCCAGGTTAGCTCTGGCTGGCTGAAGCTCGACAACATGGTGGTGCGTGTCAAGTCAGTTACTGGTACGAAAATCGTGCTGGAAGCCTTCGATACCACCGACACCAAGAAGTTTCCGGCGGGTACCGGGGCAGGTACGCTGCGTAAAATTGATTCGTGGATCACCATGCCTCAGGTTATGACGCTGTCCACCGAAGGCGGTGACCAGCAGACCATCAGTGTGCAGTTCCTGGAGGATGATAAAGCCCGTACCATCCCGACTTTCAAAAACGCGGTGGTACAGGTCTACACCTTCGCGCATGACCCGCAGCTGGCTATCTACAAACGTCTGATTGATCTGGACGACTCCAGCGATACTACAGCGGTCTGGTTCCACAACCCGCGCGGCAAAGCCGATCGATACTACTCTGCCAAAGTATCCTTCCAGCGTGTACCACGTACTGAAATCAATGCCGTGGAAAGCAATGAAGCGCGAATGAACTTCGAATCGGATATGCAGATTTACCCGATTGCCGATTCCTCCGCTACGCCGCTGGCGTTCCTGACTGACCTGTCGGCAACCAAGTCTGTTGCTGCTAATGCAGCTCTGGATCTGTCGGTGGTCATGCAGGGCGGTTCCGCGCCGTATACCTACGTATGGAAGAAGGACGGCACAGCCATTCCGGGCAAAACCGCATCCACGCTCAACATTCCGTCCGCTCAGTCTTCCGATGCTGGGGTGTATACCTGCGAAGTTACCGACGCCGCAGGCAAGACGCTCACTTCTGCCGGATGCACCGTCAGCATTACTTGATTAATCTGGCCCGGTAATCCGGGCCTTACCGAGATAAACGAATGACCAAATTCTCCCTGATCCCCAATCCGACATTTTCCGTTACTGCCAGCATCCCGCGAGCTGGCGCCGAAGACGGCAAACTGACCTTCACCTTCCGCCATAAAACGCTGGACGAGCTGCGCGCTATGGATGAGCAACTGCAAAAAAAAGCTGATGGCAAAAAAGCCTCTATCGAACCGCAGGCCGATTACCTGATGGAGATAGTCGAAGGGTGGGCGCTGCCTGACGAGTTTACCCGCGACAACGTAATCGTCCTGCTAAAGAACTATCCTCGCGCGTTCGACAGCATCGGGCTGGCATACACCAAAGAGCTGATGGGACTGCGCGAAAAAAACTGAGGCAGGTCGCCGCAGCGTTGTATACACCGGGACCGACGCTCGCGGAGTTAGCCGCTTTTGGTTTAACGCCTGAGGACGTGGAGGAAGAAGTGGGGATCCTGCCATCCATATGGGAGGCCTTTACCATCTTCTCCACGCTGGCGACCCAATGGCGCGTCGGTGCGAGTGGTGCGACCGGCCTTGACTACACCGTTCTCCCCTGGGTGTTTCAGTTGCACGGGGTTGAGGATGCGGCGGCCTGCTTGGCTGACCTTCAAATTATGGAAAGTGAGGCTCTCAAGGTAATGCATAAGGAGACGAAATAATGACAGACCAGATCGCCTCAATTACTTTGCGGGCTGATGTTTCGGACCTAAAAACTGCCAGCAACGAGCTGGATAAACTCGGAGAGGCAGCGGCCGGTGCCGTCGGCAAGGCTGATGACCTTAACAGCGTATTTCGCGCGGGTGCTGAGTCTGCGAAGCAGGGCAGCGAAGGTATCAAAGAGCAGCAGGCTGCACTGAAAGGCCTGCTTGAGAATATCGATCCGGTAAACAAAGCACTGAACCGGCTGGACGAACAACAGGCCGCGCTGCGTAACTTCCAGACCAAAGGCTTTCTGGATACCGATGATTTTCAGCACTACAACAAAATCCTGGACGACACCCGGCTTAAGCTGACGGATGCCGGCGAAGCAGCTGCGCGTGCCCAGGCAGAACTCGCGACCACTCAGGCGGCAGAGAAGCAATCAGCCGCGCTGAAAAACCTGCTGGGTTCAATCGACCCGACGATCCGCGCATTCAACTCGCTGGACGAGCAGCATGCGCAGCTGGTGGCACACTTCGAAGCGGGGCGCATTAACGGCACCCAGTTCGAGCACTTCAACACCATCCTTAACCAGACGCGTGAGCGCCTCTCTGGTGTCGCTGAAATACTACCAGATGCGCTATCCAGGCAGGAAGCTGCTGCCCGGCGCGCTGGAATCTCCGTTGGCCAGTACAGCGCAGCAATGCGCACGCTTCCGGCGCAATTCACCGATATCGCCATGCAGCTGGCTGGTGGGCAGTCTCCGTTCCTGATTCTGCTCCAGCAGGGTGGGCAGATTAAAGACCAGTTTGGCTCGGTTCAGGGGGCGCTGTCGGGTGTTGGCGAATATATCCGCAGCATGGCCGGGATGATTAACCCAACCACGATTGCGCTGGCAGGTCTGGTCGGTACGGTTGGTCTGCTGGCTGCTGCGGCATACAGTTCGTCTGCACAGTTCGACCAGGTTGCCCGGTCGGTCATCATGATGGGCGGCGCTGGCTTCGCCTCAATGCAGCAGCTAAATGAGGCTGCTGAAGAGGTCGCCGGCAAGACGAACACATCCATCAGCTCCACTGTCGATACTCTGGTTACGCTGAACGATACTGGCAAATATACCGCCAGACAGATGAAACAGATCGCCACCTCCATCACCCTGATGGGCAAGGCTGGTAGCGACACCAAAGCGGCGATGTCCGACTTCGGCAAAATTGTCAGCGATCCGGTAAAAGGGCTGGCCAGCCTGAATGAACAATATGGCTTTGTCGATGAAGCTATGATGAAACACATCATCCAGTTGCGTAAGCAGAAGGGGGAACAAGCAGCAGTAAACGAAGCTATAAACCTCTTTGCAGGTGTCATGGCTAAGCGTGCTGAGGAGACGAATAAGGCGACGGATAACATTGGGCAGACTTGGCAGTGGTTAAAGAAAACAGCATCTGACTCCTTTGATGATATCGGGATTACTGTCCGCGCCTGGGGAAATCAGGTGATCGATATTTTCAACCTGGTTGAAGCTTCGATAAAGGACCTGTTCCTCAACATTACCTCTCTGGATTCCAAGTTTACTGGGACCATTGCAGGATGGGCTGAGAAAATCCCGGGCGGCGGAGCAATAACCGACTTCCTCGGCATGGATGTTGAGGCTATGAAAAAGGCCGGGGCGGAAGCTGACAAAGAGATCGCAGCGAACAAAAAACGCTACGATGAACTCTGGAAGCGGGTCACTGCGCCTAATGCACAGGCAAGCTATGAAGCCGAAGCGCGAGGTGCCAGCGTTAAAGGGGAAGGGGGCTCGAGCCGCGAGTCGAGAAACGCAGTCTCGAAGCTTGCAGAAGACTCTGCGAAAAAGACCAAAGAGGCAAGAGCTACGCTGGATTCTGGCGATCGCACCCTGGAGAACTACCGCGCTCAGGCCAGAACCCTAACTGAAACGCTCGAAACGCTGCGTCAGACCGGCGATATTCACGCCAAAAATACCGAATTCAGCAAACAACAGTCACGCTTTGCGGAACTGGACGAGGCCGCCAAAAACCGCGCGCTGACCGCGCAGGAGAAGTCACTCCTGTCGAGCCGTGAAGCCATTCTGAATGCCGCGAAGGTTGTGGATCAGAAGAACAAAGAAGTAGAGGTGCAGCAGAAGATTAACGGCCTGGCACAACAGGCAAATAAGTATGTAACGCAGATGACTGAAAAATCTGAGGCGTTACGTAGCGGGTCGGGTTTAAGCAGTCGTATGGTCCAGCGAATGACCGAAGAGGCGCAGCTTCGGCAGGGCTGGCTAAATGGCGGTGGTAAGCTCAAGGATGCTGGCTATGAGAAAGAGCTGACAGCGCTTCGGAACTATTACGCCGAAGAGGATAAGCTGCGTGGTGACTGGAAAGCAGGGGCGGTTAGTGGCTGGAATGAATATCTTGAGGCCGCTACGAATACCTATGACTCCGTGAAGAACGTCGCCAGCTCCACGCTGATCGGCTTGAGCGACATGTTGACCGAACTTATGACGACCGGAAAAGCATCGGTTAAAGAGTTCGGCAAGTCGATGCTAAAGATGATCCTTGATGTGACGAACCGCCTCATGGTGGCCTATGCGGTGCAGGCAGCTATGGGCTGGATAAGTGGTGGCGCAGCACCATCCTCTGGAGGCGGGCAATCTTTTGCTGTTCCGTCTTACACCCCGAATGCTAAAGGCGGCGTCTATGATTCACCAAGCCTTAGTAAGTATGTAAATGGCGTCTACGATTCTCCCCAGTATTTTGCGTTCCAAGGAGCGTCAAAGTTTGCGAAGGGAGGGGTCTTTGCCGAGGCTGGTGCGGAGGCAATTATGCCGCTAACTCGCGACTCAGCTGGACGGCTGGGCGTAAGAGCTCAAGGAGGTGGTGGGTCCCAACCTCAGGTCAACATTGACATTTATGTCGATAATAAGGGCAATACATCATCAAGCACTTCTGGTGATGGAAGTGACGCGGCAAGGGTGTTAGGGAGGGAAATCGAGGCCAAGGTGACTGAGGTCTTAGTTAGGGCATCCAGAAGCGATGGTTTACTCGGACGACAGTTCCAGCCGAAGTAATTTTCATTGAAGTTATTTTGAGAAAGCAATATCGCACGTACCTGGTTACACCAAAGCATCCCCTGGTTATCCTGCTCAAAACAATACTAATCAGGGGATGATAATGAAAAAGGTCTTTGTTACTGGTGTGTTAGCCATGGCGCTTTCTGCGTGTACTGGGAGTGGATCGAGCAGCAACACTCAAAAGCAAGCCACGTATGATGAGCTATCAACATGCGATGTTGCTATCGAAGCACCTTCTCATTTGCCGACAAATAAAAAGGACTTCGCAGAGTTTCTCTCTGTGCAGGCTCGCAATGCTTCGGCTGATCAGTTCGTAACTCAAAAAAGATTGGATACCCTTCAGCTCGTAGGGTGGAATTCCTCTGTGGCCGACGCCATTGCATCGTGCGGCGCAAATAGAAAGGATAAGCGGAAGGAATTAGCATCAGGCGTTTTTGAGCGGATGAAGGTAATCACCAATAATGCAGATGAAAAGCGCGCGCTCGTAGAGGCGTACAGCTCTTGGGAGACTTATGTGACAAGCCAAACGCCTCTCGCAAAACAGGACTTTGATTCTAAAGTCGGCTATTACAAAAACATGTAACTAATGACTTTTAACATAAAAGGGCGATTAAAAACCGCCCTTAAATTTGTCATTGAAATGTTATATTGCGTCCGCAAATCTAGGTAGCTTTTCCTCTTGAGGAACAACTGAAATGATATCCGCTTTCTGCTTACGAATTGCCTTTGTTTCATAATAATGCTGAGCAGTTGCTGTTTCGATAAAATCTACATCATTTCCTGCGATCTCAAATACAGCATCTTTAATATCGTTTAATTTTACATTGAAAAACTCTTTACGCTTATTAACTAGGTTAGTGCGTTGCTCATTGAAACGCTGATGGAGCATGCTTTCCATTGCTGGGGCATCTTCACTGAAAATCATTGCATGAACATCGAACAGGAATGGGACTGATGCACTACCCAGTTCATCCACTCGATCTTGAGGATCAAGTCGACGCGTCATTCCAATTTTAAAAACATCATCACCAAACGAACCAATATTAGAAATAACGTACACATGACCGCGTTTAGTTTGCTGAGCCATTGAAAGAGCTTTTTGGCCTTTCAATAACGCCTCTTCTAAGGCATGCTCTAGTTCGGATACCTTCGCTTGGTGCTTCTCTACTTGCTCAGCTGTCATTTGGGCTAGCTTCGATTCCATTTCTTTACGGGCTTTATCCAACGCTTTTTGGGCGCGACGCTCTTCATCTTCGGCCTCTCGAAGTGCACGATCAATTTCGGCTTGAGCTCGCTTCTCCTCAGCCATCTGAGCGCGGATTTCACGTTGTTCTTCTCTTTCTTCTTGTTTTTTTAAACGATATTCATGTGTAAGTCGAAGTTCATCTAGCTTCAAATCTAAAAAAGCACGATTGATGTAAATCTGGTTAACCTCATTCATCTTATTCAAGGCATCAAATGCTTTATAAATTCTTTGCTCCATTTGATAAACGTTTTTAAATGTACAGTTTGCAATAGCAGCATCACATTCACCATTGAATGCACGTGCTGTCATCTGAATGCCGCGAGTGGTCATTTTCCGACCTTCACTTTTAGAGCCACCTACCGTCCATTCAGCAGGGCAATGTATTGCGCCAAATTCAGTTTTGTCACGTAGCAGATTTTTTTGTCGTTCGCGACATGCCTTGATCGCATCCTGAAAACTGGCCGATGTTTCAAAATCGAAGTGTGGTGCATAGAACCCCATGTCGGCAAATTCCATATCATCTTTATAGATTGATAGCGCTTCTTCCAATTCATCGTAAGTAATTTTTTTCTCACGATAGGATTGGCGCAGCTCATCAATCTGCTTCTCAATTTCTGTACGCTTGACTCTTTGTGTTTCTACAGCAGTTAGCGCTTCTGCGTTCATTCGCTTAGCTGCTAAACGAGCATCTGATAGAATATCCTCCGCACGCTGAGTTATAGATTTTGCATCTTTTTCACTGGCTGCAATAGTTTTGGTTGCCACAGCTTTTGCTTCGCCAAGGTTGTTTTGCGAATCAATAATTAACTCTTCTGCGGTTTGCTTAGCTTCGTTCACGATTCGTTCAGCTTCTGTTTCAGCATTGGTGATTGTCGCGTAGCGCTCAAGTTTTGCTGCCTTTTCTGCTGCATCAGCCCTTGCTGACTTTAATTTAATGATGTTAATCACCAAAATCGTTAGAACAACTACGAAAGCTACAGCTCCAATGGCTGCATAATGCACAATGTTCATTAAACTATCCCTGTGAATTGGTTAGCTATGATGGATAAAAATATCGACGGAGTGTCGCATATTTCATCATTTTATATATGTGAAGTAACTAATTCTTTTTTCAATGACGTTGTTTCAGGTCAATTTTTTCATTAGCCAAAAAAATAACCTAACATCAAACCCAGCTCCGGCTGGGTTTTTTATGGAGTATATATGGCAGTTGCAACCTACAACTGGCATTCGCAGCTCGGCGCGGGTGCTGTCGAATACAGTCAAACGATACGGTCTGCGCAGTTCGGGGACGGTTACGAACAGGTGGCTGAGAACGGTATTAACTCCACCGCCATTCAGGTTCCAATGAAGCACGCAGGAACGGAGGCGGAAGTTAACGCAGTTCGCGACTTCCTGTTGACGCATACCGTTAAAGCATTCGTCATCACGCCGCCGGGCGAGGAGATGGGGCTGTATCGCGTTGTAGCCGATTCGGTGCGTAAAAACCAACTCAGCAGCAAATTCGCTGAGCTGACATTCACGATTAAGCGCGCCTACGGCGTCTATGCCTGAGGTGGAGCATGACAGCACTGATTGATACGGCGGCAATGCTAGCGCCAGGTGGCAGGCTCCGCCTGATCGAAGTGGATGCTTCAGAGTTCAGCGGCGGTATTCACCGTTTTCACTACAGTCCATTTCCCCATACGCCCGCCGAGATTGAAGCGGCGAACGGTGATGAGACTAAGCTTGGACCAAAACCCATATTTTGGGATGGTAAAACCTTCGATTTCTGGCCATTCCAGATTTCTGACCTCGCTCTCTCGACAGACCAGGCCGCTGAGCCGAAACTTAGCGTATCGAACCTTGACGGGCATATCACGGCGCTCTGCCTGCAGTTCAAGGACATGGTTAACGCGAAGGTAAGCATCATCGACACCTACGCCGTTTATCTGGACGCGGTTAACTTCCCGGGCGGCGTGAACCCGACGGCAGACCCGACAATGTTCACGCTCCAGACATTCTGGCTGGACACCAAAACCTCAGAAGATGATGAGATGGTTACGTGGTCGTTGAGTAGCCCAGCGGATTTGCAGAACCTGGTTATTCCCACCCGTCAAATTACATCGCTGTGCGAGTGGGCGCTGCGAGGCCAGTACCGCAGCGGTGACGGATGTACCTACAACGGAACAGCGTATTTTGATGCGAAGGGGAATGTGGTCGCTGACCCTGCGCTGGACGTGTGCGGCGGATGCCTTAGTGACTGCCGTAAACGATTTGGCGCCGGGCTGGCAGAGCCAAACACCGCAATTCTTGATTTCGGCGGTTTCCCCGCAACGGTTTTATTCTCCCGATAAACGGACTTCAAAATGAACAAAACGATAATGAATGCCATCCGGAAGCATGCTTTGGAGGAATCCCCACGCGAGTGCTGCGGCTTTGTCATTCAGTCAGGACGGCGTCAGCGATATATTCCGGTACCGAACAGTCATGAAAACCCGTCTGAGCATTTCCGTATTGATGGTGAGTACTGGGCAAATGCCGAGGATGCAGGGACCATTATTCGAGTCATTCACTCGCATCCTGGCGATGGCGCCAGGGCTATCCCCTCAGACCTCGATCGCCAGCAATGCAACCAGTCAGGTGTGGTATGGGGAATATATGCGCCTGATTGTGATGAATACGCCGAAATAACCCCGGATGCTATTCCGCTAATCGGCCGCCCGTTCATCCTTGGCTCTCACGACTGCTGGGGGTTGATCATGGACTGGCATTCCACCCAGGGTGTAACGCTGACTGATTTCCGGGTCGACTACCCGTGGTGGGAAAGCCACTACCCGGACAACCTCTATTTCGAGAACTGGGAGCGTGAAGGGTTTGTCGAGTGTGACCCGACGCCAGGCTGCATGGTCATCATGCAGGTTGAATCTGCTAAGTGGAACCATGCGGGGATCATTACCGAAGAAGGTGGGCTGCTTCATCATCTCTATGGGCAACCATCCTGCATCACGCCGTACTTGCGCGGCTATTTCAAAGACCGGACGATGATATGCGTCCGACATAAAAACTTATCTCAGGAAATAAAACCATGGCGCGGCTAACGACAATTCGCCTGTACGGTGCGCTGGGTGCGAGATTTGGGCGCGTGCATAAGCTGGCGGTGCAGACGACAGCTGAAGCCGTGAAGGCGTTATGTATCAACCTGGACGGATTGGAAAGTTATCTGATGAACGCGAAGAAAAACGGAATGACGTTCGCTGTGTTTCGTGGAAAAAGAAACATCGGGGTTGAGGACTACCAGAACCTTGCTGGGAATAGCGATATTCGCATTGCACCGGTTATGGAAGGTGCAAAGAAGGCCGGCATATTTCAAACCATTCTCGGAGCCGTGATGGTGGTAGCTGGTATCGTGGTTACTGGTCTTTCGTATGGTTGGGCTTCCCCTGTAGGTGGTGCCATGATATCCGCTGGTATCGGGATGATGGCCGGAGGTATCTACCAGATGCTGTCACCCCAACCAAAAGGGCTTCAGGGGCGCGATGATCCCGATAACAAACCCAGCTATGCTTTCGGCAGCTCAGTAAACACCTTGGCAATGGGTAACCCGGTTGCCGCACTCTATGGGGAGCGGGAGATCGGCGGTGCAATTATTAGTGCAGGAATCGTTGCCGAAGATATTTAAGTTTCAGCAACATAGCTCGCGGTTAACATGCGTAGTGTTATGCTACCTTCAACAGCATTTCACTATGGGGTCACAACAATGCCAGCTGTAAAAATAGTCGCTGAATGGTTGAAAGAGGAAAATGATCCTCGCATGGAATCTACTTTAGAGTTTGTTGCAGCTATTGATTTCAACGGACATATCAAACCTGAACAAAAGGTATATGGCCTAATTACGGGATATGGCTATGGTTCTTTACCTCCCGGGGATTATCCTTTCACAGGCGAAAAGAGTGAGCAGGGATGCTTAAAAATGGACTGGGGACGGGACTATCAGAAATTCAATTCTACAATTAATGTCCTTGGCAGACGACTGAGCCCCGGAGACATCATCACTCATGTGGAAAAGCCTGGAATTGAAAATACTTTCGATTACGAGATAAGGTTAGTCACGTATTTTCAGTGATTAGCCACAGCAAAAACCAACCCGCTTAGGCGGGTTTTTTTATGGATGCAATATGGCAACGATTACTGGTGCGAAGGGCGGGAGTCAAAAACAGCATACACCTGTAGAACAGCCGGACTCCGCGCAATCAATGGCTCGCTGCCGCATGCTGCTGGCGCTGGGAGAGGGCGAATTTGCTGGTGGGCTGGATGCTACGCGCATCTTCCTTGACGGAACCCAGCTGGGCAATGCAGACGGTTCAATGAACTTTGAGAACGTTACCTGGGACTTCCGTCCCGGCACTCAGGTTCAGACACCAATCCCAGGCTTTCCAGCTGTTGAAAATGAAACCAGTATTGGCGTGTCGCTGACGAAAGTTACCCCATGGACTCGTGCGATCAGTAACACCCAGATTGACGCGGTGCTGGTACGTATTGGTATCCCTGGATTACAGCAGCAGGAAAACGATGGGGATATTGTCGGCACAACGGTTCAGTACCATATCGACCTTGCTGTGGACGGTGGGGCTTACTCGACAGTCATGACTAAAACCATCACAGAAAAGCTCAGTTCGCTCTACGAACTAACCCACCGTATTAATCTTCCCAAAGCCAGCACCGGTTGGCAGATTCGAGTTGTCCGGGACACTGTTGACAGTACCAGCCAAATGCTCCAGAACAAAACGCAGGTACAGGCGATCACCGAGGTGATTGACGCGCGTCTCCGTTATCCGCATACAGCACTGCTGTATGTGTCATTCAACGCAAAGTCATTCAGCAATATCCCGAAGATATCCTGCAAGCCGAAAGGCCGAGTAATCCGCATCCCTCAGAACTACGATCCGATTACACGCACTTATGGCGGTACATGGGATGGTACATTCAAATGGGGATGGACGAATAATCCTGCATGGATTTGGTTCGATATTCTTACTGAGTCGCGCTTCGGACTGGGTCGCAGGGTTACGCCAGCGATGCTCGATAAATGGGAGCTGTACCGTATTGCCCAGCGCTGCGACCAGAAGGTGCCGGATGGTAAGGTTGGCAGCGGTACCGAGCCTCGCTTTATGTTTGACGTTTATATCCAGGCTCAGGCTGATGCCTGGCAGGTGATTAAGGATATTGCGGCTGGTTTTAACGGCATGACGTTCTGGGGCAACAACATGTTCAATGTTGTCTCTGATATGCCAGCGGATACGTCAAAACTTCAGATACTCACTCGAGCCTCGGTGGTCGGGAAACCAACCTATTCCAGCGGCAGTGAAAAGAACCGCTATAGCTCTGCGCTGATTAACTTTAGCGATCCGGAGAATCACTATCAGGACCGCACGACGGCGGTGATGTTTCCTGATTTGGTTAAGCAGTTCAAGTTTAAGCAGACGCAATTGACGGCCATTGGCTGTACGCGTGAAAGCGAGGCGCAGCGCCGCGGAGGGTGGGCTGTCTACTCCAACTCGCTGGATCGCATTATCACTGTTCAGACGGGACTTGATGGCTTCGCTTATGTGCCGGGGACCGTATTTGCGTTTGCAGATGAGCGGCTATCTGGCCGTGTCTATGGTGGACGTATTACTGAATACAACGCCGCGCTGAAATCTGTAACTACCGATCGGGGTACCAGCGCTGTTGCTGGCGATACGCTGATGATTCGTACCCAAGGCGGTACCGTTGAGATCAGAACAATTCAGGCGGTTAACGGCCAGCAACTGATACTGGCAACTGCCTTTACCGCTGAGCCACAACCTAATGCCATTTTTGTTATCGATGCGGGCCAGTTGCGTCTCCAGTATTTCCGCGTAACCAATCTGACATTTAACGATGAGGAGAACACCTACAGTATCACCGGTGCAGAGTACAACGGGGCGAAGTACGATGCCGTTGATAACAACGCCCGACTGGATACGCCGCCGATTAGTCTGTTACCGACAGGCCTGGTAGGGCAACCGACAAACATTACGATTAGTAGCTACGATTCGGTCCGGCAGGGGCAGCGTCTTGCGACCATGGTTGCGAGTTGGGATGCGCCAGTAGATAAAAACGGGAAACCTCAGGCAGATATTGTCGCGTATCAGGCACAGTGGAAACGCGGTGATAATGATTGGATCAATATCCCTGAAACGGGTCTGCGCAATATAGAGATCGCCGGGATTTTCTCAGGCGATTACCTCGTGAGAGTCCGCGCCATTAACTCTGGTGGAGCGTCCAGTTTGTGGACCTCTTCTGTGCTGACTCATCTCACTGGACGTACTGGGGATGTTCCCAAGCCGGTTGGTCTGCGCACCACAGCAATCAACTGGGGTATACAGGTTGACTGGTCCTTTCCGGCGGATACAGGTGATACCCTCCAGACCGAACTGCATTATTCAGCAAACGGAAATGGGGATAATCCTCTGCTGCTTGCAGGAGTTCCTTATCCGCAACACACCTACACACAACTGGGTTTAAAGGCTGGTGTTGAATTTTGGTACCGGGCTCGCCTGGTCGACCGTATTGGTAATCAGAGTGACTGGACCGACTGGGTTCGTGGCCAATCCAACGCGAATGCTGACGACTACCTGGGCGATATTGCTGATGATTTCCTGACGTCTGCCGACGGTGACCGCCTAACAGGCGACATTGATACCAACCTGGAAGCCGCGTTGCAGAATGCGCTGGCCAACCATGGAACGGTAGAGCATCAGTGGGCGCAGTACGGCGAAGTACGCGCGGATATTCTGGTGGTTAAAACGACCATTGCGCAGGTAGATAAGGCCATGGCTGAAATGTCGACGCAGGTGCAGGCGCAGTTCAATAATGTAACTGCCGCACTGGAGGACAAGCTTACTGCCGTAGTAGATGCCACCGGAGCATCTGCGATTTACACCCTCAAAACCGGAGTCCGGATTAACGGAGTCATGTATAACGCCGGGATGTCGATTGCCGTGCTGGCGGAATCGGGCAAGCCGGTAGTCACCCGTGTCGGGTTTAACGCCAATCAGTTCGTCCTGATGAGTGGCAGCGGTGATACGCAATATTCACCCTTTGCTGTTGTTAATGGTCAGGTGTTTATCAGCGATGCGTTTTTCCGTGATGCTTCCATTGATTTCGGAAAAATTACTGACAGCCTACAGTCATCAAACTTTATAGCAGGTCCGGGCGGGCGTGGATGGAAATTACCAAAATCAGGGAATGCTGAGTTTCATGGAAACCTGTACGCAGATGGCGGAGCATTTGCATTTAACGGCACCAATAACACTGTCGTCATCAACGGGAATGGGCTGACGGTTAATTTGTCCGGTGGTGGTCGGGTTGTAGTCGGGAGGTGGTGATATGCCTGAGGGGATATTAATCGACTATAACGATGGCCGTCCGGTGATGGCGATTACTGCGGGGCTTCGTGCCCCCAGTTTTTGTACATCGTTCTCAGGCTGGTCATCCCAGTTCATGCAGTACCCTGTCAATACACCGCTTGTTCCTGGCTCACAGGCTATCGTTGTGCCAACGAACCCCATTTACATCTATTCCTATGCTGAATTTGATGTGGCCATTATGACCGGCGTCACACGCAACGGTGATTCCGGGGTCATCATCGGGGCTGAGACAATCGGAGGGAAAAGCATTGTCCCTGACTGGTCAGGCTACGTTATGGAGTTGCTGCCTGCGGCGACATATAACGAAGGATTACTGGTTTCAAACTCGACTGACTTCACCGCTATATCCAATCAGGCCGCGCTGATGACCTGCGCCTGGTCCGGACGAATTACGGTTAACGGCAGTGCTGCGCTTCCGGTGAGCGGTATTCCTTTCGGTAAATGGGATAACCCGAATGTGTCGGTAGGGTTTGATGGCGGCAATATTATCGTGCGCGATATTTCCTACACAGGGCGGGACGACGTGGCCGGAACGGCGACGATAGACCTGGTGATATTCAATCAGACAGCACCTGTCGGCGGCGACGGTATCACGATGACCAACGCCGCAGGCCAGGTGACATTCTCCACGCTGAAACGCCCCTTTGTCTATGACCGACAAATCCAGATTACCGATACTTTCCAGGATATTGGCGGTGGGTTCTGCCAGATAGTCTATACCGGCGTTCAGGTGCGTATGAGTGGTGGATGGGGAAATATCAGAACCAAAGGCGTGGTCATGTCAGGCGGCAGTGTCAGGTCGGCCTACAACAAAGTGTTTGCGAACCGTAATTCAGGCGCATGGGATATGACCCGTAACAGAAATATCGCCATGCCCATTCTAATTCTTCCGAATATGTACTGAGGAAAAACTATGTCAGCAGGAACCTTAACCCTGACGCATAACTCTGCTGCGGTCGCTGGCAGTGGGACCGAGTTTATCACCGAGGTGGCGGCCGGAGATTTTATTGTTGTCACTGTCGGCGGCGTTCCCTATACGCTCCCGGTTAAGTCCGTGGAAAGTGGTACAGCGTTGACGCTGGTCAGCAATTTCACCGGGCCAACACAGGCTGGCGCGGCCTGGTCAGCTGTTCCTCGTGTGGCGCTGAATATGGTAACGGCCGCAATGGTAGTTCAGAACACTGAAGCCCTGCGCGGACTGAACTATGACAAACAGAACTGGCAGCAGGTATTCAGTGGAACGGGGAATATCACGGTAAAACTGCCGGATGGCAGTTCTTACTCAGGACCAGCCTGGGGGGGTATCATCACTACACTGGATGGTAAAGCGGACGCAGGCGCTAACAATGATATCACCAGTCTTTCTGGGCTGACGACTCCACTAAGTATGGACCAGGGTGGATTGGGTGCAAAAGATGCAGCAGGGGGGCGTATCAAACTTGGTCTTGGTACAGCTGCGACAAAAAATGCAGGGGCTGAAGATGGAGATGTCATGCCCGTTGGCGCTTACGGAGTTGGTAAGTCATCCGGAGCAATTACAACGAACGAAACCCATACCAGCGCCCTGTTCAATGATCACTTCGTAACTAAAAATTTAGGGATATGTTCCTTTCGGAATGATCAAAATATTACTGCGGGAGACCCTCCATTTTATCAGTGGTCTCCATCTCTGTTTTGGCGCTCTGGGGACACATTTGCATGCCTTAATGTCCACTATGCAGGCGGTCCTGTTCGGATGTTTGCTGGTGGAATCAATGACCAAAACCTTATAAGTAGCACTAATGGTCGTACACTCTGGGATACAAGAAATACTACAGTTGATTCCAGCGGTTTCATTAAAAAGGCATCACCAGTGGTAAAATTATTTGGCGATGGCCGTTATGAAACAAATAATGAATCGGAAGGGGTATTAGTAACAAGACTGGCGTGCGGGTCATACTTAATTACAGGTTGCACAGGTCTGAATTCAGATGCAGCATGGGGAGGCATTGACGGTGGTTTTGAAATGCCCGTGGACCGTAACAAGCAGTCACGCATCTGGCTGGATTACAAGGTCAATGCTGATGGTTCAGTCATGGTCATGACGTATCACAGGATTTATCAATCTGCGCCGCTGTTTGCCCAGAACAGAATAGGTAAGACCGATATTAACGGAGTGTTTACTGAGACGGTTGCTGACTGTGAGCCTGTCGACATTCCGGCAGATTCTTTTGTGTCCGTACGTGTGGAGATGCCGGATGACAGTGTCTGGAATCAGAAGCAAACGGCAATACGGGAAGCCATGGAAAAAGCTGAACGCGAGCGCCAGCAAAATAAGCAGCAGGAACAATTATAAAAATTGATAGTTGCCGCAACCACGCCGTATGCAAGAGCATGATTGTGGCCGACTGGCGAACGTTCGATAGTGCGAGTATTGAATGATTGCCAGTCACGGCGGATTGTACTTAAGCAATATGACGGTTCAAGGCGTTTAATCTGAAACCAGCCACATATCAGACTCTTCAAACATTTCCTGAACAGTACGGCTTATCTGTTCCTTCTCATGCTTGCTGGCGTCGGTATTGACCGCCGGCAGTGTCATCATCGGTTTAACCCCAACATCAGCATTGGGGCAGATCCGGTGAACCCTCTTGGCCAACTTGACCAGAATTACTAAAGGAATAGAAACTTCAAGTAGTCGCTGCTAATAAAATACGACAACGACCCTTTTACTGAAAAACTATTTAATTAATTGCATGACCAGTACAGATAGTCTTCTCAGATAAATAAACTCAAGCATCTCTACTAAAATAGCCAGAAGTATGGAAAGTGCTATGCAAAAAACTGCAAATATCATCATTTGAGGTTTGCTCAAAGGATATGTTGATATCACACTGGAAAATATTGTGGTTAACACAACGAAATGTATTGCATAAAGAGGGTAAGATATTTTACCAAGAAAATTGAAAGGCCGCATTGATAACAGATTTCTCAATTTTTTATTAGTGTAAACTAAAAGGAGCATGGTTGGGCATATAATAAAGTAAAGGTCGCCAAGTTCTTTGTGGCCCTGTACATAATATTTAATAAACACCATGGATGAGATGATGAATAATATAACTAAAATTAATGTGTTCAGCAACACTCCAATTCTTTGTTCAATTTTTTTAAGAAATCCATTTTGCCTGTGAATGCAAAGCAATATGCCCGCGAAGAATAGTGAGATGTAAGAGCCAATAACTGCAAGGAAAATATAAATAGCAAAGCAAATAAAATTTGGTTTTTTTATGTGATTATAGCAAAAAAGATAAAGCAGAAGAAAATAGGACCCAATAAGTTCAACACTCATTGTCCAGAAGAAGGGGTTGTAGTTGTCTCCTTGCCTGATGTATACGTTGCTAAGAGAGAAGCTAAAAGCAGTATTAATGCTTGGCGTAAAATTCAAAAAACTACCCAGCCATTCATTTGAGTTTAATATAGCCCCAGCCTGCTTATTATATGTAAACCCTAATTTCATAGCTAAGTAAACAATTAAAGTAGTAAGCAGTATAACAAAGCCAAGTCTAAAATATCTTTTCAAAAGTATTGGTGGTAGTTTTTTAATATCTCTGTTTTTAAAGAAAGATATCGAAAGAGAGTCTCCTGATAATATGAAGAATATCATCACTGCTACAATTCCATTTAAAAATAGAGCGGTGTAATGACTTCTAAGTTCGGGAATATAACCTCCTAAACTTTCCCAAAAAAAATGAAATGTTACAACTGATAGCGAAGCTAAACCTCTAATTCCATCTATGTATTCTATTCTGTCACTTTTATTTATGTCTGGCATGTTAAGATTTCCGGTACTACTGCTGAAGATAAATAATTATCGATAATAACAATGCTTATGACAAGGCAAATCTAAGATTCGCAAAACTTATGTCGATTAGTTGAGCCAAAAGGCCGCCTCTGTATCTCTAAAGGTTGTTTCTTACCCGCCAACATCCTGCTTCATCTAGACTAAATCAGTCTTCAGGTATAAAAAGTAGTGGCAGGTGGTCATGGATATCAATCAGTCCCTTATCCGCGGTTGTTTGCAGCATGCTTCACTATCAGAAATCCTTCTGCTTCATCTCCACGTTCGAATGGTGTGCTGCCGATCGCCGCCATGAATATCGGCTGGCCATCGGCCCGATGAATGAAGTAGGGCTGCTTTTTGTCACCTTCCTTTTTCCATTCGTACCAGCCATCAGCAAAGCAAATGGCACGCCCATGCTGCCAGAGTGGTTTAAACATTCTGCTGGTGGCCGCAGTTTCTGAGCGAGCATTAATTAGCGGTGGTTTATCCCACCACTCGGGGGCGTATCCCCAGATAACAGGATCGAGATGGAGTTTCTCGTCACGCTCGCTCAGTAGCAGAACTTTGGTGCCTGGCGCGACGTTGAAACGTCCGATCGGTTCCGGGTCATATGGAATGTCTCGTTCGACTTCTTCAGCGAGAAGGGCGAGATAATCTTCTCGCGTCATTGACTGTGAAAAG
>NZ_SZWU01000060.1:619371-621143 GCF_005280935.1 Citrobacter sp. wls757 | reverse complement strand
CCCGCCGCAACATACGGATCGGCTTCTGCCCACGCCTGTGCCGCCTCCAAAGATTCAAATTCGGCAATCACCGTCGAGCCGGTAAAACCCGCCGCACCGGGATCGTTACTGTCGACTGCTGGCATGGGGCCCGCCGTGAGCAAACGACCTTCGTCATGAAGGAGTTGCAGGCGAGCCAGATGAGCAGGGCGCACGGAAAGACGTTTTTCGAGAGAGTCTGCGATATCTTGAGCGTATATAACATACAGCACGGGTAGGGCTCCTTGAACGGTAAAAGTCGTTAATAACGTTATTGGAAAGGCCTAACAACTGCAACGGAAAGATAACTGATATGTTAAGGCCATACTCTGAAAGTGGTTTTTTATCATAAAATCGCGTTTTAAATGTCAGTTAGCATCACGGGCTTATTGAATATGATTGCTATTTGCATTTAAAATCAGGGCCTGGTTTTTTTACTGAAACGATTATGACTTCAATGACCCTTGATTTACCTCGTCGCTTTCCCTGGCCAACGTTACTGTCTGTCGGCATTCATGGTGCCGTAGTGGCTGGTTTGCTGTATACCTCGGTACATCAGGTTATTGAACTACCTGCGCCAGCGCAGCCGATCTCTGTCACGATGGTCGCGCCTGCCGATCTCGAACCGCCTCAGGCCGTTCAGCCGCCGCCGGAACCCGTTGTCGAGCCTGAACCGGAACCTGAACCGATTCCAGAGCCACCAAAAGAGGCGCCGGTGGTGATTGAAAAACCGAAGCCCAAGCCTAAACCGAAGCCAAAACCGGTGAAAAAGGTGGAAGAGCAACCGAAACGCGATGTTAAACCAGCAGAACCGCGCCCGGCCTCCCCAGTGGAAAATACGGCACCTACTCGCACAATGACCAATACCGCGCCGGCAACTACCAGCAAACCGGTGGTCAGTGCGCCATCGGGTCCACGCGCTTTAAGCCGTAATCAGCCTCAGTATCCGGCGCGAGCTCAGGCGCTGCGCATTGAAGGCCGGGTAAAGGTCAAATTTAACGTAACGCCGGATGGCCGGGTTGAAAATGTGGAGATCCTGTCTGCACAGCCTGCCAATATGTTTGAGCGTGAAGTGAAAAACGCGATGCGTAGATGGCGTTATGAAGCAGGCAAACCCGGTTCCGGGCTTGTGGTGAATATTGTTTTCAAATTAAACGGCACAACGCAGATCGAGTAAGCATCAGGCAGTCCGGCAATGATCAAGAGTGATGATTGCCGGATAGCAGTACTGACGTGTGCTATCAGACCAACGTGGGAATTGGACGTGGTTTCCCGTCTTTATCAACAGCAACGTAGATAAACAGAGCTTCGGTAGCCTTATAGCGCTGTCCAATTGGTTCAGAAGCAACTTTCTTCACCCAAACTTCAATATTGATGCTGATCGAGGTTGTCCCGCGTTTCACACAGCGCGCATAGCAACACACTACATCACCTACGGCGACTGGGCGCAAAAAGCTCATTCCTTCTACCCGCACCGTTACCACACGACCATGTGCGATCTCTTTGGCCTGAATCGCGCCACCTATATCCATTTGTGACATCAGCCAGCCGCCAAAAATATCACCGTTTGCGTTGGTATCGGCAGGCATGGCCAGAGTGCGTAAAACCAGTTCGCCCTGGGGAGTGTTATTCGTTGTTGTCATTGTAGAACCGACTATAGAGAAAGATTACAGGCGCGATGCTACTAGAATTTATGCGTTGAGAACAGAGGGGATGCGGCGTGCGGAGCAGATGTAAGTCAGGTTGTCAGCTCT
>NZ_SZWU01000060.1:613276-619318 GCF_005280935.1 Citrobacter sp. wls757 | reverse complement strand
CAGATCCGGGGATCTGGCGAGCATGTATTACGATTTATCTTCTTGCGGCAGATGACGGTAAATATAGACCCCACTCAGCAGCGTAAAGAATAAAGTCAGGGCGGTCAGACCGAACACCTTGAAGTTGACCCAAATGTTCTGCGGTAGCCAAAATGCAATATAGATATTCGCCAGGCCACACAGGATGAAAAAGACGGCCCAGGCTAAATTAAGTTTCGACCACACTGACTGCGGTAGGGTCAGCTCTTTACCTAACATGCGTTGAATCAGCGGCTTTTTCATCACCCACTGGCTAACCAGCAGAGCACCAGCAAACAGCCCGTAAATCACCGTTACTTTCCACTTAATGAATTCATCGTTGTGGAAAAAAATAGTCAGGCCACCAAATACGGCCACCAGGACAAAGGTGATTAACGCCATCTTCTCGACCTTGCGATAGCGAACCCAGCTGTAAATCAACACTACAGCCGTCGCGACAATCAGCGCCGAGGTCGCCGCATAGATGTCGTAAAGCTTATAAAAAGCAAAAAAGACAACCAGCGGTAAAAAATCAAGAAACTGCTTCATTCTTCGATTCCGTCATCAAAAGCACCGGGAACAAGCCCGGAATGCGTTCAGGGTTTATTGGCGAATCAGCATGTACAGGCGGAACAAATAGATCAGCAACACGGCGGAGATCATATTGCTCAGCGTATTCGCCAATACCGCGCCTACATTCGGCGTAAGTACTGCAAAACTTGGCGCAAAAAGCAACAGCAGCGTTTTTGCCAGCAACCAACCGATCACTGCCGGCGCAACCAGTCGCATATTGGACCACGCCAGACGCATACTGTTGCGCATCGCGGCAAAGACACCCATTTTGTCCTGTACCAACATCACCGGTGCGAGTGCCAGCAGGATCGCCAGCAGAATACCGGGTACAACAACCAGCATAATACCGATTTGCACCAGCAGAGTAGTCAGAAAAATCAGAATAAACAGCTTCGGTAACACTGGCGCACTGGCGCCGATGGCACGTAACGCGCTGACGCGATGACCTGCTGAAATCAGCTGAATCATCAGGATGACCCCCCCGGCGAGGATGGCATTACCAATCAGACCGGAAAACGTCGACGCTGCGGATGCGCGTAGCAAAATTTGCTGTTGCTCCGGGGTCATGTTTTGCACCAGATCGAACAGCCCCACGCTGCTGGTTAACTGATCGCCTTCACTGAGTTGCGCAATTTGTGCGTCAGTGGGGGAAAAGGCATGCCCTAACACCACTGTGATAAACGCGCACAACAACGATACCAGCAAGATGGTAATGAATTGATTACGGAAAAAGTTTCCCGTGTCACGGTAAACGGATTTCGCCGTGATAGACATGCACTCTCCTTGAGTTTTGCAGGTGTTCATTTGCGGGCAATTGTACCCTGGATAACTCTACAGTGGCAGCATCGCGCGATGTATGGAAAAGCATATCTTTGTAAAGCTGCAGTAATTTTTGGCTATGACTTCAGCGTCGTGCATGAACGCTGTTTGTTATCTGCGCATCACGCGCAGATATCCATCAACCATCAGCAATGAACTGGAGGTACTTGCACATTGAAAATATATCAAAATTGATCTGAATTAATTTAACCAGGATTTTGAATGCAAGTTCTAACTTAATCTGGATCAATAAATGTTAAATTATCAAAGTCAATGTGATCCATGTTAGATCACTTATTACTCCAATGTGGGTATATTCGTTCCGCTTTTATAACCATAACGATGGAGCGGACATGAAAAAATTAACAGTTGCAGCATTGGCTTTAACAACTCTTCTCTCTGGTAACGCATTTGCGCATGAAGCTGGAGAATTCTTTATTCGTGCGGGTTCTGCCACCGTCAGGCCGACGGAAGGTGCAGGTGGTACGCTGGGCAGCTTAGGTGGCTTTGATGTCAGCAATAACACGCAGTTGGGTCTGACATTTACCTACATGGCAACCGACAATATCGGTGTTGAATTACTGGCAGCTACGCCGTTCCGCCATAAAATCGGCACTGCTGCAACGGGTGATATTGCCACCGTACATCATTTACCGCCGACGTTAATGGCGCAGTGGTACTTCGGTGACTCCAGCAGTAAACTGCGTCCGTACGTAGGTGTTGGGGTGAACTACACGACCTTCTTCGATGAAGGCTTTAACGATAACGGTAAAAAAACGGGGTTATCGGACCTGAGCCTGAAAGATTCCTGGGGTGCAGCAGGGCAAGTCGGTATGGACTATCTGATTAACCGCGACTGGCTGATTAACATGTCGGTCTGGTACATGGATATCGATACCACCGCAAGCTATAAAATGGGTGGCGTCCAGCAGCGAGACAGTGTACGCCTCGATCCGTGGGTGTTTATGTTCTCTGCGGGTTATCGTTTCTGATATTTACTGTAAAACACTTCTGCAAAACTGGTCGTCAAATGGCCAGTTTTTTTCCATTCTTTTCCTCGCGTATCGTTGTCTTGATCGGCCATTATTTTGCTCATCTGGCCTGACAAAATTTGTGTGTCGATACTTCGCTATAAGCAGTGCAGCAGCAACTTTAATAGTAGAAGTGTTTGTCTGGAATATTACTTTTGTTTCTCTTTTCTTATGCATTATTGCTGCGGACCATTTATTAAGAACAAAAAAGAACCAGAGGATAATTTATCAATAATGTTAACTATTGATAAAATTAAAGTAACATATCGTAAAATTCGAATATTTTTATTTTTAATAGACGAGGATTTATACGTCATGATATAATGTAATGCTAGGTTATTTACCTGTCGGCTATGTAAATGAATTTTTGAGGAGATCATTCCAGTGGGACGTAAGTGGGCAAATATTGTTGCTAAAAAAACAGCTAAAGACGGTGCAACGTCTAATGTATATGCAAAATTCGGTGTCGAAATTTATGCTGCTGCTAAACAAGGCGAACCAGACCCAGAATTAAATACATCTTTAAAATTCGTTATTGAACGTGCTAAACAAGCGCAGGTTCCAAAACACGTTATTGATAAAGCCATTGATAAAGCCAAAGGCGGCAGTGATGAAACGTTCGTGCAAGGGCGTTATGAAGGCTTTGGTCCCAGTGGCTCACTGATTATCGCTGAAACATTGACTTCAAATGTTAACCGTACGATTGCTAATGTCCGCTCAATTTTTAATAAAAAAGGCGGGAATATCGGAGCTGCTGGTTCTGTCAGCTATATGTTTGACAATACCGGAGTGATTGTATTTGAAGGGACAGATCCTGACCACATTTTTGAAATTTTGCTTAATGCTGAAGTAGATGTTCGTGATGTAACCGAAGAAGAAGGAAACATCGTTATTTATACAGAATCTACAGATCTTCACAAAGGCATTGCAGCTTTAAAAGCCGCAGGGATTACTGAATTCTCTACCACAGAATTAGAGATGATTGCTCAATCAGAAATTGAACTTTCACCAGAAGATTTGGAAGTCTTCGCAGGGCTTGTTGATGCCCTTGAAGATGACGATGATGTTCAAAAAGTATATCATAACGTTGCAAATCTCTAATGATAGATTAAAAGAATCTGTCAATATGGCAGATTTTTTTAACTCATAAAGTTGTTATGGATAAGAATGTCTGGCCAGGTATGGCAATTCTAAAAAACAGATAAAAACCACTATCTTAAAAATGTAATAATTAAAACCTCTGGTCTTAACTTCTTAGGTACGCGATAAACGTTATACGTCCAATATGCCCCGCGATATCCTGCATCCACTCAGCGCCGCTATGAACAATTGAGATGTTAACTCCATCATTCCAGATAATCCTGGTGTAAGCACAACGTGAGTTTCTCACTCATCACTGTCCCGACATTATCAGTGAAGCTTTACATCAGAAATTATGGTCCGCTTCACGCTCAGAGTAGTCTAACGATTGACAGTCTCAGACAGTATGGAAACAATGAGTGCACTATTATTACAAACTCGGATATTCTCCATCGTCATCAACTAAAAATATCTGATCTTCGCCAGAGATTCGCACGGAGCTGTCTGTTACCGTTTTCAGACAATATCCTTACTTAGACCCATCGTTTAAACAATCCCATCCTACCTTTCTCCCCTTTGATGTAGTGCTACTCTTTAAGCAAAACAATTTTGAGGATATTGCTGATGATGTTGACCCGCCATCTGCTACAGCAAAAAATCGCACTTCTGGAACCGTTCTCCGAAGATCAAACGGCAGCGTTTGCCGTAAGTGCTGCACGTGAGTTATTGCTTTACATGGATAAAATTGAGGCGCTGGAGAAACTTATTGCGACTCCAGTTACACTACCTTATTGCAGCGCCAGTCCGGTTTGTGAGATTGAGGCGGGCTATGCCGCAGGCATAAACGACTGCCGTGAGGCCATTCGACGGGCAGGGTATCCTATTGAAGGTGATGATTAGTTTGCGTTTATGTTAACAATTATGTGCTTTTATTGTATAAAACTGTAACCTAAGCGCGCGGCTGCGGGCTACATCAACTTACCTGCATCGGGGTGGCGAGCATTCTCTATCAACGTATAACGCTGTTATGCAACAACATAAACGGGTAACCGATTTGGCAATACTGTTAACTATCAGGGTGGACTCGTGAAGATTGTGCAGGATAAGCTCAGAAACAGGCAGGCACTGCTGGTATCAGGGCTCATTACGTTGATATTTACGTCGTTGTTTCTGTTTATTATTTATGAACAGCGAATGGCCGCTGCCAGCGAAGGTGTTAACCGCCTGCAAGCGCGCATGATGGACATTTTTAACGACAACGAGCTGATCGCCGATGCGATTGGCGAGCGCTACCACCATATCAAAACGGGTGATCAATGCGGTGATATTTCACAATTCGCCCCCCGGGATGAGAATGAATGGGGAATTAACGCCGACCCAAAGCGGCTGCATTCGGCAACGGGGACAATGGTTGCTCAGCAAACCAGCCACAACGCGCTGTGTATGTATACGGCGGCGGAGTTTATTCGCGGTATGGTCAATGAGCTAAACCCGGGCAGTTTTGATGCACATCGTTATATTATCGCCAAAAACTCAGATTATTTTTACTGGTTTATGGCTTCCGATTCGCGCAATTTCAGTTTCTCTAATTCTGAAATGGCGCGGGATATCACGCAATTTTTCTATCCCCCCGTCGATTTCTATACCCGACTGCTGCAGAAAAACGTCAAAAATAAAGCCCTCAGCTCAACGAATTTCTATACCGATAAAATTACCGGTGAAAAAGCTTACAGCGTGGTGAGTTATATCTACGATCTGTCTGGCAAAGAGATATCAGACCAAATCGTGGCTTATCTGGTCTATGACCATTCAAAGTCCGAATTGCAGGAAGCGTTAGCCCAGGCATTTGACTACCAAATTCCACCAGAATTGAACGTAGAATTGGTGAATTTGACCAACAATGAGAGTCTCTGTTTATCCGGTAAATGTACCGGTCAATCCCGCTTTATGGTGCGCAATTTTTCAGAGAAATATGCGCTGCACTATTCGTTATCATTAGGTCGTTTTATGACGCGCGACACGCATGCAGGTATCGTGATTCTGCTGGCGCCGTTTTTCTTCATCATGATCAGCTTCTCGTTAAAATCATGGCTGAACGAAAGTGACCTCAAGGTTTATATTGATACCCTGACCGGTTGTTTTAACCGCCGAATTCTCGACATCATCAAGCGTCGGGATTTATCACACTGCTCGGTGGTGCTACTTGACTGTAATAAGTTCAAGGCCGTCAATGACACCTGGGGCCACGCGGCAGGCGATCGTGCGCTGCAAATTATCGCCAACAGGATGCTGTCAAACACCCGCACCAGTCACGATATTGTGATTCGTACCGGCGGGGATGAATTTATGATCCTGCTGTTTCGATCGCAGGCTACTGACGCCATAGCAATCGCGCAACGTATTAGTGGGCAGGTGACCAGCCATGTGTTTGTGGTGGATGGCCATACCGTGCCATTGTCAGTATCGTGGGGGATTGCAGAGGTGAATGGTGAACTTGATGTGGCCATTCAGAATGCGGATA
>NZ_SZWU01000060.1:599113-613209 GCF_005280935.1 Citrobacter sp. wls757 | reverse complement strand
CCGCCAGAAATTTCTGGCGGTTGATTTAGCTTATTGGTGGGTGGCGGCTTTCATCGTGCTGACAAACGCTTTCAGCTCAGCCAGCATCTGTTCCGGTGCCGCAACATTTTTCTCAATGATTTTCACAATTGCCGAGCCGGAAATTGCACCGGCAGCACCGGCTTCAATAGCACCAGCGACCTGTTCAGGCGCAGAAATACCAAAGCCCTGTAAAGAAGGTGGCGCACCATATTCTTTCAGCTTTTCAACCAGATGATGCAGCGGTAATGCTGCACGATTTTCGGCACCGGTTACACCTGCACGTGAAAGCAGATAAGTGTAGCCACGACCATAAGAGGCAATCTGGCGTAGCAGTTCTTCATCAGCGTTCGGCGGGCAGATGAAAATCGGCGCGATGTTGTGGCGCAGCGCTGCGGTTCTGAACGGAGCTGACTCCTCAACCGGCACATCGGCTACCAACACAGAATCCACACCGACTTTCTCACAATGGGCGTAAAATTCATCAATGCCCTTACTAAAGACCAGGTTGGCATACATCAGCAACCCAATGGGAATTGTCGGATGCTTCTGGCGAATCAGCGCCAGCATTTCAAAGCATTGCGACGGTGTAACGCCGGCGGCAAACGCTCGCAGGGTGGCTTCCTGTATGGTCGGACCGTCTGCCAGCGGATCGGAGAACGGAATGCCGAGCTCAAGCGCGTCGGCACCAGCTTCAATCAGCGTATCAATGATTTTCAGTGACTGCTCAACAGACGGATCGCCCAGGGTTACGAAGGGGACAAAAGCGCCTTCTTTGCGGTCCTTCAGCTGTGCAAACAGGTTTTCGTAACGTTCCATCAGATTTCCCCTCGCGCTTTCAAAATATCGTGTACGGTGAAAATGTCTTTGTCGCCGCGACCGGAGAGATTAACCACCAGCAACTGCTCTTTTTCTGGATTCTCACGCATCATTTTCAACGCGTGCGCCAGGGCATGGGAGGACTCCAGTGCCGGGATAATTCCCTCGTGCAGACACAGCGTTTTGAAGGCTTCCAGTGCTTCATCATCGGTGATTGAAACATAATCGGCGCGACCAATGCTGTTCAGGTATGCATGCTGTGGCCCGACCGATGGGAAATCCAGCCCTGCAGAAATAGAGTAAGACTCTTCAATCTGTCCTTCTTCAGTCTGCATCATTGGGGACTTCATGCCGAAGTATATCCCGACACGACCATGCTTCAAGGGCGCGCCGTGTTCTCCAGACTCAATCCCGTGACCGCCTGGCTCTACGCCAATCAGACCGACGCTGGTTTCATTAATAAAATCGGCGAACATCCCGATGGCGTTAGAACCGCCGCCCACGCAGGCGATAACGGCGTCCGGCAGACGGCCTTCTTTTTCCAGAATCTGCGCCTTGGTTTCTTCACCGATCATGCGCTGGAACTCACGCACAATGGTCGGGAAGGGGTGAGGACCAGCCGCCGTACCGAGCATGTAGTGCGCGGTATCGTAGCTACCAGACCAGTCGCGAAGCGCTTCGTTACAGGCATCTTTCAGCGTTGCGGAACCGCTGTGAACGGGGATAACTTCAGCGCCCATCAAACGCATACGGAAAACGTTAGGCGACTGACGTTCAACATCTTTCGCGCCCATGTAAATACGGCATTTCAACCCCAGCAGTGCGCTGGCGAGAGCAGATGCAACACCGTGCTGACCCGCGCCTGTTTCGGCGATGATTTCCGTTTTACCCATGCGCTTCGCCAACAACGCCTGACCCAGCACCTGGTTGGTTTTGTGCGCGCCGCCGTGCAGTAAATCTTCGCGCTTGAGATACAGCGTCGTGTTGGTGCCTTGAGTAATGTTCTGGCACTTGGTCAGTGCGGTTGGGCGACCCGCATAGTTTTTCAGCAGATCTGTAAACTGCGCCTGAAATTCAGGATCCTTTTGTGCGCTGACAAAAGCTTCTTCCAGCTGGCGCAGGGCAGGCATCAGAATCTGTGGCACATACATACCGCCAAATTCACCAAAGTACGGATTGAGTAATGTTGTCATGTCTTTTTCCTTAATATGCGCGCAGCGTCTGAAAGACCGAAGCCAGAAGACGTGCATCTTTGATGCCCGGCTGTGACTCTACGCCAGAATTGAAATCGAGACCGGCACAGCCGGTTTTTGCCGCGTCAACGCAGTTATCTGCGCCGAGTCCGCCAGCCAGTAAAACGTTATCCAGCGATTGTCCGCCTAAAAGTGACCAGTCGAAGCGTTGACCGCTGCCGCCCTGGCCGTTGTCGAAGACGTATTTATCGACATGCTGATAATCACGGGCTGGCAACGTCTCGCTGACGCTGAGTGCCTTCCAGATTTGCACCTGTGCGGGCAGTAAGTCGCGCAGGGCGTCAACATAGGACTGGTCTTCGTTACCGTGCAGTTGCACGGCAGTTAGTCCCAGCTCCGCCGCTGTTGCGCTCACGTCGGTAATATCTGAGTTGCGAAACACCCCGACGTATTGCAGCGGCGCGCCGGTCATGACCTCTCGCGCCTGTGCTACGTTGACCGCGCGCGGTGATGTGGGGACAAAAATCAAGCCGCCGTAAATGGCACCCGCTTCGTATGCCGCATTTGCATCCTGAGCCCGGGTTAAACCGCAGACTTTATTCTCGCCGAGCAGTACGCGACGCACGGCGGCGTGCAGATCATCATGCGACATCAGCGCAGAGCCAATCAGAAAACCGTTGGCGAAGTGGCTGAGCTCGCGCACCTGACCGTAAGTATTGATGCCGGACTCGCTGATGACGGTCACACCATGACCCAGTCGCGGTGCCAGTTGACGGGTGCGATTCAGATCAATCGACAGGTCGCGTAAGTCACGGTTGTTGATACCAACGACTTTGGCGCCCAGTGCGATAGCACGCTCCAGCTCTTCTTCGTTACTGACTTCGGTCAGTACGCCCATTTTCAGGCTGTGGGCGACGGCGGCGAGTTGACGATATTGCTCATCATCGAGCACCGACAGCATCAGCAAACAGGCGTCCGCCTGATAGAAACGCGCCAGGTAAATCTGGTAAGGATCGATAATAAAGTCCTTACACAGAATCGGCTGCGGTGCGATGCGGCTGACGATAGGCAGGAAATCAAAGCTCCCCTGGAAATACTTCTCATCGGTCAGTACGGAGATCGCGGAAGCATAATGTTTATAGATGCTCGCAATCTGTGCCGGGTCGAAGTCATCACGGATCACGCCTTTTGATGGAGATGCTTTTTTGCATTCCAGAATAAAGGCGGTGCGTGCACCTTGCAGCGCATCGTAGAAATCACGTGAGCCAGGCTGAACATCATCTTGAAAGCTGGCCAGCGGTTGTTGCTGTTTGCGGGCTTTTACCCAAATCGCCTTGTCTGCGACAATTTTCGCTAAAACGGTTTGCATCATTTACCCTCTTGCTGCCAGTGCAGTGACGCGGTCATAGGCCGCACCGCTACGCAGTACATTAATCACGGTTTGCGCATTGGCTTTTAAATCTTCTTCACCGTGCAGGCGCATTAACATGGCGACATTCGCGGCAACAGCAGCTTCATGAGCGGCTTCACCTTTACCTTGTAACAAGCGACTAAGAATGTCACGGTTTTCTTCCGGCGTGCCGCCAGCCAGCTGTTCCTGGTGGTAAGGCGTCAAACCAAAGTCTTCTGCCGTCAGTTGATAACTCTTGATTTCCCCATCGTGCAGCTCTGCCACAATGGTCGGCGCATGCAGCGAAACTTCGTCCATGCCACCACTGTGCACCACGGCTGCTCGTTGATATCCCAGCACGCGCAGCGTTTCAGCAATCGGTAGCACCAGTTCCGGGCTGTAAACGCCGATCAGCGCCAGCGGCGGATGCGCCGGGTTAATCAACGGGCCGAGCACATTAAACAGCGTGCGGGTTTTCAACTGCTGGCGTACCGGCATGGCATGGCGAAAACCGGTGTGATATTTCGGCGCAAACAGGAAGCACACCCCGAGGTCGTCTAGAGCCTGACGGGATTTATCAGCGTTCATATCCAGATTGATGCCAAATGCCGCTAACAGATCCGAAGAGCCAGACTTGCTGGAGACACTGCGGTTGCCGTGTTTGGCAACTTTCAGTCCGCAAGCCGCCGCAACAAAGGCGCTGGCGGTAGAAATATTGATGCTGTTGCTGCCGTCGCCGCCGGTACCGACAATATCGGCAAACAGATAATCAGGGCGCGGGAACGGGGCGGCGTTTTCCAGCAGCGCGGTTGCCGCACCGGCAATTTCATTCGGGTGTTCGCCACGAATTTTCATGCTCACCAGCGCCGCAGCCAGTTGTTCCGGCTTCAGTTCACCGCGAACGACTGCGGAAAACAACTGGTGACTTTCCTGCTGGGACAGCGTCTGGGCCTGATACAGTTTCTCCAGAATGGGTTGCAGCGTATTGGTTTGTTCAAGCTTCTGTTGCGCCCAGGCCAGCGTTTGTTCCAGCAAACGCGCGCCCTGGGTGGTCAGAATTGATTCCGGATGGAACTGGAAGCCGCAGATGCGATCGGTATCGTGACGCACCGCCATCACCATGCCGTTAAAGTGGGCGTTAATGGTCAATCCGGCAGGAACGTTGCTGCCAACCAGCGAATGATAGCGTGCCACCGGCAGCGGATTCGCCAGACCAGCAAACATCGCCTGACCGTCGTGTTCAATGCTGGACGCTTTGCCGTGCAGGATCTCTCCGGCCTGACCCACATATCCACCATAGGCTTCAACAATGGCCTGGTGTCCCAGACAAATACCGATGATTGGCAGCTTGCCGCGCAAACGGGTTAACAGCTCCGGCATGCAACCTGCCTCGCTTGGCGCGCCTGGTCCTGGAGAAAGCATCAGCACCGGATTTTTCATGGTTGCTAAGCGGTCAATCAACGTCTGGGCCGGAATATGGTTGCGGTAAATCACCACGTTGTGACCATTAGTACGCAGCTGATCCGCCAGGTTGTAGGTAAAAGAATCGATGTTATCAAGCAGCAGAATGTCAGCCATTAGAAGGTCTCCTGTGCGTGGTGCGCGGTAGCGATAGCACGCAGAACCGCACGCGCTTTATTACGGGTTTCATCGGCTTCAGACTGCGGTACAGAATCCAGAACAATCCCGGCACCGGCTTGTACGGTGGCAATACCGTCTTCCACGAGGGCGGAGCGAATGACAATACAGGTATCCAGATCGCCATGCGCCGTGAAGTAACCTACCGCACCGCCGTAGCTGCCACGGCGACGACCCTCTGCCTCGGCGATAAGTTGCATGGCGCGAACTTTTGGCGCTCCGCTTAACGTGCCCATATTCATACAGGCGCGGTAAGCATGCAGAACATCCAGATCGCTACGCAATTCGCCGACCACGCGCGAAACCAGGTGCATAACGAAGGAGTAACGATCGACTTTTGTGAGGTCAGCAACATAGCGGCTGCCAGGCGTACAGATGCGCGCCAGGTCGTTACGCGCAAGGTCAACCAGCATCAGGTGCTCAGAAAGCTCTTTATGGTCGGTACGCATCTCCAGCTCGATACGGCTGTCGAGATCGCGATCAAGCGAACCGTCCGCACGACGACCGCGCGGGCGAGTACCAGCAATCGGGTAGATCTCTATCTGGCGGCTGGTGGCATCATATTTCAGCGAGCTTTCCGGGGAGGCGCCAAACAGCGTGAAATCGTTGTCCTGCATGAAAAACATGTATGGGCTGGGGTTACTTTTCTTCAGCACATAGTAGGCCGCCAGCGGAGATGGGCAGGGCAGCGAGAAACGGCGGGATGGCACCACCTGGAAAATTTCGCCTGCGCGAATCGCTTTTTGCATGCCACGAACTACGGCGCCAAACTCTTCATCGCTCTGATTGCACTCGCAGCGCATCTGCGGGACTTCAGTGACCGGCAACGGCGGCGCAGGCTCGGTAAGCTGCTGGCTCAATTGCGCCAGACGAGCATTAAGACGCTGTTTTTCCGCATCATTGGGGGTAAAAATACTGGCCTGAATACGGGTGCTTTTTTTCTGGTGGTCGATAACCATCAGCGTTTCTGCCAGATAGAAGCAGTAGTCAGGGCAACGGTTGCCCGCTTCAAGCTGTGGCAACTCTTCAAAACCCGCAACCAGATCGTAAGAAAACAGACCGCCGAAGAACATTGCTTCACGTTCTTGCGCTGGAACATTAACCAGCTCCTGCAATAAACGGAATGCATCAAATACGGACAGGGAGCATAAGCGGGCGTCTTCATCGAGCAGTGGGCTGACGGCAGGGAATCGCAGATGACGACCATTCGGCTGTTGTTCGTTCTCAACGCCAGCGGGCAGGGCAACATCCAGCAGCGACAGCAGCGATGCGCCGTTTGCGGACAATGCCTGAATAGTGACAGTGTCACCGAGAGCGGTAATGCGTAATGCGCTGTCGACCAGCAGCAGACTCTTCAGATCGTCTTTGCTGTCGATATCTGCAGATTCCAGCAGCAGTGTTGCTGGACGTGCGCCACACACTTGATGAAACAGCGCGGTCGGATTCTCACGGTAGGCGGCATCGCAGGCAAGCAGTTCGAGTGTCGGTTTTTGAGTTTGCATCGTTATTCTCATTAATTTTGTTCAAAAAAAAGCCCGCTCATTTGGCGGGCCGGGTATCTGGTTGCATATTGCAGACGTAAGACACTGCCCGAAATCAGGAAGTGCGCCACCAACCGTGCAGAACAAATGTTGCTTTCATCTCAGATACCTTCTTCATGTGAACTTGCGTACTAGTTAACTAGTTCGATGGAATAAAGTCAACACCTGATTTCAGTATATTTGTCGAAACCGCTATGATGGGCGTGATACGACATTTATTGAAACGGGAGCCGCCTTGAGCGACACGAATTACGCAGTGATTTATGACCTGCACAGTCATACTACAGCCTCCGATGGGCGATTAACGCCAGAAGCCTTAGTACACCGTGCGGTAGAGATGCGAGTCGGTACACTGGCGATCACCGATCATGACACCACGGCCGGCATTGCGGCGGCAAGAGAAGAAATTTCACGTTCAGGTTTAGCCTTAAATTTGATCCCTGGCGTCGAGATATCAACGGTCTGGGAAAACCATGAGATCCATATAGTGGGTCTGAACATTGATATCGCCCATCCCATGATGTGTGAGTTTCTGGCGCAACAAACGGAACGTCGTCAGCAGCGTGCGCGCCTGATTGCCGAACGACTCGACAAAGCGCATATCCCCGGCGCGTGGGAAGGGGCGTTACGCCTGGCTGATGGCGGGGCGGTTACGCGGGGCCATTTTGCACGTTTCCTGATGGAATGTGGAAAAGCCACAACCATGGCGGATGTCTTTAAAAAGTATCTTGCCCGTGGGAAAACCGGTTACGTTCCGCCACAGTGGTGTACAATAGAACAAGCTATTGATGTCATTCATCATTCTGGCGGTAAGGCTGTTCTGGCTCATCCTGGGCGGTACGATCTTAGCGCTAAGTGGCTGAAAAGACTGGTTGCACATTTTGCTGAACATCGCGGCGATGCGATGGAAGTAGCACAGTGCCAGCAGTCTCCCAATGAACGCACCCATCTGGCGACGCTTGCGCGTTCGCATCAACTGTGGGCATCGCAAGGGTCTGATTTTCATCTACCCTGCCCATGGATTGAGTTGGGTCGTAAACTTTGGTTGCCCGCAGGCGTAGAAGGCGTCTGGCAACTTTGGGAGCAGCCCGAGATCACAGAGAGGAAAGTATGAGCCAGTTTTTTTATATTCATCCCGAAAACCCGCAGCAGCGACTGATCAATCAGGCCGTTGAAATCGTGCGTAAAGGTGGGGTGATCGTCTATCCAACCGATTCCGGTTATGCGTTGGGCTGCAAAATTGAAGATAAAGGCGCCATGGAGCGCATTTGCCGCATCCGTCACCTGCCGGACGGACACAACTTTACGCTGATGTGTCGTGACCTGTCCGAACTGTCGACCTATTCGTTTGTCGACAACGTGGCATTCCGTTTAATTAAAAACAACACGCCGGGTAACTACACCTTCATCCTGAAAGGGACGAAAGAAGTTCCGCGCCGTTTGTTGCAGGAAAAACGTAAGACCATCGGCCTGCGTGTGCCATCGAATCCGATTGCGCTGGCGCTGCTGGAAGCACTGGGCGAGCCGATGCTATCTACATCGCTGATGCTGCCGGGCAGTGAATTTACTGAGTCAGACCCGGAAGAGATTAAAGACCGTCTGGAAAAACTGGTGGATTTGATTATTCACGGTGGCTATCTCGGTCAGCAGCCGACCACGGTCATCGATTTAACCGACGATTCCCCGGTGGTGTTGCGTGAAGGCGTCGGCGACGTTAAACCTTTCTTATAAGGGCGCGAACCGCTATACTACGCGGCCTTAAAATGGCGCTGACTGGCGCCGTTGATTCTCCTGTTCGACGCCTGTGAAGGCGACATCTAAAGGAAGCTCTATGAGCGAAAAGTTACAGAAAGTGCTGGCACGCGCTGGCCACGGTTCTCGCCGTGAAATCGAATCTATTATTGCCGCGGGTCGCGTGAGTGTTGATGGCAAAATTGCCACGCTCGGCGATCGCGTTGAAGTCACTCCGGGTCTGAAAATCCGTATCGACGGTCATCTGATTTCGGTTAAAGAGTCTGCGGAGCAAATCTGCCGCGTTCTGGCCTATTACAAGCCAGAAGGTGAACTGTGTACTCGTAACGACCCGGAAGGTCGTCCGACCGTGTTCGATCGTTTGCCAAAACTGCGTGATGCTCGCTGGATTGCCGTAGGGCGTCTGGACGTGAATACCTGCGGTTTACTGCTGTTTACCACCGATGGTGAACTGGCTAACCGTCTGATGCACCCAAGCCGTGAAGTTGAACGTGAATATGCGGTACGTGTGTTTGGTCAGGTTGATGATGCAAAACTGCGCGATCTGAGTCGTGGCGTACAACTGGAAGATGGTCCGGCGGCATTTAAAACGATCAAGTTCAGCGGTGGTGAAGGGATCAACCAGTGGTATAACGTCACGCTGACCGAAGGGCGTAACCGTGAAGTCCGTCGCCTGTGGGAAGCTGTAGGTGTACAGGTAAGCCGTCTTATTCGTGTTCGTTACGGTGATATCCCGCTGCCGAAAGGCCTGCCGCGTGGTGGCTGGACCGAGCTTGACCTCGCGCAGACCAACTATCTGCGTGAACTGGTGGAACTGAAGCCGGAAACGACATCTAAAGTTGCCGTCGAGAAAGATCGTCGTCGCATGAAGGCAAATCAGATCCGTCGTGCGGTGAAGCGCCACTCACAGGTCGGTAGCAGCCGTCGTCCGGGTGGTCGTAGCAACAACGGTTAATTATGAGTAGGCCTGATAAGCAAAGCGCCATCAGGCGTTAGCGTGGAGCCGGATGCGGCGCAAGCGCCTTATCCGGCCTACTGTCAGTAATCAATCCCTATCTGGGCCTTCACGCCCGCTTCAAACGCATGCTTGACCGGGCGCAGCTCGCTGACCGTATCCGCTAACTCCAGAATATCGCGATGACATCCACGGCCGGTGATAATCACCGTTTGATGGGCAGGGCGCGCGTTTAGGGCAGTGATGACCTCTTCAAGCGGCAGATAGTCGTATGCCACCATATAGGTCAGCTCGTCCAGCACCACCATATCCAGTTCATCGTCGGCTAGCATCCGCTTGCCGTGTTCCCACACGGCCATACAGGCCGCGGTGTCGGACTCACGGTTTTGCGTTTCCCAGGTAAATCCTGTTGCCATAACCTGAAACTCTACGCCGTGGGGTTCAAGTAAGTTACGTTCTCCGTTTGGCCACGTACCTTTAATAAATTGTACGACGCCGACTTTTTTACCGTGGCCCACCGCGCGCGTGGCGGTACCGAATGCGGCGGTGGTTTTACCCTTACCATTTCCGGTGAATACGATGATGATCCCGCGCTCGTCCGTAGCGGCGGCAACGCGTGCGTCAACCCGATCTTTTACGCGCTGTTGACGTTGCTGATAGCGTTCTTCACTCATTGGGCAATTCCTGGTTTACGGCCCGGCTGGGCGTCAAAAGTCATACCGGTTTTACGGCGGCTGTCATCGCCCATCAGCCACAGGTAGAGCGGCATAATATCGGCGGGAGTTTTCAATTTTTGTGGATCTTCCGTGGGGAATGCACTGGCTCGCATGCCAGTTCGTGTTCCACCAGGATTGATACAGTTTACGCGCAGATGACGGTTTTGATACTCATCAGCCAGAACCTGCATCATCCCTTCGGTTGCAAATTTTGAGGTGGCATATGCACCCCAATTGGCGCGTCCCTGGCGGCCAACGCTGGAAGAGGTAAAGACCAGCGATCCGGCATCGGATTTGAGTAACAACGGCAGCAATGCCTGAGTCAGCATAAAAGTGGCATTCACATTTACCTGCATCACATCCTGCCAGACCAGCGGGTTTTGTTCACTCATTGGGCAAATATCGCCGAGTAATCCGGCGTTATGCAGTACGCCATCCAGACGCGGGAAATGTGCGGCAATGCGTTGCGCAAGCTGGTGACATTCTTCAGAGGTACAGGTCAGTAAATCCAGTGTAAACCACTGTGGTTGTGTTCCGTTTTCATCGGCGATAGTGCGGGCAACCTGACGCAGTTTTTCTTCGTTACGCCCAAGCAGGATAACGGTCGCGCCATAGCGTGCATAGGTCTGCGCGGCTTCGCGTCCGATACCATCGCTGGCACCGGTGACAAGAATAATGCGGCCCTGTAAAAGGTCTTGTTTAGGTTGGTAATGCACGGCTACTCCTCGGCGACGCCCTGGCCATCTCGTTCGCAATAACTTTTGGGCTTTATGCCTTAAACCCTGTTCTTTTTCAATCAGCCAAAGGCAATAACACCGCAAAATGAACGCTTTGTCATGCTTTTTACTGATTCAGCACTGGATGTATGAAGCAAGACGAGGTGACACGCCTGTTGTACACTGAGCGGAAGTCGCGTTGTTTAACCAAGGTGGGTCTCGTGGAATTGTTGTCTGAATATGGGCTGTTTTTGGCAAAAATTGTCACTGTCGTGGTGGCTATTGCAGTGGTGGTGATGCTGATCGTAAACGCGACACAACGCAAACGTCAGCGTGGGGAATTGCGGGTTATTAACCTCAGCGATCAATATAAAGAGATGAAGGAAGACCTGTCGCTGGCCTTATTGGATGGGCATCAGCAAAAATTCTGGCATAAGGCGCAGAAAAAGAAACAGAAGCTGGAGGCGAAGGCTGCCAAGGCAAAAGCAAAACTGGGTGACAGTACGTCATCAGATAAACCTCGTGTATGGGTGCTTGATTTTAAAGGCAGTATGGATGCCCATGAGGTCAGCGCATTACGCGAAGAGGTGACGGCGGTGCTGGCGGTTGTTAAACCTCAGGATCAGGTGGTGGTTCGTCTGGAAAGCCCGGGCGGTGTGGTACATGGTTATGGCCTGGCTGCGTCCCAGTTACAACGCCTGCGCGATAAGCAGATCCCACTGACCGTCACGGTAGATAAAGTCGCTGCGAGCGGCGGATATATGATGGCCTGCGTGGCAGATAAAATTGTTTCGGCGCCGTTTGCTATCGTCGGCTCAATTGGCGTGGTGGCGCAGATCCCGAACTTTAACCGCTTCCTGAAAGGGAAAGATATTGATATCGAACTGCACACCGCCGGACAGTACAAGCGTACGCTGACGCTGCTTGGCGAGAACACGGAAGAAGGGCGGCAGAAATTCCGTGAAGATCTGAACGAAACACATCATTTGTTTAAAGATTTTGTCCATCGTATGCGCCCGACTCTGGACATTGAGCAGGTTGCCACGGGTGAACACTGGTTTGGTCAACAGGCGCTGGCAAATGGGCTGGTGGATGAGATCAACACCAGCGATGAGGTGATCCTCGGGCTGATGGAAGGTCGTGAAGTGTTGAACGTTCGCTATCTGCAGCGTAAAAAGCTGATGGATCGTTTTACCGGTAGTGCGGCGGAGAGCGCCGATCGTTTGCTGATGCGCTGGTGGCAGCGGGGGCAGAAGCCACTGATGTAAAATTGTCATTGCCGGATAGCGATGCTCACATATCCTATCCGGCCTACAAATAGGCATCAATGTAGGCTGGATAAGGTGTTGCCGCCATCCGGCAAATTATTTCTCGAGTTAATCGATCAAGTGATACTTTTCAGAAAGTACGTGCGCCAGGTGTTTAAACATATTAAACACAGCCGTACTTTTGGGCGTTGGTAGCCCTTGCTCGTCTAAAAAGTAATCTCCGCTGAAAACCAGCACGCCGTTTCGCTGCGTAACGCCGGTGGCGACAATCCCCGCCAGCGTGTCCTCATGCTCACGAATGATTTTGTTGGCTTCAATCAGCAGTGTTTCGCGATCGATGGGTTGAGTGTCTTTATGCATGATTTACTCCTTAAACAAGGACATTAGTCTACGCTGAGCCCGCCTTATGGGCAAATATTCCCTGACATAAATGAAGGTTTTACGACAGTGTTACAACTGGCGAGATTTGTTTTTGCATGCTAATAAAGTTGCGTAACGCATTTTATCAGGTACAGTGTGACGCTTTCGTCAATCTGGCAACAGATTTGCTTGACATTCGACCAATACTTCGTCGTGCTAGAGCGTTTGTGAGAAAAAAAGCCTGTTAACTCAGTTACATGAGAGTTACATTACAAGCGCGAAACAGTTTAAGGGGTTGATATCCGCCGACGCAGAGACCATATCGATGTCTCGTCGCCAGTGGAAGGTGAATCAACGTGCGACGCATTCTGGAAGAATCAAATTAGGTAAAGGTGAATATGGGTAAAGCTCTTGTCATCGTTGAGTCCCCGGCAAAAGCCAAAACGATCAACAAGTATCTGGGTAATGACTACGTGGTGAAATCCAGCGTCGGTCATATCCGTGATTTGCCGACCAGTGGCTCAGCAACTAAAAAGAGCGCCGACTCAACCTCCACCAAAACGGCTAAAAAGCCCAAAAAGGATGAACGTGGCGCTCTCGTCAACCGTATGGGTGTTGACCCGTGGCACAACTGGGATGCGCGCTATGAAGTGCTGCCTGGTAAAGAGAAAGTTGTTTCTGAACTGAAGCAACTGGCTGAAAAAGCCGACCACATCTATCTCGCAACCGACCTTGACCGCGAAGGGGAAGCCATTGCATGGCACCTGCGGGAAGTCATCGGTGGCGACGACACCCGCTACAGCCGCGTGGTGTTTAACGAAATTACCAAAAATGCTATTCGCCAGGCGTTTGAAAAACCGGGCGAGTTGAACATCGATCGTGTTAATGCGCAACAGGCGCGCCGCTTTATGGACCGTGTTGTGGGCTATATGGTGTCGCCACTGCTGTGGAAAAAAATTGCGCGTGGTCTGTCTGCCGGTCGCGTACAGTCTGTGGCTGTGCGTCTGGTGGTTGAGCGTGAACGCGAAATCAAAGCATTTGTTCCAGAAGAGTTCTGGGAAATTGATGCTAATACGACCACGCCGGGCGGCGACGCGTTGCCGCTTGAGGTGACGCATCAAAATGATAAACCGTTCCGTCCTGTAAATCGGGAACAAACGCTTGCCGCTGTTAGCCTGTTGGAAAAAGCGCGCTATAGCGTCCTGGAACGTGAAGATAAACCGACCAGCAGCAAGCCGAGCGCACCGTTCATTACCTCCACGCTACAGCAGGCTGCGAGTACGCGTCTGGGCTTTGGTGTGAAGAAAACCATGATGATGGCGCAGCGCTTGTATGAAGCGGGTTACATCACTTACATGCGTACTGACTCAACCAACCTGAGCCAGGATGCTGTCACTATGGTTCGCGATTACATCAGTGATAATTTTGGCAAAAAATATTTGCCGGAGAGCGCGAACCAGTACGCCAGCAAAGAGAACTCGCAGGAAGCACACGAAGCTATCCGTCCTTCCGATGTCGCCGTACTGGCGGAGTCGCTGAAAGATATGGAAGCCGATGCGCAAAAACTGTATCAGCTGATCTGGCGCCAGTTTGTTGCTTGTCAGATGACGCCAGCGAAATATGACTCTACCACCCTGACCGTGGGTGCGGGTGATTTCCGTCTGAAAGCGCGTGGTCGTATTCTGCGCTTCGATGGTTGGACCAAAGTGATGCCAGCGCTGCGTAAGGGC
>NZ_SZWU01000060.1:519900-599053 GCF_005280935.1 Citrobacter sp. wls757 | reverse complement strand
CGGCGGTGGACAAAGGCGATACCTTGACGCTTATCGAGCTGACACCTGCGCAGCATTTCACCAAGCCGCCTGCGCGCTTCAGTGAAGCTTCGCTGGTTAAAGAGCTTGAAAAGCGTGGCATTGGTCGTCCATCCACCTATGCGTCGATCATCTCTACGATTCAGGATCGCGGTTATGTTCGCGTTGAAAACCGTCGCTTCTACGCTGAAAAAATGGGTGAAATCGTCACCGATCGTCTGGAAGAAAACTTCCGCGAGCTGATGAACTACGATTTTACCGCGCAGATGGAAGACAGCCTCGACCAGGTGGCGAATCACGAAGCCGAATGGAAGGGCGTACTCGACAACTTCTTCACTGATTTTACTCAGCAGTTAGATAAAGCCGAGAAAGATCCTGAAGAAGGCGGTATGCGTCCAAACCAGATGGTGCTGACCAGCATTGATTGCCCGACCTGCGGACGCAAGATGGGTATTCGTACCGCCAGTACCGGCGTTTTCCTTGGTTGCTCCGGCTACGCACTTTCCCCGAAAGAGCGTTGCAAAACCACCATTAACCTGGTGCCGGAAAACGAAGTATTGAACGTGCTGGAAGGCGATGACGCGGAAACGAACGCATTGCGCGCCAAACGCCGCTGCCAGAAGTGCGGTACGGCAATGGATAGTTATCTCATCGATCCTAAGCGTAAATTGCATGTGTGTGGTAATAACCCAACCTGCGACGGCTACGAGATCGAAGAGGGTGAATTCCGTATCAAGGGTTATGACGGTCCTATCGTAGAGTGCGAAAAATGTGGTTCTGAAATGCACCTGAAAATGGGACGTTTCGGCAAGTACATGGCGTGTACTAACGACGAGTGTAAAAACACCCGTAAGATCCTGCGTAACGGTGAAGTTGCTCCGCCGAAAGAAGATCCGGTTCCGCTGCCGGAACTGCCGTGTGAAAAATCTGACGCGTATTTCGTGTTACGTGATGGTGCTGCAGGTATCTTCCTGGCGGCCAATACGTTCCCGAAATCACGTGAGACTCGTGCGCCGTTGGTGGAAGAGTTGTACCGCTTCCGCGATCGCCTGCCGGAAAAACTGCGTTATCTGGCAGATGCGCCGCAAACAGACCCGGATGGTAACAAGTCTATGGTTCGTTTCAGCCGTAAAACCAAGCAGCAATACGTTGCCGCTGAGAAAGACGGTAAGGCGACTGGCTGGTCCGCGTTCTTCGTTGACGGTAAATGGGTAGAAGGGAAGAAATAACAGCGTTACGGCTGAATTTCTCCTCAAAGGGTCGCGTAAGCGGCCCTTTTTGTTTCTGGCATATTATTTTTTGTCATACCTATACAGCGTACATATAAATGATATAGTGGTTATAGTTAACAGACTTTTTATTATTAAATCGTATTAGCAGCGCCCACGAGCCTGCACTGAAACGATGATTTGATGGCGCGAATCGGGATGGCATAACATGAAATTACAGCAGCTTCGCTACATTGTTGAGGTGGTGAACCACAACCTTAATGTCTCCTCAACGGCGGAAGGGCTTTATACCTCTCAGCCCGGTATCAGTAAGCAAGTTCGTATGCTGGAAGATGAACTTGGCATCCAGATTTTCGCCCGTAGCGGTAAGCATCTGACCCAGGTTACGCCAGCGGGGCAGGAAGTCATCCGTATTGCGCGCGAAGTACTGTCTAAGGTAGATGCTATTAAGTCCGTTGCTGGTGAACATACCTGGCCGGATAAAGGCTCGCTGTATATTGCCACCACGCACACCCAGGCACGTTACGCTTTGCCGAACGTGATTAAAGGTTTTATTGAGCGATATCCTCGTGTTTCATTGCATATGCATCAGGGATCGCCGACGCAAATTGCCGAAGCCGTCTCGAAAGGGAATGCGGATTTTGCCATCGCGACGGAAGCCCTGCATCTGTATGACGATCTGGTGATGTTACCTTGCTACCACTGGAACCGTTCGATTGTCGTCACGCCGGATCATCCGCTGGCGGGAAAATCTTCGGTTTCTATTGAGGAACTGGCACAGTATCCACTGGTGACCTACACCTTTGGATTTACCGGGCGTTCGGAGCTGGACACCGCGTTTAACCGTGCGGGTCTGGAGCCGCGTATTGTTTTTACCGCGACCGATGCCGATGTTATTAAAACCTATGTCCGTCTGGGTCTCGGCGTGGGTGTAATTGCCAGTATGGCGGTTGATCCTGTTTCCGATCCTGACCTGGTACGTGTGGATGCGCACGATATCTTCAGCCATAGCACCACCAAAATTGGTTTTCGTCGCAGCACCTTCTTACGTAGTTACATGTATGATTTCATTCAACGTTTCGCGCCGCATCTGACGCGTGATGTGGTGGACACGGCGGTGGCACTGCGTTCCAACGATGATATTGAAGCCATGTTTAAAGATATTAAATTGCCTGAGAAATAATAACGGTTGTTACCTCGTCGGTATCCGTAAGCATAAAGTGATACCGACAGGAGAGTCTGAATTTATTCATTATTTCTCCTCCTATATATTAACCATATATTATTTATGGAAAAAGTTCTCTAAAGTAGTTTCAAATTAGTCAGCTTGCCAAAAATCACGCTCAAATATTCATAATTGATCAAACAATTGATTTATTTATCAGATCGAGTCCGAAAATTAACTGGCTTTTTTTCGCCTTTTTTATTAGGATTCCTCCTATCTGATGATTAATTGTACCAATTGTTTGGTGCCTAAATGATAAGTGATTTCGATAGTATGAGGTTAGCGATGCCTTCAGGAAACCAGCCTGCACGCCGGGATCCCGCGATGAAACGTAAAGCCTGGTTCGCCGTGTTTCTTGGCTCTGCGATATTCTGGATTATTGTCGCACTCGTGGCCTGGAACGTGTGGGGGTAAGTATGTCCGCACCGGAGCAGCACTCTACCGTGACGCCAGCGTCTCATGACCATGAGCAAGAGAGCAAAACCGTAGCCGAGAAAGATCCAAAGATACCCGAATCCTGGAATCTTTCTCCTGAACAACGGGCGTTTATTGACCTGTTAACCGATGATGATAAACAGAAACAATAATTCGTACGTATTTTATAATAATAACGATTACCTCGTGGCCTTAAATATCGAATTGTTTATCCCATGTATTCACCATCAGCCACCTAATCAACGTATTATCGATTGCGCTATTGCCTGCTGAATATTCATCCTATTAATCTACACGGCTAGACCTTCTTCCCTACCATTGACCTCACTTCGCGCTTTTGTATCGCGCGCTACTTTTATCAATTTGAGTTGTTATCAAAGCGTTACATTTTGTTTGTGTTATCTTTAATACTAACCCTGAGGAAATCAGGGGATCCAACCCTGTCATTTAAGGAGGAGCTATGTCGTCGACCCTACGAGAAGCCAGTAAGGACACATTGCAGGTTAAAGATAAAACCTACCGCTACTACAGTTTACCTCTGGCCGCTAAATCACTGGGTGATATCACCCGACTACCCAAATCGCTGAAAGTGTTACTGGAAAACCTGCTTCGTTGGCAGGATGGTAATTCCGTAACCGAAGATGATATTCATGCGCTCGCGCATTGGCTGAAGACTGCCCATGCCGATCGTGAAATTGCCTATCGACCCGCTCGTGTTCTGATGCAGGATTTTACCGGCGTGCCGGCGGTGGTCGATCTGGCCGCTATGCGCGAAGCGGTGAAACGTCTGGGTGGGGATACGGCAAAAGTGAATCCGCTTTCGCCAGTGGACCTTGTCATTGACCACTCGGTAACGGTGGACCGTTTTGGTGATGATGATGCTTTCGAAGAAAACGTTCGCCTGGAAATGGAACGTAACCATGAGCGTTATGTGTTCCTGAAATGGGGACAGCAGGCATTTAGTCGCTTCAGCGTTGTACCACCAGGAACGGGGATTTGCCACCAGGTTAACCTTGAATACCTCGGCAAAGCCGTCTGGAGCGAGTTACAGGACGGTGAGTGGGTGGCTTATCCTGACACGTTGGTCGGAACCGATTCCCATACGACAATGATTAATGGTCTCGGTGTGCTGGGATGGGGCGTTGGGGGCATTGAGGCCGAAGCAGCAATGCTGGGTCAACCCGTCTCTATGCTTATCCCGGATGTTGTGGGCTTCAAACTGGTGGGCAAACTGCGGGAAGGCATCACCGCTACTGACCTGGTTTTAACCGTCACCCAGATGCTGCGTAAGCACGGCGTGGTCGGTAAATTCGTTGAATTCTACGGTGATGGGCTGGACACCTTACCGCTGGCCGATCGGGCAACCATTGCGAACATGTCACCGGAATACGGCGCAACCTGCGGTTTCTTCCCGATAGATAGCATCACTCTTGAATATATGCGTCTGAGTGGGCGCAGTGAGGAGCAGGTTGAGCTGGTCAGCGCCTATGCCAAAGCGCAGGGAATGTGGCGTAATCCTGGGGATGAACCCGTATTTACCAGTTCACTGGAGCTGGATATGGGCAGTGTAGAAGCTAGCCTTGCCGGACCGAAGCGTCCGCAGGATCGGGTGGCACTGGCTGATGTCCCGAAAGCGTTTTCGGCGAGTAATGAACTCGAAGTGAATAGCTCACTGAAAGATCGCCAGCCAGTGGACTATACAATGAACGGTCATCAGTACCAGTTGCCGGATGGTGCTGTGGTTATTGCAGCGATTACTTCCTGTACCAACACCTCTAACCCAAGCGTATTGATGGCGGCGGGGCTGCTGGCGAAAAAAGCAGTGACGCTTGGTCTGAAACGTCAGCCATGGGTGAAAGCCTCGCTGGCGCCAGGATCGAAGGTGGTGTCTGATTATCTGGCGCAGGCAGGGTTCACGCCATACCTTGATGAGCTGGGATTTAACCTTGTAGGTTATGGCTGTACCACCTGTATCGGTAACTCGGGTCCGTTACCCGATCCTATCGAGACTGCTATCAAAAAAGGCGACCTCACCGTTGGTGCTGTGCTTTCCGGCAACCGAAACTTTGAGGGGCGTATCCATCCGCTCGTGAAGACCAACTGGTTGGCGTCTCCGCCGCTGGTGGTGGCCTATGCGCTGGCGGGGAATATGAATATCAATCTGACTAAAGATCCGTTAGGGCATGACAGAAAGGGCGATCCCGTATATCTGAAAGATATCTGGCCGACGGCTCAGGAAATTGCCCGTGCCGTGGAGCAGGTTTCTACCGCCATGTTCCATAAAGAGTATGCTGAAGTGTTTGAAGGCACGCCAGAATGGAAAGCAATCCAGGTAGATCGGGCTGATACCTATGGCTGGCAGTCTGACTCAACCTATATCCGCTTGTCGCCGTTCTTCGATGGTATGCAGGCGACGCCGGATCCGGTCCAGGACATTCACGGCGCGCGTATCCTTGCAATGCTTGGAGATTCCGTCACCACTGACCATATTTCTCCTGCAGGTAGTATTAAGCCGGACAGCCCGGCGGGGCGTTATCTGCAAAGCCACGGCGTAGAGCGTAACGATTTTAACTCCTACGGTTCGCGGCGCGGGAATCATGAAGTAATGATGCGCGGTACCTTTGCCAATATTCGTATTCGCAATGAGATGGTACCTGGCGTGGAAGGTGGGATGACGCGTCATTTGCCGGGAACTGAGGTAGTGGCTATCTATGATGCGGCTATGCAATATCAACAGGAGAATATTCCCCTGGCGGTTATTGCCGGGAAAGAGTATGGCTCTGGCTCCAGTCGCGACTGGGCGGCAAAAGGCCCGCGCTTGCTGGGGGTTCGCGTGGTTATCGCTGAATCCTTTGAGCGAATTCACCGTTCTAACCTGATTGGTATGGGGATTTTGCCGCTGGAATTCCCGCAGGGTGTCACGCGTAAAACGCTGGGACTAACCGGTGAGGAAGCGATCGATATTACGGATCTGCAAAACATCAAACCGGGTGCAACAGTGCCGGTGAGTATGGTTCGCTCGGATGGACGTAAAGAAGTTGTTTTATGCCGTTGCCGTATCGATACCGCGACGGAGCTAACGTACTACCAAAACGATGGCATTCTGCACTACGTGATTCGTAATATGTTGAGCTAGAATGTAAAAAGCCTGCGAGAGCAGGCTTTTTTATCGGCGGTAACAACTATTACTTGCCCAGCAAATGTCCCATCTTGGCGGCTTTGGTGTCCAGGTAATGTTCATTGTTCGGGTTACGACCCACAATCAGCGGCACGCGTTCAACAATATTGATTCCCGCTTCGGTCAGAATTTCCACTTTTTTCGGGTTATTGGTCAGCAAACGAACTTCGTCCACGCCAAGCAGCTTGAACATATCCGCACACAGCGTGAAATCACGCTCATCTGCCGCAAAGCCCAACTGATGGTTAGCCTCAACGGTATCATAACCCTGGTCCTGCAACGCGTAGGCGCGGATTTTATTGAGCAGGCCGATATTGCGTCCTTCCTGACGATGATAAAGCAGGATACCGCGCCCTTCTTCAGCAATATGGGTGAGAGCCGCTTCGAGCTGGAAGCCGCAATCGCAACGCAGGCTAAACAATGCATCGCCAGTCAGACATTCGGAGTGGACACGCGCCAGGACAGGCGTTTGGCCTGTGATATCGCCAAAAACCAGTGCGACGTGATCGTGTCCGGTTGCCAGTTCTTCAAATCCCACCATCAGGAAATCACCCCAGGGGGTTGGCAGTTTGGCTTCTGCCACACGTTTAAGCTGCATGTAATTCTCCAGATTATGCTGGCACTGTCGTGCCGTCGCCTGTTGGCTTCTGTTCTATATTGCACTATTTTGCCATAAGGCAACGATGTTCACCTAATCGCGACAACGGATTCGCTTTTGGAATGGCACAAAATTGTCAATTTCCCCGGCATGCGCTTTTTTCAGTTATGATTGTGAGACTTATCGACGAAAGGAGAGGCAATGCTGTCAATTGCAAAGCGCACTGCGGTCGGGGCCGGGCTGCTACTTATTATGCCGGTTGCCGTATGGGTATCGGGCTGGAGCTGGCAGCCGGGACATAACGCTTGGTGGCTAAAATCTCTGTACTGGATAACGGAAACGGTGACGCAGCCGTGGGGCATTATCACTCACGTTGTTCTCTGTGCATGGTTTCTGTGGTGTCTGCGTTTTCGTCTGAAAGCTGCGGTAATGCTGTTTGCGATCCTGGCTGCGGCCATTTTAGTCGGTCAGGGCGTGAAGTCCTGGGTTAAAGACAGGGTGCAGGAACCTCGGCCCTTTGTCGTGTGGCTGGAAAAAACGCACCATATTCCGGTTGATGAGTTCTACACTTTAAAACGTAAAGAACGTGGTCACTTAGTTAAAGAGCAATTGGCCGAACAACAGGATATTCCGACGTTTCTACGTAAGCACTGGCAAAAAGAAACAGGGTTTGCCTTTCCGTCAGGGCATACGATGTTTGCCGCCAGTTGGGCTTTACTGGCAGTAGGGCTGTTATGGCCACGCCGACGTACGCTGACGATTGTGTTTTTACTTATCTGGGCTACGGGCGTTATGGGCAGCCGCTTGCTATTAGGCATGCACTGGCCCCGTGATTTGGTCGTTGCAACGCTGATTTCATGGTTGCTGGTAACACTGGCGACATGGCTTGCGCAGCGGGTATGCGGACCATTAACGCCGCCTGTGCAGGAGGAAAAAGAAATCGCTCAGCGTGAACAAGAAAGTTAGCCATGATTGATTTTTCGAATTTTGCCCTTAAATCAGAAAGGGGAAAGCGCTTTTCCGTTTCGCACTCGTTGTGAAAATGGTAATTTAAAGGGCTCAACGCGGTAAGTTGTACACGATTTATTCGCTCAAACCACATAACGGGAAGTAATGTGAAATATTTACTCATTTTCTTACTGGTGTTGGCGATTTTTGTTATTTCGGTGACATTAGGTGCGCAAAACGATCAACAGGTTACGTTTAATTACCTGCTGGCTCAGGGTGAGTATCGTATCTCTACGCTGCTTGCTGTATTGTTTGCCGCAGGTTTCGCGATTGGTTGGTTAATTTGCGGCCTTTTCTGGCTGAAGGTTCGTGTGTCTCTTGCGCGCGCCGAACGTAAAATCAAACGACTGGAAAACCAGCTTACGCCTGCGACCGACGTTGCGGTTTCTGCCGATTCGTCGGTTGTGAAGGAATAATTATTTATGTTGGAGTTGTTGTTTCTGCTTTTGCCTGTAGCCGCTGCCTATGGGTGGTATATGGGTCGCAGAAGTGCGCAACAAACCAAGCAGGATGAAGCTAACCGTCTTTCCCGTGACTATGTCGCCGGGGTTAACTTCCTCCTGAGCAACCAACAAGACAAAGCGGTGGATCTGTTCCTCGATATGCTAAAAGAGGATACGGGCACCGTTGAGGCTCATCTCACCCTCGGAAACCTGTTTCGCTCGCGCGGTGAAGTCGACCGCGCAATCCGCATCCATCAAACGTTAATGGAAAGTGCTTCGCTAACCTATGAGCAGCGTTTGTTGGCCGTACAACAGCTGGGGCGCGACTACATGGCCGCAGGTCTGTACGACCGCGCGGAAGACATGTTTAATCAGCTTACCGATGAAACAGATTTTCGCGTCGGTGCATTACAGCAACTGCTGCAAATTTATCAGGCGACCAGCGAATGGCAGAAAGCGATTGATGTTGCAGAACGCCTGGTGAAACTCGGTAAAGATAAACAACGTATCGAGATAGCTCACTTCTACTGCGAACTGGCCTTACAGCAGATGGGTAGCGACGATATGGATCGCGCCATGACGCTGTTGAAAAAAGGGGCTGCGGCAGACAAAAACAGTGCACGTGTTTCCATCATGATGGGCCGTGTGTACATGGTGAAAGGCGATTACGCGAAGGCCGTTGAAAGTCTGCAACGCGTGATTTCTCAGGATAAAGAACTGGTCAGCGAAACGCTGGAAATGCTGCAAAGCTGCTACCAGCATCTGGGGAAAAACGATGAGTGGGCCGAGTTTTTACGTCGGGCCGTTGAGGAGAATACTGGCGCCGCCGCAGAGCTGATGCTGGCCGATATTCTTGAAGCGCGTGAGGGGACTGATACCGCTCAGGTTTATATTACCCGCCAGCTACAACGCCATCCTACGATGCGCGTGTTCCACAAGTTGATGGATTACCATCTTAACGAAGCAGAAGAAGGGCGCGCGAAAGAGAGCCTGATGGTTCTGCGCGATATGGTCGGGGAGCAGGTGCGCAGCAAGCCTCGGTATCGTTGCCAGAAGTGCGGATTTACCGCATATACACTGTACTGGCACTGCCCATCCTGTCGCTCATGGTCAACCATTAAGCCTATTCGCGGACTTGATGGGCTGTAATTTTTAAAAAAACTTCACTTTAGTTACAACATACTAATGATGTGTAACCAATCCATCCTCAACCTCCGTTGCCAAATTCGCCTGGCAGAAATGTAATCGCGCCTGTTAATTTTCTATTGCCGCAGGTAGAATGCACGCCGTTTACCCATTTTGCGCCGCCGATGGCGCCCATCCTCAGGAAGGTCTGGTCATGACGTTTACTGCTTCATCTTTTTCTCGTGCTGTTACTGATTCTCCTGTCGTTGTCGCTCTCGATTATTCCAATCGTGATAAAGCATTAGCTTTTGTCGACAGAATTGATCCTCGTGATTGCCGTTTGAAAGTGGGCAAAGAGATGTTCACGCTTTTTGGACCTCAGTTGGTTCGCGATTTACAACAGCGTGGCTTTGACGTTTTTCTTGATTTGAAATTTCATGATATTCCCAATACTACCGCGCATGCCGTTGCGGCGGCGGCTGAGCTTGGCGTGTGGATGGTTAACGTTCATGCTTCAGGTGGGGCGCGTATGATGACCGCCGCACGTGAAGCCCTGGTGCCTTTTGGCAAGGATGCGCCGCTGCTGATTGCAGTAACAGTTCTGACCAGTATGGAAGCCAGCGATCTTGCCGACCTTGGCGTGACGTTGTCACCTGCGGAGCATGCGGAAAGGCTGGCGCGTTTAACCCAACATTGTGGTTTGGATGGTGTCGTATGCTCCGCGCAGGAAGCAGTGCGATTCAAGCAGGCATTTGGCCAGGCATTTAAACTGGTTACGCCGGGTATTCGCCCTGAAGGTAGCGAGGCAGGCGACCAGCGTCGCATTATGACGCCGGAACAGGCACAGTCAGCTGGCGTGGATTATATGGTTATTGGTCGTCCGGTCACACAGTCGGCAGATCCGGCTCAGACGCTGAAGATGATCAATGCCTCCCTGAAACGAGGTGCGTAAATGAACGACTCAAATTCTCGTCTGGTCTACTCAACTGACACCGGGCGTATTGATGAACCGAAAGCCGTCCCAGAGCGTCCCAAAGGCGATGGCATTGTCCGTATCCAGCGACAGACCAGTGGCCGCAAAGGTAAGGGCGTGTGCCTGATTACTGGAATAGATCAGGACGATGCTGAACTGACCAAATTAGCTGCGGAACTGAAGAAAAAATGTGGTTGCGGCGGGGCAGTGAAGGATGGCGTGATTGAGATACAGGGTGATAAACGCGACCTGATTAAATCGCTGCTGGAAGCCAAAGGAATGAAAGTTAAATTGGCTGGCGGTTAATAAAAAAAGCCACGGAATTTTTCCGTGGCTTTTTAATAATACAGACCTGAAAAAGTAAACGTATTATTATATCGAGCCGTTTAACCGTAAATTATTTACCCACCTGGTGGCCAATAATACCACCTACTGCAGCACCACCCAGCGTGCCCAGCGTGCTGCCGTCAGTCAGGACTGCACCACCGATTGCACCAGCACCAGCACCAATTGCGGTGTTACGGTCACGTTTGGACCAGTTAGAGCAGGCACTCAGCGACATTGCCAGAGTAATTGCCAAAATGGCAGCGGTCATTTTTTTGCTCGTTACTAACATAATACTTTCTCCTGAATTATTGATTCACGGAATCCAGTGTTCTTTAAGAGTAGCGCTAAATTTAGGCTAACGAAGATATTTCCGTGAAACCGTTTAGCGAAGGCATGACAAACACTATCCTGAGATTGGAGGTTCGTTCCTGTTATATCGCTAACATTAATTTTACGACTTAATCCTGTTAACGACAGGTAAAAAGTCTTAATTGGACTGTCAGATAACTCTCAGAGAGGGGATGATTTGCCGACTGACAAATCATCTGCTGAACATTTTATGCGTGCGCATCAATGATATTGACGGTTAATCCTGAATGCTCGAGCTGCATTTGTACGCTGGCGCTGAGTCTGGAATCCGTGACTACGCGGCTGAATCGCTCTAATGGACCCAGCGTGTAAGGGTGAATGGCTTCGAATTTTGAGCTGTCAGTAAGTACAATAACTTCTGCACCTTTTTCCAGCACCGCGTTAACCACATCAGAACGCATCATGTCGCGTCCGGTGAAGCCGGTGTCAGCCTGCCAGCCATCAATGCCGATAAAGGCCTTGCTGAAATGTACCTGCTGGATAAACTGGCGAGTTAAGGGCCCCACCATGCTTTCGCTTTTTTTCTGATAGATGCCGCCAAGGAGAATCACTTCGCAGGGGGTTTCTTTCAGCAGATGGGCTATATAACTGCTGACGGTAATGATGGTGACATCTTTTTGCTCCGCCAGCGTTCTGGCCAAGAGCGCATTGCTGCTGCCGTTTTCAATGAATACGGACTCGCCAGGGCTTACCAAAGATGCGGCAAATTCGGCCAGTTCACGCTTCAGCGTAAAATTAGTCATCATGCGCGTTTCCACATCATCACTGTTCAATGAAACGGCAAAACCGTGCGCACGGCGTAAATAACTCTGTTTTTCCAGTGTGTTCAGATCCTGTCGAATCGTCACTTCCGAGACACCGGTGATTTTTGCCAGTTCGGCAACGCTCATCTGACCTTTATCAGTCACCATCTGCAAAATAGATTGTTGTCGGGAATTCATAATATTAATTTTATTGCGATATCGTATCGGAAATTAAACGGAAACTGCTTCATACGCAGTTTGCTTATAGCAGCGACATTAAAGGGTTAATGTCATCAGATCTCCCAGGGAGCCTTGTGCTTTTTGGGCAAAGACTCGGCATCTTCTTTGGCCGTGTCTAGCAGCTCAGCCTTCAGAATTTCGAGATTGTGGATGGCTGAGTGGTAATCACCTGCAACGAGGATATCCAGCACGGTATCAATGCGTTCGGCCAGACGCTGAGCGTCGATATCAGACATGGTTATCATCCTAATAGCAATAGAGTTTGAATTTCATGATGCAGAATTTCATGGCAAAAGAGAAGGGAAAAATAGTATTAACTATCAATGATAGAAGAATATTATATATTCTGTGATTACATGCAGATAGGATCGTTACGTAATGTCCATTTATGGCTATTAATGACGTTTGATCCCACAGCATTAGCGCGTTTTTTTATTCAGATGTCGTCGATACCAACGTTCAAATGCAGCCGCTGGCATTGGTTTGGCAAACAAAAAACCCTGACGCTCGTTGACACCATTTTTGGTTAAAAACGCATCCTCTTTCGCGCTTTCAACACCTTCGGCGATGACCTGCAGATTGAGTGCCTGTGCGACCGCAACAATGGCACGTACTAGCGACTGCGAAATAGGTTGTTTGTGTACATCCCTGACAAAGGTCTGATCCAGTTTAATTGCATCAAGCGGGAAGCGGGCCAGTTGAGACAGTGACGAATATCCAGTACCAAAATCATCCAAATGGATTTGCGCCCCCAACTGGCTAAACTGCTGAATGACGGACAGTGCCAACTGCTCATTTTCAATCAAACTGCTTTCCGTTAACTCGACATCGATGGGGCAATATTCAAAGTCGAGTTCATGAAGCACCTGTTTGAGATCGGTAAATAGCGTCTGATCGGCGAGCTGGCGGGCAGAAACGTTTACCGCCACGCGCAGATTGATTCCCTTGGCGCGCCATTTTGCGACCTGACGCACAACGTCCAGAATAACCCAGCGACCCAGCGGAACGATAAGCCCTGACTCTTCGGCGTAGGAGATAAATTCCAGTGGTGGAATGAGGCCGCGTTCCGGAGACTGCCAGCGTACCAGCGCCTCCAGGCTGCGCACTTCGCCTCGCCAGGTTATCTTTGGCTGATAATGGATAACCAGTTGATCGTTTTCCAGCGCCTTGCGCAGGTTAGTATCCAGCCACAGGTATTCAAATACCCGCTGATTCATTTCCGGAGAGAAAACACAAAACTGTCCGCGGCCGCCTTCTTTCGCGGTGTACATGGCCGTATCGGCGTTACGAATGACGCTCTCGCAGTCCTGACCATGCTGTGGAGCAAGGGAAATACCAATAGAGCAGCCTGTATAGACTTCAATCAGGCCAATGCGAAAGGGCTGACGCAGGCGTGTCAGAATGCGCGATGCGGTAGCTTCCAGAGTGCTCTGGGACGTTTCGGTGGCAAGGACGATAAATTCATCACCGCCAAACCGAGCCAATAGCTGGTTGTCGTCAAGACAACTGAGGATTGCAAGCGACACACTCTGTAATAGCTGATCGCCAAACATATGCCCGTAGGCATCGTTCACCTTTTTGAAGTTATCCAGATCGAGATATACAATCCCAACCTGAGTATCACCTGCGTTCTCAATCGCGTCGCTTATCAGCTCATGAATGGCGTTACGGTTCGGTAATCCGGTGATGGAGTCGGTATTAGCCAACATACGCAGGCGTTCCTGCGCGCGGCGTTCTTCAGTGATATCGGTGCCGGAACAGATCAGAAATATTTCGTTCTTGCCGCTACCGTTATGTACAAACTTATTGCGAAAAAGAAACAGGCGCTGACCTTTGCAGGTCTTCACCCAACGTTCGACTTCATATGAGTTGCCTTCGCGAAAAAAGACCTCAATGTTGCGTCTGGAGGCTGCGGCTTCACGTCGACTCATAAACAGTGTGAATACGCTTTGGCCAATGACTTCACGTTCTCTGAGTCCGGTGTACTCTTCGCACAGACGGTTAAAACGCTGAATGTTGCCCATGCGGTCAAGAATGACAATAACGGAGTTGGCTTCTGAAACCACCTGCTCGGCAAAAGAGAGACCTTGAGCCAGATCGCGTGCGACGGAAGGGGTGTCATCCCAGGCTGATGCGCTGCCGGCCCATTCGCGCTTATTGATTTTCCGCCCGACCAAATGTACCGGAATATCGTCATCTTCAATAGGTAACGTCATCAACAGGCTTGACGTAATTACCGTCATCTCGCGAATGCGGTCGGCCTGCTCGGGTGATAATTCGATGGTCTGCTCAGCGTCTGCTGTTTCGTCAATAGAGAAATGCAGGATGTTGCAATCCTCTGACAAACGCCAGTAGGGGTTATGAGTGCCCACATAGCTATACAACGTAACCAGCTCCCGGACGTCTTTCATGATGTGTACTATCCCGTTTAAAGCGCATAAAGCCTCAAAAGTAAGGGTAGCCATGATTCATTCAGGGTGATTATGGCTGAACGTATTGTTTTATTTATATATTTATATGTAATCCAGAATCCATAAAAAGCAAAGCCAGCGGAACTGAAAAATAGTAAAAAAAAATTTTGACTGGATAAGAGAAGTGTAGTGTGTGGTTGAAATTTGGCCGCTAAAAAAAGAAAACGACCTTTCAAAAAAGAGAAAGGTCGTTGGATTTGTCAGTTTACGCTGCTGGACGCGCGATAACGCTACGGGTTTCCATGCGAACTTCGGCGATAGTTACGTCAATCACATCAGTGACTTTGTAAACCACTTCACCTTTGATTTGTACGGTACCACTTTCCTGGCTGCAGACCAGTTCATCACGCACGGCGTGCAGGAAGGGTGCAGGAATAAAGGCAACAGCGCCATTATCAACCAAACGTACGCGCATGCCGCCGCGGCTGACGTCGATGATCTCGGCCGCAAAGCGGGTGTCGGTTCCGGCTTTATCACTCAGGAAACGGGCGTATAGCCAGTCACCCACATCACGCTCAGCCATCCGATTCAGGCGACGACGTTCTGCCATCTGCGCGGTGGTATCATCCTGAGGTCGGGCGACGGTTTCGCCTTTGATGACGGCCTTAAGCAGACGGTGGTTGATCATATCGCCGTACTTACGGATTGGGGAAGTCCAGGTGGCATATGCCTCCAGACCCAACCCAAAGTGTGGACCTGGCTCAATACTAATTTCAGCGTAAGACTGGAAGCGGCGAATTCGGCTGTCGAGGAAGCCGGATGGCTGTGCATCCAGTTCGCGGCGCAGTTTGCAGAAACCTTCCAGTGTCAGTACTTCTTCGGCATCGACGTGCATACCGTGGGTTTTCAGCAGCGCGGCCAGAGCGTCGGCGTTGGCCGGGTCGAATCCCATATGGACGTTGTAAATACCGAAGCCCAGCTTGTCGCGAAGCACACGGGCGGCGCAAATATTTGCCGCAATCATGGATTCTTCCACGATACGGTTTGCGATGCGGCGCGGCTCAGCGACGATGTCCAGTACTTCACCTTTTTCACCGAGAACGAAACGGTAATCCGGGCGATCTTTAAAGACCAGCGCGTGGTTATGACGCCACTCTCCTCGGCTCAGGCAAATACGATGCAGCAGACGGATTTGTTCCGCAATCGCGTCGTTTTCTGGTTGCCACTCGCCAGTACCTTCCAGCCAGTCGGAAACATTGTCATAGGCCAGCTTCGCTTTAGACTCGATGGTTGCGGCGAAGAAGGTGATGTTGTCTTCAATCGTGCCATCGGCGGTAATGCTCATACGACAAGCTAAAACCGGGCGCACTTCGTTCGCGCGCAGAGAGCAGAGATCGTCAGACAATTCACGTGGTAACATCGGGATATTGAACCCCGGTAAATAATTGGTGAACGCGCGAATTCTAGCCGTTTTATCCAGCTTGCTGCCTTCTGCAATCCAGGCTGTTGGGTCGGCAATGGCGACGGTTAATTGTAGCGTGCCGTCAGCTTGTTCTTCAGCATACAGCGCATCGTCCATATCTTCGGTGCTGGCGCTGTCGATGGTGACGAAATTGAGGGCGGTTAAATCTTCACGAACAAGGCCTTCGTCCAGCATTTCGGTTGCTACACCGTCTGGTGCTTCTTTTTCCAGATTATGGCGTGCCAGTGTGACCCACCACGGGACAAAGTGGTCATCAGCAAAAGTGATAAATTGGGTTAACTCGGCGTAGAAGGTGCGATCGCCTTTCAGCGGATGGCGGCGCATTTCTGCAACAGCCCAGTCGCCTTCTTTAAATTCATGTTCAACGCCGCGGGCTGCACGACAAGGAATAGCATCTTTCAGTAACGGATGATCCGGCACAATGGACAGACGGTCATTTTTGCCCTGAACTTTACCCACGAAGCGCGTCAGGAAGGGTTCGATCAGTTCTTCCGGCTCAGCAGACTCACGGTCTTTTTCTGTATGGATAACCGCAACAATACGGTCGCCATGCATCACTTTTTTCATCTGCGGCGGTGGAATGAAATAGCTTTTTTGTGCATCGACTTCCAGGAAGCCAAAGCCTTTTTCCGTGGCTTTTACCACCCCTTCAGCACGTGGCGTCTGGGAATGTAGTTGCTGTTTAAGCTGCGCTAGCAGCGGGTTGTCCTGAAGCATAATTGTCTATTTTCGTGGCTAAAAGAGCGGCTGACAGTTTTACGCGATTCTGCCAGTTGCAGCAAGCGCTCTTTCAGTAAGTGGATCGGTTAATCAGTGTCGCCCAGCGCGATTTTCAAGCGATTCAACCATCCGCACAATCCACTCCAGGCTAGCAGGTTAATGGCCTGCTCTGAAGAGATTCCCTGATCGAACAAAGGCGTTAACAGTGCGGTGCTAAAGCGGTCGGGCGCCCGGGTCAGCCATTGTACCGCCTGTAGGGTGACGCGCTCAACCGGATGTCGTTGTTCCCACCGTTGTAATTCACGTTCATCCTGACGAAGAACGGTAATGGCCTCGGTTAATTCATGAGCTGAATACGCATGTTCATTAAAACAGGCCACGCTGCCATTAATCCGCGAAGTCATCAGCGCCGCCAATGAAAATGCCTGTACCGGTATCCCGCTACGTTGCGTGCTGGAAATGAGCGACCCGAGTAAATCCAAAATGACGGGGGAATGTATCAGTAATGGCAGTAACGCTTGCAGTTCCTCGGGATAACGTCTTTCTATCGACTCATCATGATTAAGATGTTTTTCTATTGGGAATGGCGCAGCGTGCCAGGTAGCGTTTGCTGCACTAAATGGCGAAGCGTGAGCGAATTGTTGTATATCGAGACCCGGAATTCGGCGCACCGGATGTCCACACCAGGCCTGAAACAGGGCCACGATACGGGCCTGAAAACCGACGAATCCGATAATTTGATTCATCAGAATGCTATCGCTGGTGGTCAGCCCGACTGCATCCAGATGCTGGCGATCGCGCGCGCCTATCACGGCAGGAGAGCTGGCAAGTTGACGAGCATATTGGGTGATTTGCGCCAGTCGATGGTTACTTTCCCGCGAGGAGTCCGGCCCAGGAAGCGGTGTTAGACGCGCGGCATAGTGATTACATAATCGCTGGACGCCATATACCTGAGCGACTGTTAACGCCGTACTCATCCGTTCATAGGCGCTGAATGTGTGCATCTGACTCAGGTTTACGTGGATCGGGAAGAGGATCTGTGCAAGTTTACGGGCAGGGATTAACCAGGATTGAAAAGGTAAAAGGGCGTCATCAGATATCGCCAGATCCAGTAAAAAGCAGTCGTCGACATGAGCGGCTTCCGGCACCAGCGGAAGAACATCTTGTGGATACATGCTGGATTGCGTCTCATGATACCAGTGGCTTTTGCCTTCAATTCGGCGTTGTTCCATGGGCGGTCCTTGGTCTAAAAAGTGGCGACCCGGACACGTCGTCATACCACTACGCCGGATCGTTTGCGCTGCAATATCCTGACGTAAGCAGAAGAGGGGATGAAAGATTGTTACGTGATAATAAATATCAGAAAAGCATATATGGGACAGGGTAGAGGGGAATTAAAAACGAGCATCACGGGCGACGGTGGGCCGCCCAGAGAAGAGTGGATGATTATTTCAGTTCTAGTTCATTCATTGCAGCGATGCTGAAACCACCGTCAACGTGTACAACTTCACCTGAGATACCGGCAGAAAGATCGGAACACAGGAATGCCGCAGAGTTGCCCACATCTTCAATGGTAACAGTGCGGCGAATCGGCGTAACAGCTTCGCAATGGGCCAGCATTTTACGGAAATCTTTGATACCGGAAGCGGCGAGGGTGCGGATTGGACCTGCGGAAATTGCGTTTACGCGTACGCCTTCAGGCCCCATTGCGTTAGCCATATAACGGACGTTTGCTTCCAATGAGGCTTTCGCCAGGCCCATCACGTTATAGTTCGGGATTGCACGCTCTGCGCCCAGATAGGACAACGTCAATAGCGCAGAGCCAGGGTTTAGCATGGAACGACATGCTTTTGCCATCGCAACAAAGCTATAAGCGCTAATGTCATGCGCAATTTTAAATCCTTCGCGGGTAACTGCATTCACATAATCACCATCCAGTTGGTCAGCAGGTGCGAAGCCGATGGAGTGTACGAAACCGTCGAATTTCGGCCAGGCTTTGCTCAGTTCAGCAAACATGGCGTCAATGCTGGCATCTTCAGCTACATCACACTGCAAAACAATGTTGGAGCCTAATTGCGCTGCAAATTCTTCCACACGACCTTTCAGCTTGTCGTTCTGGTAGGTGAACGCCAGTTCTGCACCTTCGCGATGCATCGCCTGAGCGATTCCCCATGCGATAGACAATTTACTGGCAAGGCCTGTCACCAGAATGCGCTTACCTGATAAAAAACCCATGGCTTTAATCCTTTTGGTTAACACTTATCTTTTATCAATCAATGAGTTATGATTGACGCATCAAACACACTCGAAATTGGCCTGAAATTATATCCCACGCTTTTTCCCTGGAGAATGGTTATCCGCCTCACGTGACCTGTCACGTCATTACATGTGAGGAGTATATCATCCCCCTCCGCTTATGCTTCGTTCAGGCATCTAACGTCGGTGAATCAGAGAAAATACGAGGTTTCAAAGGCATTGAAATGGTATTATTTCATTGCTAGCTGATGTTAATAAACATAGCAAGGTAGGAACTTTCTTAAAACATAAAACATGACAATATTCAGCTTGTTATGATATATTGTTTTTATCGATCAATATCGATTCATTGATCGATATTATTGATTGATTGTGATTAGAAGTGCATTATCAGGATGTTATGATCAATTGGAGTGGTCTTATGCACTATCATTTCATCGCGGAACCGATGAGAGACACAACAGATAAATTACTGGGTGTAGAGATTAACGCCCGGTTTACTTCAGATACGGTTCACCCGTTGCATCCAGATTTCATCATTTCAGCGTGGGATAGCGAACAAAAGCGTAATTTCATGCTCGAGCAAATTCGACTAATTGCCGAAAAGCGTGACTGGTTTGAGCGCAACAGCCTTATTTGCACCCTGAACCTCATTGACGAAATGGCACTGCTGGCGATTGGTGATCCAGCCATCAAGTCGGTCTTACATGCTCTACCATTTATTGCACTGGAACTTTCAGAACGTTTTCTGTCGAATACCGTGTGCCTGAATAATCTGCTGATTAATTCACTTCGCGACGGCCCAAACGCATTGTGGTTGGGCGATCTTGGCTCCGGCAGCGTAGGGGCCAGTCCGCTGGTTTGCGGTCATTTTGACGTTGTGAAACTGGATCGCGGTTTCTTCCTGGAACAGGTAGAAAAACCGATGTTCCCGGTGCTGATCAAAAATATCAGGGAATATTGCGACCGTGTTGTGGTGAAGGGAGTAGAAACAGTACGACTTATTGACGAGGCCAGTACCGCAGGTGTCTGGGCAATGCAAGGTGGTGCCCTTTACCCGTCAGTCGCGTTTACCGAAGTTGATACGCTGCTCTTACCCACGTTGTGTCACTGATGACAGATTGCCCCCCGGTTGAGGAGGGCAGCCGTTTGCTAACGATCTTTTCGCCAGGCATCAGCGGTGAGCGCTTCGCCGAAATGACCTGCAATCAGGCGGCGGGTAAGCTCATGAAGCGGGGACGCCAGAACATCCGCTGTACTGCCGCGTTCTACCACTTCGCCCTGATGCATGACTAATACCTGATCGCTGATGTGCTTCATCATGCCAATATGTTGGGTCACATAGATATACGAAATCCCCTGTTTTTCCTGCAATTCCAGCATCAGATTGATGAGCTGTGAACGCATCGACATGTCCAGAGAGGCCAGGGCTTCGTCGGCGATAATGACTTTGGGGCGTAAAATGAGCGCACGGGCAAGGCCCAGACGCTGTTTTTGCCCTGGGGCCAACATATGTGGGTAATAGCTTACGTGATCGGGCAGCAGCCCGACCATGCGCATGGTCTCCACGATCTGTTTACGACGCTGCTCAGGCTCGAGGTCGGTATTCAGACGTAGCGGAAAATCAAGGATCTGCGAGATACGTTGCCGCGGATTAAGCGATGTTGACGGATCCTGGAAAATCATACGGATCCGCTGACTACGAAATGAATAATCGCCATATTTTAACGGATGATCGTCAATCAGCAGCTCACCGCTGGTGGGTTCAATCATACCCGCCAACATTTTTGCCAGCGTAGATTTCCCCGAACCGTTTTCACCAATGACGGCGAGCGTCTGACGTTCACGCAGGGTGAAACTCAGGGGCTTAACGGCCTCAACGGTCTGGCGGCGAAATAAACCTGTCCGGTAGCGAAAGGTTTTGCTCAGATTACGAACTTCGAGCAGGGTTTCTACCATCTCACTCTCTCTCCATGTTCAGCGGGAAATGACAGGCGTAGAGATGATTCTTTGCTCCGGTCAGTCTTGGGGTTTCAATACATTCGCGTTGTGCATAAGGGCAGCGTGGCCCCAGACGACAGCCGATGGGTAATTGTTCCAGCAATGGAATAGCTCCTGGCATGGTATTCAGGCGGCTTTTGTGCGGCATTGCGCTACCAAAATCAGGAATAGCGCGAATCAACGCTTGAGTATAAGGATGATGAGGAATGGTCACCAAATCTTTACTTGGCGCGGTTTCGACCGTTTGCCCGCAGTACATCACGTTGATTTTGTCAGCCCACTGGCTGAGCATTTGCAGGTCATGGCTTATCAACAAAATGGTAGTATTGCTGTTTTGATTCAGACGGGTTAGCAGACGGAAAATTTGCGCCTGGGTGGTTGGCTCCATCGCGTTCGTTGGTTCATCGGCAATCAGCAAACGCGGCTGATTCGCTAATGCGATAGCGATCATGACCTTCTGACATTCGCCATCGGTCAGCTCATATGGAAAGCTGCGCATGGCGTCTTTATGGTCTTTTATCCCGACGCGGTGCAAGAGTTCAATCGCACGGCGTTTGCGCCAACCGATGCGCTGCCACCAGCGACCTTTGTAGGTCCATGCCGGAATATTTTGCATCAGTTGACGTCCGATACGCTCGGACGGATCGAGACATGACTGCGGCTCCTGAAAGATCATGGAGACGTTATGACCGACCAATTTGCGTCGTTCACGCGCCGAAAGGCGTAGCAGATCGATATCATCAAAACGCATACGGTCTGCGGTTACGCGCCAGTTATCTTTAGCAACCCCGCAAATGGCCTTAGCGATCAGACTTTTGCCTGATCCAGATTCACCGACCAGCCCGCGGATTTCACCCTCATTCAAGGTCATGCTGACACGATCAACAGCCTTAACCCAGTCGTCACCGGTTCTGAATTCAATGGTCAGGTTGCGGATATCCAGTAATGGCATTACTCCACCCCCGCAATAATTGCGCGGCGCACGCCGTCACCCAGTAGGTTAACCAGCAACACGCTTATCATAATTGCCGCGCCTGGCAGCATCACCGTCCACGGTGCGACATAAATCAGCTCCAGCGCGTCGCCGAGCATGGCTCCCCATTCCGGGGACGGCAACTGTGCGCCAAGGTCGAGAAAACCCAGCGCGGCGATATCCAGAATCGCCATCGACAGTGCGCGGGTGATTTCAGTAATAAGGCCAGCGGTAATATTGGGCAGAACGGCGAACCACAGAATATTCAGTGTGGTTGCACCGTCCAGGCGAGCGGCAATGACGTACTCTTTCTCCAGCTCGTCATGCACCATGCTGTAAACGGAGCGCACCATGCGCGGCAGCAGCGCCAGCCAGACGGCAAACATGGCGTGTGTCAGATGCGGCCCGGCAAAGGCCACCACAATAATCGCCAGCAGCAGAGAAGGGATCGACAGCAGGGTGTCCAGAATGTGGTTCAGCACCGCAGAGCGCAAGCCGTGCGTCGCACCGGCAACTACGCCCAATACCAGGCCACACAGCGTGGCGGCAAGAGTAACGACAAACGCGCCGCCAACGGTCGGGGCCGCGCCGCTGAGCAGACGACTTAAAACGTCACGTCCCAGATCGTCAGTCCCGAGGAAGAATGAGACTTCGCCATAGCGCGACCATGACGGCGGTAAAAGCTGATAGCCGAGAAATTGCTGATCGATGCCGTAAGGGGCAAACCAACCACCAAAAATACACAGAATAGCCAGTCCCGCACAGCCGTACAGGCCGATCATCGCAGTCGCATCGCCATAGAAATTGCGCCATGCGGTGCGCAACGTACCTGGCGGGCGTTTTTCGCTATAGACGCTATCGTAAGGCATACCATTCCTTATGTTTCAGAGGGTTAGCCATAGCACCCAGAATATCAGAGATGACGTTAACGATGATAACCAGTGAACCAATCACCATCACGCCCGCTGAAATCGCCGCGTAATCCTGCTGGCGAATCGCGTTAATCAGCCAACGACCAAGACCGGGCCAGCTAAAGACCATCTCGGTGATCATCGCCAGCGTCAGCATGGTGGAAAACTGTAATCCCAGACGCGGGATCACTGGCGGAAGGGCATTGTGCAGGACGTGACGACGCAGAATCGTTAATCGTGACAGACCGCGCGTGGCCGCCGCTTTGACGTAGTTCTGGTCAAAGACCTCAATGGTGCTGATACGCATCAGGCGGATAACTTCTGTGGTGGGCGCAACGGAGAGCGTCAGCACCGGGAGCACCATATGACGGATAGCGCTGACCAGCATTTCATCGCGCCAGGGCGAGTCGGAGATCCACGCATCAATAATGGCAAAACCGGTAACAGGTTTCACCTCGTAGAGAAGATCAAAACGCCCGGAAACGGGTAACCAGCCGAGGGTCAGTGAGAAGAGCAATGTCAGCAGCAGCGCCAGCCAAAAAACGGGGATAGAAAACCCCATCAGAGCCAATGCGCTGATGCAGCGGTCCTGCCATTTGTTCCGCGTGATACCGGCCAGCATACCAACGGGGATCCCAACCATTAGTGCAAAACCAAAGGCAAGAATGCACAGCTCCATTGTGGCCGGGAACACCTCTTTCAGCTGCTCTGAGATCAACTGACCGTTGATACTGGATACGCCGAAATCCCAGTGAATGAGACCATTGAACCAGAATACCCATGCGTTCCACAGCGATGCACCCTGTAACGGCGCATGAGGCGTGAAGTAGCTCAGGCTGAAGCCAATAAAGGTCAGGAAGAACAGGGTTACCAGTAGCAATAAAAATCGACGCAAGGTGAAGATAATCATGGTTTTTTCACCTCATCTTTCTTTTCCCTGGACACGCCGGCAAAAGAGGCATTACCGAATGGACTGAGCACCAACCCTTTGATGTCGTAGCGGTAAGCCTGTAGACGCAGTGAAGAGGCCAGTGGCAGGATCGGTAACTCTTGGGCAAGAATATTTTGCGCTTCGTCATAGGCATCAATTCGCGATGAAAGCTGCTGCGAAGAGAGAGCCTTGCGCAGAATGCTGTCAAACTGCGGATTACACCAGTGGGCAAAGTTGGTCTGTGAATTGATGGCGGCACAGCTGAGCAACGGCCGGAAAAAACTGTCAGGATCGTTACTGTCCGTCGCCCAGCCGGATAACGTCAGATCATGGTTCATATCCATTAATCTCGCCTCCTGAAAACGACCTTCTACCGGGATGATCTTCACTTTCACACCCACCTGAGCCATATCTGCCTGAATCAGCTCGGCGGTTTTCAGCGGACTGGGGTTCCAGGCCTGAGAGCTGGTAGGGACCCAAAGTTGTAACGTCAGATTCTCCAGCCCCAGCGCTTTTAGCTGCTCGCGCGATTTTGCCGGGTTGTATTCTGTAATTTTAGCTTCGTTATCATAAGCCCACGAGGCGCGAGGCAAAATAGATGCCGCGGTTTCTGCCGTCCCGTAGTAGATAGACTGCATTAAGCGCTGGTTGTTGATCGCTAGCGCCAGCGCATGCCGCACGGCAGGGTTATTCAACGGCGGTTTATTGGTGTTGAACGCCAGATAGGCAATGTTCATCCCCGGGCGCAGCGTCAAACGCAGGCGAGGGTCATCACGCAATATGCTGAGCTGGCTGGCGGCAGGCCAGGCAAGGACGTCACATTCGCCAGTGAGTAATTTCGATAAGCGTCCGGTTCCACCAGAACCGAGATCCACTACGACCTGCGGCATCAGAGGAGTGCCACGCCAGAATTTTTCATGTCGCTGCAACCGAATATATTGGCCGGCACGATTCTCCGAAAGCTGGTACGGGCCTGTGCCGACGGGTTGTCTGTCGAGCAACTCCTGGCGATCCTGTTTTGCCAGATTAGCGGCATATTCCGCCGACATTACGGAGGCATAGTGTGTGGCAAGGTGCCACATAAAGGAGGCATCCGGTTGCGTTAAGCGGAATTCAACGGTGTTGTTGTCCAGTTTGCGCACGCTTTGGACGTTATCGGCAAACTGCAGGCTGTCGAAGTAGGGGAAACTGCTGCCGTTCACATTGTGCCACGGATGGTGGCGATCAAAGATGCGCTCGAAGGTAAACACCACATCGTCTGCATTCAGTTTGCGGGTGGGGGTGAACCAGGCCGTCTTCTGAAACTGAACGTCACGACGCAGATGGAAGCGGTAGGTTGCGCCGTTATCCAGCACCTCCCAGCTTTCAGCAAGCTCAGGCACCAGCCGATAGGTGTAGGGATCTACATCAAGCAGTCGGTCATACAATTGGGCCGCTAACGTATCGACGATGAGACCGCTGCTCGTTTTTTGTGGGTTGAACGTATTGACTTGCCCGCTGACGCAATAGACAAACCCACTGTCACGGATATCAGCGTGCGGAGCTTGCTCAGGCGCAGCAGCAGCCTGACCACTCAGAAATCCAGCCATCACGATCAGAGATGATAAAACCAGGCGCATAATTTTAATGGATTATATAAAGAGGCTATCTTACTAATACTTAATGACATTTGCCATTACCGTTTGTTTTTGGGAGTAACAGGCTCGATAAGCTCGAGTTCAACACCGCGACATGGTCAAAATTCATACCTGCTATCCACTTTGAATCTACTCTGTTAACTATCTTAGCATTTTCATGGCCCATCTGACTTGCTATAAACGTGGGGGCGTACCTGTCGTTGTTTACTGATTGATATCAGTGTGTGCTCGGAAGATGGAGTATGGCATCGATAACGAAGTGTGGAGCGAGCATTTAGAGTGTCACTATCAATGCTGAACTATAATAATTCAGGAAGTAGTACACGTTATGTGAGTTGTAATAGCTAAAGTACCTATAATTATTTCAATATGTTAATTCCATTTTTTCTTCATGGCATCTTAATCTTCTCACCCATTTATGGTGATGATTTCCATTGGTTATTAAATGCATTTTGGCTTTGATCCTGGTTATGAACGGTTTTCTGTTGCCATTTAACTTCTAATGGAATGAATTGTATGAATAAATTACTGAGCCTTGTTGTTTCACTTGCCCTATTGCCTGGAGCCGTTTTTGCAGCGTCGACTCCAGACTGTGTGAAGGTGAATAAAGCGCAAATCGAAGCGCTATTTGATAAGTGGAACGAGTCATTGAAAACAGGTAACGCGCAGACGGTATCTGAAAATTATCTTAGCGATGCGGTATTGCTGCCTACTGTATCCAATAAAGCGCGTTTAACGGACGCTGAACGTGTTGATTATTTCGAGCATTTTCTTGCGAAAAAGCCGACCGGGAAAATTGACATGCGTACCATTCGCCTGGGGTGTAATAAGGCGATAGACACCGGTACCTACACATTTACCTTCGCGGACAAATCAACGGTTTCAGCCCGCTACACATTCACTTATGCATGGGACGGTAAAGAGTGGAAAATTTCCACACACCACTCTTCAGCGATGCCTGAGGGGTAAAAAGCAGTGCAGGGGGCGGAATATTCACCGCTCCCTGAAGACTAGCCAATAATCGCGATGCCAAGACGTTCCATGAGCAACGATGCCTGGTAGTTGTCCAACTTAACGCCTTGTAAATCAACGCCCCGAATATCTAAGTCACCCAACTCCGAATTGGTCAGATCGCAATGTGTGAAGTTTGCTGCTCGCCAGTCGAAAGTCGAAAACTCGCCGCCGGAAAGATCTGAACCACTGAACGTCGCGCCCAGTACCTGGGCACCCATCCAACGGTTTTCCCACAGCTCACATTTTTCCAGCACGACTTTCGAAAAATTGGCGTAGCTTAGATTTGTGTTAGTTATATATGCGCTGCAAAACCAGGTGCGTGTGGTGATCATATTCATAAAGCTTGCGCCGCGAAAATCTGCGCCTTGCGCACGACAGTGGCGAATTTCAATGCCAAGCGCACTGGCATTGCGAAAATCCGCCATGGATAAATCACAGCTTTTAAAAATGGCATCTTTCAGCATCGCACGACTAAAATTGCACCCTTTCTGGCTTTCACGATCATAGAACTGACAGCCGATAAATTCAGTGCCGCTCAGGTCGGCACCTGAAAAATCACAGTTAAAAAATGTACTATTTTCAATTTTCTCACCGGTGAAGCGGTTCCTGTCAATTTTTTCGCCAACGAGTGCCAGAGCCATATTTGTACCTGTTTTTTTATACAGTAATGGTGTCATGGTAAACCCTGATGAGGTTATGCGTCAAATCCGCCAATATGACATCTGCAAATGTGCGTTAAATCTGGTGTTTTTTCAGCAAAGCGCGAAGCTGATGGTAAGTCAGCCCCAGTAATTCAGCGGCTTTTTTCTGGTTAAATTTTGCCTGCTGTAAGCTGGTTTGTAGAAAGTCTTTCTCTTGCTGCTGCTGGAATTCACGCAGATCCAGCGGTAAACCTACAGACATCGGTTTAGTTTCCGACGCCTGCGGCTGAGTAGTGTGGCGGCGGAAGGGGTCAATGATTATCTCATCCAGCGGGTAATCACTGGTTCCATGCCGGTAAACGGATCGCTCCACGACGTTTTTCAGTTCACGAATATTGCCCGGCCAACGGTAGTGGAGGAGAGTTTCTCTGGCCTCGGCACTAAAACCCGGAAACAGAGGTAATCCGATCTCGCGGCACATCTGAATGGCAAAATGCTCGGCCATTAACATAATGTCACTTTGACGCTCGCGTAACGGTGGGAGTTGCACCACGTCAAAGGCCAGGCGATCCAGCAGGTCCGCGCGGAAAGTGCCTTCGCTGACCATGCGAGGTAAGTCGGCATTGGTCGCACAAACAAGTCGTACGTTAACTTGCAACGGCTGGCTGCCACCAACGCGCTCCAGCTCGCCATATTCAATAACCCGCAGTAATTTTTCCTGTACCAACATCGGGGCGGTTGCCAGTTCATCGAGAAACAGCGTACCGCCGTCGGCGCGTTCGAAACGTCCTGGATGGCGTTTTTGCGCGCCGGTAAAGGCACCCGCTTCGTGACCAAACAGTTCGGAATCAAGCAAATTTTCGTTTAGAGCCGCGCAGTTAAGCGAAATAAACGGGCCTTGCCAGCGGGTGGAGAGGTAGTGCAGGCGGTTGGCAATAAGTTCTTTCCCGGTCCCGCGCTCACCTATAACCAGTACAGGTTTATCCAGCGGTGCCAGATGAGAAACCTGCTCCAGCACTTCAATAAAGCTGTTCGCTTCACCCAGAAGATTATCTTTGTATCCAGCCATGATGAAATTCACCATTTGTTAGTGTTATTCACCAATTTACCCTAATTTTCGCAACAGGTAAAATTAGATATAATTATTAGAATCAATTAGATAAAAAGTTGGCACGCCAAGTGCATTACGAAAACAGCAGGGCATAGCCCGATATCAGAACAGTAAGTGAGGATTACATTATGGGTATTTTTTCTCGTTTTGCCGACATCGTGAACGCCAACATTAATGCGTTGCTGGAAAAGGCTGAAGATCCGCAGAAACTGGTGCGGTTGATGATCCAGGAAATGGAAGACACGCTGGTTGAGGTACGTTCTAACTCAGCGCGTGCGCTGGCAGAAAAGAAACAATTATCTCGCCGTATCGAACAGGCCAGTGCCCAACAGGCAGAGTGGCAGGAAAAAGCAGAACTAGCGCTGCGTAAAGAGAAAGAAGATCTGGCGCGTTCTGCGTTAATTGAAAAGCAGAAACTGACCGATTTAATTGCCTCTCTGGAGCATGAGGTGACGCTGGTTGACGATACGCTGGCGCGTATGAAAAAAGAGATCGGTGAGCTGGAAAATAAACTCAGTGAAACCCGTGCTCGTCAGCAGGCGTTGATGTTGCGTCATCAGGCAGCGAGTTCTTCGCGTGATGTCCGTCGTCAACTGGACAGCGGTAAACTCGATGAAGCGATGGCGCGCTTTGAATCTTTCGAGCGTCGTATCGATCAGATGGAAGCCGAGGCTGAAAGCCATAACTTCGGTAAACAGAAGTCTCTGGATCAGCAATTTGCTGACCTGAAAGCAGATGATGAAATCAGCGAGCAGCTGGCGCAACTTAAAGCCAAAATGCAGCAAGACAAGCAATAATAACATCTGGCGGCGCCCGAACGCGCCGCCGCTCATCACCTGTAAGGAGTACTCATGAGCGCGCTATTTCTGGCTATCCCGTTAACCATCTTTGTGTTGTTCGTTTTACCGATTTGGCTCTGGCTGCACTACAGCAACCGTTCCAGTCGTGGCGAACTGTCGCAAAGTGAACAGCAACGCCTGGTTGAACTCAACGATGACGCACAGCGGATGCGCGAGCGCATTCAGGCGCTGGAAGACATCCTCGATGCTGAACATCCAAACTGGAGGGACCGCTAATGGGAGGCGTTAACCTGAACAAAAAACTGTGGCGTATTCCGCAGCAGGGCATGGTGAAGGGGGTTTGCGCAGGTATTGCGCATTATCTCGATGTGCCTGTGAAGCTGGTACGGATCCTGGTGGTGTTGTCAGTCTTTTTTGGCCTGGCCTTTTTCACCTTCGTCGCCTACATCGTGCTGACCTTTGTGTTGGATCCGATGCCGGACAATGTGGTTTCCGGCGAGCAGCAGCCATCAAGCGGTGAGCTGTTGGATGCCGTCGATCGCGAGCTGGCGGCTAGTGAAAAGCGTTTACGTGAAATGGAGCGTTATGTGACGTCCGATACTTTTTCCTTACGTAGTCGCTTCCGTCAATTGTGAGGACAGAAATGAACAATCGCTGGCAACGTGCCGGGCAAAGGGTTAAGCCGGGCTTTAAAATAGCAGGTAAGCTGGTGCTTCTGACCGCGCTGCGCTACGGCCCGGCGGGTGTAGCAGGGTGGGCGGTGAAGTCCGTCGCCCGACGCCCGCTAAAAATGCTGCTGGCGTTGGTTCTGGAACCGGTGTTGAGTCGGGCTGCGGCAAAATTGTCGAAACGCTATTCAGGTAATCAACCCTGATATTTGAATCAGCAAAAGCAAGCAACAATTAATCAACATTCCCTCAGTTAATTTGCGGCAGCTTACAAATATAATTTGGGGGCTGTCAAAATTCTTTTGGGTTGTTACCACGGGTATTGAAGGTGAACTAAAAAATCTATTTCGCAGGGCATTAATACCCAGGTTTTATATCAGGAAGTCGGTCAGCAATATTTGTGTTCCTATCGTGATATTCTGTAATCCTTTCTCACCTGCAATCAGATTAAATAATAAATTACAGCTTTGCTCACCTAATTGTTGGGTAGGAACATCAAATGTGGGTAGAAAAATCAACAGGCTAACTGCAGCATGGGTAACCTGAGGAACAATCGTCCGCGCCTGCAGACGGTGATAATGCGGTCGCAATATTTTCTTAAGAACTGGCGTATAGTGTAGAGGTAAATCCAACTATCAGTCAGGAAGATATTATGTTGAAAAAAGGTGTATTAGCGTTGGCTCTGGTCATCGGCATGCCGGTTTACGCAGCCGAACACTGGATCGATGTTCGCGTTCCTGAACAGTACCAACAGCAGCATATTCAGGGGGCCGTCAATATTCCATTAAAAGAAATGAAGGCACGTATTGCAGCTGAAGTTCCTGATAAGAACGACACTGTGAAGCTGTACTGCAACTCCGGGCGTCAATCGGGACAAGCGAAGGATATGTTGACTGAAATGGGCTATACGCAGGTGACGAATGAAGGTGGCATCAACCAGATCTCGCTTCCTAAAGTAGAGAATAAATAAGCCGTACGCAGTTCTTCTGCTCCTGGCGGTAAGAATAATGCCGCCAGGTACCGCCCAGGTAGTTGATAAGTAAGAATTGACCCCTATCTTTACTTCCTGTTTGTTATAATTTCTTCGGTTCCTTCAGCAAAACGGGATGGCGATGAAGCGACTTAAAAATGAACTCAATTCGCTGGTTAATCGCGGCGTAGACCGGCATTTACGCCTGGCTGTCACCGGACTTAGCCGCAGCGGTAAGACGGCGTTTATCACTGCGATGGTAAACCAGTTACTCAATATTCATGCCGGTGCGCGTCTGCCGTTGCTCAGTTGCGTGCGCGAAGAGCGTTTGCTCGGCGTAAAACGGGTTCCTCAACGCGATTTTGGCATTCCGCGCTTTACCTATGATGAGGGACTGGCGCAACTGTACGGCTCTCCGCCAACCTGGCCGACCCCTACGCGCGGCGTGAGTGAAATACGTCTGGCGCTGCGCTATAAATCCAATGACTCTTTACTGCGCCACTTTAAAGACACCTCTACGCTGTACCTGGAGATCGTCGATTATCCGGGGGAGTGGCTGCTCGATTTACCGATGCTTGCCCAGGATTATCTGAGCTGGTCGCGGCAAATGACCGGATTATTGCAGGGGCAGCGGGGCGAATGGTCGGCAAAATGGCGGCAGTTATGCCAGGGGCTGGATCCGTTGGCGCCTGCTGATGAAAACCGTCTGGCGGAAATTGCTGCCGCCTGGACGGAGTATCTGCATCAGTGTAAACAGCAGGGCCTGCATTTTATTCAACCGGGCCGTTTTGTCCTGCCCGGGGATATGGCGGGCGCGCCTGCGCTGCAATTCTTCCCGTGGCCGGATGTCGATGCCTGGGGGGAATCAAAGCTGGCGCAGGCTGACAAACACACCAACGCGGGCATGTTGCGCGAAAGATTCAATTATTACTGCGAAAAGGTCGTCAAAGGGTTTTATAAGAATCACTTCCTGCGCTTTGACCGCCAGATTGTGCTGGTCGATTGCCTGCAGCCGCTCAACAGCGGGCCACAGGCGTTCAACGACATGCGTCTGGCGCTTACCCAGTTGATGCAAAGCTTCCATTACGGGCAGCGTACGCTGTTTCGTCGGCTATTTTCTCCGGTGATCGACAAGCTGCTGTTTGCCGCCACCAAAGCCGACCACGTCACGGTCGATCAGCACGCCAATATGGTGTCGTTATTGCAGCAGTTGATCCAGGACGCATGGCAAAACGCGGCGTTCGAAGGTATCAGCATGGATTGTCTGGGGCTGGCATCGGTGCAGGCAACCACCAGCGGCTTGATCGATGTGAAAGGTGAAAAGATCCCGGCGCTGCGAGGTAATCGTCTGAGCGATGGCGAACCGCTGACAGTCTATCCGGGCGAGGTTCCCGCGCGACTGCCCGGACAGGCATTTTGGGACCGCCAGGGCTTTCAGTTTGAGGCGTTTCGCCCGCAGGTTATGGATGTCGATAAACCCTTACCGCATATCCGCCTTGATGCCGCGCTGGAGTTTTTAATAGGAGATAAATTGCGATGAGCGAGCCGTTAAAACCGCGTATCGATTTCTCAGGTCCGCTGGACGTGGAACAAAACACGGCGTTTAAAGCGCAGCAAATGTTCAATGAGACGGAGGCGCAGACTTTTTCTCCAGCGAAAGTGGATGAACCCCTGGAAGACGAAGGTCAGGCGGAGGCCGTCATTGATGCGGCCTTACGCCCCAAACGCAGTCTGTGGCGCAAGATGGTGATGGGCGGGCTGGCGCTGTTTGGCGTAAGCGTTGTTGCTCAGGGTGTGCAGTGGACCATGAACGCCTGGCAGACTCAGGACTGGGTCGCGCTGGGAGGATGTGCCGCAGGCGCATTGATTATCGGCGCAGGTGTCGGATCGGTGGCGACCGAGTGGCGCAGATTGTGGCGATTGCGTCAGCGCGCGCACGAACGTGATGAAGCGCGAGACTTGCTCCACAGCCATGGAACCGGAAAAGGTCGTGCATTTTGTGAAAAACTGGCGCAGCAGGCGGGTATCGATCAGTCGCATCCGGCTCTACAGCGTTGGTATGCCTCAATTCATGAAACGCAGAACGATCGCGAAGTGGTCAGCCTGTATGCCCATCTTGTGCAGCCGGTACTGGATGCGCAAGCCCGGCGTGAGATTAGCCGTTCAGCGGCAGAGTCCACGCTGATGATTGCAGTCAGTCCGTTGGCGCTGGTGGATATGGCGTTTATCGCCTGGCGAAATCTGCGGCTGATTAATCGCATTGCATCGCTGTATGGCATTGAACTTGGTTATTACAGCCGTCTGCGCTTGTTCCGCCTGGTGCTGCTGAATATCGCTTTTGCCGGGGCCAGTGAGCTGGTGCGGGAAGTAGGGATGGACTGGATGTCGCAGGATTTAGCCGCCCGCTTATCAACGCGTGCCGCACAGGGCATTGGCGCGGGGTTATTAACGGCGCGTCTGGGCATTAAAGCTATGGAACTTTGCCGACCGCTGCCGTGGATCGATGATGATAAGCCACGACTGGGCGATTTTCGCCGTCAACTGATTGGTCAGGTGAAAGAGACGTTACAAAAGAACAAATCTCCGCGCGAAAGTTAGCTATAAAACAGGCGCCGATCGTATAACTTTACGCCCCGGCGCCTAATTTTCCAGCGCGCTGTCAATATTTGTTGACAGAGTTCTTCCTGCAAACCAAATACTGTCTTATCATTTAACACATAATCCCTTGTCCAGGTGAAGGTTCCTATGCGTTTGGAAGTCTTTTGTGAAGACCGTCTTGGTCTGACCCGCGAATTGCTCGATTTACTGGTGCTGAGAAGCATTGATTTACGCGGTATCGAGATTGACCCCATCGGGCGAATTTACCTTAATTTTGCGGAGCTGGAGTTCACCAACTTCAGCAGTCTGATGGCTGAAATCCGCCGTATTTCAGGGGTTACGGATGTGCGTACCGTACCCTGGATGCCTTCCGAACGTGAACATCTGGCGCTGAGTGCTCTGCTTGAAGCGTTGCCAGAACCGGTCCTTTCTCTTGATATGAAAAGCAAAGTTGAGATGGCGAACCCTGCGAGCTGTCAACTTTTTGCGCACACCCAGGAGCGGATGCGCAACCATACCGCAGCCCAGTTAATCAATGGGTTTAACTTCCAGCGCTGGCTGGAAAGCAATCCGCAGGATTCCCATAGCGAACATGTCGTGATTAACGGGCAGAATTTCCTGATGGAAATTACGCCTGTCCATTTGCAGGGCGAAAATCAGGAGCAGATGCTGACCGGCGCGGTGGTGATGTTGCGCTCCACCATTCGAATGGGACGTCAGTTGCAAAATATGACTACGCAGGATCTCAGCGCGTTTAGCCAGATTATTGCCGTCAGCGCCAAAATGAAACACGTGGTGGAACAGGCGCGCAAGCTGGCGACGCTGAGCGCGCCGCTGCTGATTACTGGTAATACCGGCACCGGCAAAGATCTCTTTGCTCACGCCTGCCATCTGGCAAGCCCACGTGCGTCGAAACCGTATCTGGCGCTGAACTGCGCGTCAATCCCTGAAGATGCGGTTGAAAGCGAGCTGTTTGGCCATGCGCCGGAAGGTAAAAAAGGGTTCTTTGAGCAGGCGAATGGCGGTTCGGTTCTGTTAGATGAAATTGGCGAAATGTCGCCGCGTATGCAGACCAAATTGCTGCGTTTTCTCAATGACGGTACGTTCCGTCGCGTGGGAGAAGATCACGAAGTTCATGTTGATGTCCGTGTGATTTGCGCGACGCAAAAGAACCTTGTGGAGCTGGTGCAGAAAGGACTTTTCCGTGAAGACCTCTATTATCGTCTGAATGTACTGACGTTAAACCTGCCGCCGCTGCGCGATTGCCCACAAGATATTATGCCGCTCACCGAACTGTTCGTGGCGCGTTTTGCCGATGAGCAGGGCGTGCCGCGTCCGAAGCTGTCCGCCGATCTCAGCACGGTGTTAACCCGTTACGGTTGGCCGGGCAACGTGCGTCAGCTTAAAAACGCTATCTACCGGGCGTTGACCCAGCTTGAAGGCTATGAGCTACGGCCGCAGGATATTTTACTGCCGGATTATGATGCGGCAACGGTTGCGGTCGGAGAAGAGGTGATGGAAGGGTCGCTGGATGAAATTACCAGCCGCTTTGAACGCTCCGTGCTGACGCAGCTGTATATGAATTATCCCAGCACGCGCAAGCTGGCCAAGCGCCTCGGCGTTTCGCATACCGCGATTGCCAATAAATTGCGCGAGTACGGCCTGAGCCAACAGAAAAAAAGCGAAGAGTAATGCCGTAAATGAAAATGCCTCCATCCGGAGGCATTTTTGTATGCAAACGCAGCTTACGCTTTCAGTACGTCCAGCGCCGCTGTGTAGTCTGGTTCGTTGGTGATTTCATTGACCAGTTGGCTGAAGACGACGTTGTCATTTTCATCGATAACAACTACGGCACGTGCGGCCAGACCTTTCAACGGGCCTTCAGCGATTTCAACACCGTAGTTTTTCAGGAATTCTGCGTTGCGCAGGGTGGACAGCGTGATAACGTTGCTCAGACCTTCCGCGCCGCAAAAACGAGAGTGGGCGAATGGCAGGTCGGCCGAAATACACAGTACGACGGTATTGTCGATTTCTGTCGCCAGTTGGTTAAACTTACGTACCGATGCCGCGCAAACGCCAGTATCGATGCTTGGGAAAATATTCAGCACTTTGCGCTTGCCTGCAAACTGGCCCAGCGTAACGTCAGACAGGTCTTTAGCCACAAGGGTAAAAGCCTGAGCTTTGCTTCCAGCCTGAGGAATGGAGCCGGCAACTGCAACCGGGTTGCCCTGGAAATGAACGGTTTGTGACATGGTTATCTTCCTGTTTACATATAGTTAACGTCGAGGCTAGTTTATGCCATCAACAGTTAACACGGCAAACGCTATTTGCGGATATCCGCTTCAGGGACTGCATTAAGGAAAACAAATGAGAACAGTTAAGGTATATGAGGAAGCCTGGCCGCTGCACACTCCCTTTGTCATAGCCCGTGGGAGCAGGACCGAAGCGCATGTGGTTGTCGTCGAATTGACAGAAAATGGCGTCACAGGTATTGGCGAGTGCACACCGTACCCGCGCTACGGCGAAAGCGATGCCTCTGTTCTGGCGCAAATTATGAGCATTGCGCCACAGCTGGAAAACGGACTTACGCGTGAAGAGCTGCAAAAGCTGCTGCCAGCAGGGGCTGCGCGAAATGCCGTAGACTGCGCGTTGTGGGATCTGAGTGCGCGTCAACAGCAGAAGTCGCTGGCGGAATTGGTGGGAAGTGAACTGGCGGAAGTGGTGACGACGGCGCAAACAGTGGTGATTGGCTCGCCGGAACAAATGGCTGCGAGCGCGGCTGCGCTGTGGGGAAATGGCGCAAAACTGCTGAAAGTTAAACTGGATGCTCGCTTGATTAGTGAGCGGATGGTTGCCATTCGTGCGGCTGTTCCTGACGCTACGATTATTGTCGACGCCAATGAATCCTGGCGGGCAGAAGGCCTTGCGGCACGCTGTCAGCTGTTGGCTGATTTAGGGGTGGCAATGCTGGAGCAGCCGCTGCCGGCTCAGGATGATGCCGCGCTGGAGAATTTTGTGCATCCGCTGCCCATCTGCGCAGATGAAAGTTGCCACACTCGCAGTAGCCTGAAAGCGCTGCACGGACGCTATGAAATGGTCAATATCAAACTGGACAAAACAGGCGGTCTGACGGAGGCACTGGCGCTGGCAACGGAAGCCCGCGAGCAGGGATTTGCGCTGATGCTGGGCTGCATGCTGTGTACCTCCCGGGCTATCGGTGCGGCGTTACCGCTTACGCCGCAGGTTAACTTTGCCGATCTTGATGGCCCTACCTGGCTTGCCAGCGATGCGGAGCCAGCCCTGCATTTTACGACCGGGCAGCTCCATCTCTAGGGTGCCAGCGCAGCAGATTGGACATGGCCAGCAGGTATTTTTCGCTCGCTTCATCCGATGAAATGGGCGGAAATTCGGCGGTTATGCAGTGTAAATTCAGGTCTGCGCACCAGCTCCCAAAAGAGCCGGGCGTTTCATAACCTACGCTGGTGACCAGAGGCAATTCAAACGACTGTGCCAGCCACGAACCCAGCTCGCTGCTTCTGGGATCTTCAATACAGGCCAGTGGATCGTGAAAAGAGACTACCCAGGCGGGATGAATTCGGTGAATAAGCTGACACAACGCCTGGGTTTCTGGTTCTGAACCCGGACTTTCGCCGGTCAACAACACCACATCACGCTCTTCTGCGCTACTGTTCCAGCGGTACACCGTTTCTCCCGCTTTCCAGTTTGCGGCGGGAAAATTACGGTTCAGATCGACGCCGTTCGCATTTGCGCGCAGTCCAAGCTGGCAACCGTCAGGGTTTACGGCCAGCACCACATGGTGGCGACGCAGGGAAGGGTTAAGCGTACGCAATGCGCAGGAAAGGGTAACGATAGAGGAGTTTTCGTCGCCGTGCGTTCCCGCCAGTATCAGGCCGCTTTCACGATCGGCTGCCAGTGCAGGAAACCAGATTAGCGGTGCGCCTAACAAGGAACGTCCGTAATGTTCGGTTCCAGGTGGGAATGCGCCGCGCTCGGCACGGGGACGGGTAACGGTCATAGTCATCTCTGAATGCTTGGATTGTTACTCGCAGTGTTGTGCAAAATGTATGGATAATCAAATCGTTTTCACACACTTATCTTTTCAGGTGTAATATCACTTTCTTGTCGGAAGTTAATTGCATTTCCTGCTGGCGATACAAATAATTACACATTCACTTAGTAGCCGGAATTGAGGGTATCTTATGCAGCATTCTGTTTCAGTAACCTGTTGTGCGTTGTTGGTTAGCAGCATTTCTTTATCCTGGGCTGCTGATGTTCCCAGCGGAACGGTACTGGCAGAGAAACAAGAACTGGTGCGTCATATAAAAGACGAACCGGCGTCGCTTGATCCGGCAAAAGCCGTCGGGCTGCCTGAAATACAGGTTATTCGTGATCTATTTGAAGGGCTGGTCAACCAGAATGAGAAGGGTGAGATCGTGCCTGGCGTCGCTACCCAGTGGAAGAGTAACGATAACCGCATCTGGACGTTTACGCTGCGTGACAATGCGCAATGGGCCGATGGTACGCCGGTAACGGCGCAGGATTTTGTCTATAGCTGGCAGCGTCTGGTTGATCCAAAAACGCTGTCGCCGTTTGCCTGGTTTGCGGCGCTGGCGGGAATTAATAATGCTCAGGCTATTATCGATGGCAAAGCCACGCCTGATAAACTTGGCGTTAGTGCTGTCGATGCACGGACATTGAAAGTTCAACTGGATAAACCGCTGCCCTGGTTTGCCAATCTGACAGCGAGTTTTGCATTCTATCCGGTACAAAAAGCTAACGTTGAGAGCGGCAAAGAGTGGACCAAACCAGGCAATCTTATTGGTAACGGCGCCTATGTGCTCAAAGATCGCGTCGTGAACGAAAAACTGGAAGTGGTGCCGAACACGCATTATTGGGACAACGCCAAAACAGTGTTGCAAAAAGTCACCTTCCTGCCGATCAACCAGGAGTCAGCTGCGACCAAGCGCTATCTTGCGGGTGATATTGATATCACGGAATCCTTCCCGAAAAATATGTATCAGAAACTGTTGAAGGATATCCCGGGTCAGGTTTACACCCCGCCGCAGCTTGGTACTTATTATTATGCTTTCAATACCCAGAAGGGACCGACCGCCGATTCACGCGTGCGGCTGGCACTCAGCATGACTATCGATCGTCGTCTGATGGCGGAGAAGGTATTGGGTACAGGTGAGAAGCCGGCATGGCATTTTACGCCGGATGTAACGGCAGGATTTGTGCCGGAACCTTCACCGTTTGAGCAAATGAGTCAGGAAGAACTGAACGCGCAGGCAAAAACGCTGCTGCGTGCGGCGGGCTATGGCCCACAGAAACCGCTTAAACTGACGCTGCTGTACAACACCTCAGAAAATCATCAGAAGATTGCTATCGCAGTGGCTTCTATGTGGAAGAAGAACCTCGGTGTTGACGTAAAACTGCAGAATCAGGAATGGAAAACGTATATCGACAGCCGTAATACCGGTAATTTTGATGTGATCCGCGCCTCATGGGTGGGTGACTACAATGAGCCTTCTACGTTCTTGTCGCTATTAACATCGACCCATACGGGCAATATCTCCCGCTTTAATGATCCGGCGTACGACAAAGTGTTGACCCAGGCAACTCTGGAGAATACAGAGAAAGCGCGCAATGCCGATTATAACGCCGCGGAGAAAATTCTGATGGAACAGGCACCTATTGCACCGATTTATCAGTATACCAACGGGCGTTTAATTAAACCGTGGCTGAAAGGGTATCCGATTACTAACCCTGAAGATGTGGCCTATAGCCGCACAATGTATATCGTTAAGCACTAACAGAGATAATGGCTGGTGTGATTTTGCACCAGCCATTTTATGTTTCCGGCGGCTGATGCTCCCGGCAAATCAGCAATGAATCTTCTTCACTCAATCTCTCTTTCGTCAGATTACAAAATCCCTGACCATCAATTTTTTGGTGGAAGCGACAGCTATGGCAAAGTCCAAAGCCAGGCACATTGTTGGTCCTCTGGATCCCGCGTAACAGTTCTAACAGCAGCTCTCTGAGCACGATCGCCCGTTCACCCATTGCCGATTCACCCTCCACTAAAAACGTTGGCGGGAGCAGGGCGTCCAGTAAGGTATTGGCCGACTCACTTAAGTGTAGATGGACGCTACGTTTATCACGGTCATCCGGCTTGCGAACAATCAACCCTTTGTTTTCCAAAAGCTTCAGCGATTGTGACACGGTACCTTTGGTGAGCCCAAGGTAGTCCGTTACGCCAAGCGGCGTATTGGAATAACGGTTGCAACGGGCCAGATACATTAACGCGCTAAGTTGTACTGGCTGGAGATCCGCCAGTAAAGGATGCTGGCGAAACCACATCCTTGTCAGGCTGGAAAGCCGGTCAAGTACGTCGAAAAGTGACATGTCGGGCATAACAAATCCTCCTCGGCATATAGTATCGATTAAAAACTATATTGACAAAGGATAAAAGCAGCGTAGCATAAATTATAGTATCGAATCGATACTATAATTTAAAGGAGATGTATCATGACTAAAGCTCGTTTCTATCATGCAGGTTGCCCGGTTTGTGTTTCCGCAGAACAGACACTTCTGCAGCATTTGTCTGCAGATGTTGAAATCGATGTGGTTCATCTGGGAGAGCAACCTGATCGGGTTGCTGAGGCTGAAGTGGCTGGCGTGAAATCTGTTCCGGCGCTGGTGATTGACGGCAATGTGCTGCATATTAATTTCGGCGCTCCCATTGAAGCGTTGAAATAGCTGGATAGTTCGGGAAGTTGCGTTGGCGATTTCCCGAATATACAAGACGTTGGGGAAGGTAGCATGATGAAAACGACCGAAGAGTATCACCCGATAGATTGCGATCTTCATGATTATCTGGAAATCGCCTGCATGTACCACTATTGGTTGCGCATTGAACTAACGGATGGCACATGTTTTGATGCTAAAGCGCTGACAACGTGTACCACCGTGGAAAAAGAAGAATTTCTGGTAGTGGAACAATCTGAAAACCAGCAAAAAATCCGTCTGGATTATCTGTCAGCGATCATCGCGCTGACGCCAGGAGCGACGTTTAGCACAGTAAATTTTCAGCGGGCCTACCGCGGTTAGACGGTATAAATTCGAATGTCGTGCGCCTGGAACGCTGTGGCGTACTCTTTGCTGATGTTGTCCTCTACAACAATCACATCGATATTGCTGCTTTCGGTAACGACATATCGGGCGACGGCTGGGATTTTTTCAGCCGTTAGCGCGACGATAGTTTCATTACATTGTTTAATCACCGCTTTTTTGAATTCACAATCCGCATAATCAAATCCCGTTAAGCCGGATTCAGGCGACATCGCGCAGCCGCCAATAAATCCCTGATCGAATAAAATGTCCTGCACTTGTGCGATGGCGGAAGCTCCCACGCACCCACCTGAAGATCTCTGCACCACGCCACCCAGCATAATGACTTCAAACAGCGGTTTTTTTAGCAAAACGGCGGCAATCTCCGGTGAATTTGTCACCACGGTTAACGCCAGTTCGGCGGGCAGAGCTTCTGCCATTGCCAGATTGGTGCTACCCGTGTCGATAAAAATACAGCTTCCAGATTTGACCAGTCGGGCACATCTCTGCGCGATGTTGCTCTTTTTGGCTACATTAATACTCTTGCGTACGTCGATGTCTTCGGATTCAGGGAGTGTAATGACCGCGCCACCATAGACTTTTTTACACACGCCATCTTTGCTCAATTCATGCAAATCACGACGAATTGTGTGTTCAGAAACACCTAATCGGTTAGCAAGTTCAGAACAAATGACCCTGCCGTTTTCTTGCAGGATCTGAAAGATAAGCGCCTGGCGCTGTTCCGGGAATGCGGCGTAATCGAGCATGGATACTCCAGGTGAAATAAACATCGAGCAATAGAGTGCATGATCGTGCATTATGATTAACGATGTCAACATCCCTTACAGGGGCCGTACTATTCTGGATACAACGGGAAGAGGTTCGCTATGAAGATTGCGCATATGGCGTTATGGACACAGGATCTCGAGCAGCAAGCTCGCTTCTGGGTCTCGTTTTTTGACGGCAAGATCAACGAGAAATACCGCAGTAAAACCAATCCTGGGTTTGAATCTTATTTTGTCAAAATTGGCGAGGAAATTGCGATTGAGTTAATGACCAAACCGGGTCTTATCGGGCAGCAACCTGACAATAATCGTTGCGGATGGGTACACCTCGCCATTTCTGTTGGCGGCAATGAAAATGTTGATGCCATTGCAATGCAAGCGCAGGGACAGGGGATATTAGTCTCAGGTCCGCGCACTACTGGCGATGGTTATTACGAAGCGGTGATAAAAGATCCTGACGGCAATTTAATCGAGATTGTGGCGTAAGTCTTCAATCAGTTACCTGCAAATAAAGAGTACCTGCTGCTGATTATTAATGAGTACAGCTCATAAGTTTGTCCTTCTTTTCCTCTCTAATCACCGACACGTCGAGTCTCTATAATTTTACTGTTTTCAGCCCCCGGTGGTGCAATGTTGCCACCATTTGGAGAGTCGAATATGCAATACCAACTGGATGCCAGACAACAGGCAATCATTCCCATTGCGGCATTCACTGCCACAGGACAGATGGAAAAGCTGGACGTCGCGCTCAACGCCGGACTGGATGCGAGACTCACGCTCAATGAAGTAAAAGAGATCCTGCTACAGCTCTACGCATACTGCGGTTTCCCTCGCAGCCTGAACGGTCTGTCCTGCTTTATGTCGGTGGTGAAAAGTCGAAGCGAGAAAGGGCTTTCAGACGACGAAGGTAGAACGGCCACGCCGCCACCTGCAGACTGGAACAGTGTTCAGGCTGGGAGCCTAACTCAGACGCAACTGGTTGGACAGCCTGTAAGCGGTCCGCTGTTTGACTTTGCACCCGCTATTGATGTCTGGCTTAAAGCACATCTGTTTGGCGATATTTTTCAGCGAGATGTACTTGACTGGCAGGACCGTGAATGGGTGACCGTTTCGGCGCTGGCCGTTCTGGGCGGCGTTAACAGCCAGTTGAAAAGCCATTTTGCGATATGCCTTAACATCGGGATCCTCCCTGAGCAACTCAGTGAGTTTATTACGATACTCGAACAGCACTGTGGAGCCGGGATTGGGGAAAATGCCCGTACGGTTCTTGATGAATGTCTGGTATGAACACCGCGGACATTATCCATACTGGAGTCACTATGAACGAACAATTTGATGGTAACAGCGTCTTTCCACGTGGAGAGAAAAATGAAGCGTATGCGAAGTATTTCACTGGCGACAGCTATCTGACCATGCTCTCCATGGAAGGCGTGGTAATTGGCAATGTCGCATTTGAACCGGGTTGTCGTAACTTCTGGCATGTTCATCATGAGGGTGGACAAATATTGCTGGTGACCGGTGGCAGAGGCTGGTATCAGGAGTGGAATAAACCGGCACGTGAGCTGAAAACCGGCGATGTCGTGCACATTCCGGCAGGAATGAAACACTGGCACGGCGCCGCGCGTGATAGTTGGTTTGCCCATATCGCCGTGGAAATCCCGGCCCCTGGCGCGTCGAACGAATGGCTGGAACCGGTTAGCGACGCTGAGTACAACCTGCTGCCCTGAACTATGCTGGTTCTGGTAACACCTAATCCCTGAGGAGATCTCAATGGTCATGAATGTGAAGGGTTATGCTGCTCTGGCGGTGAAAGAAGATTTAGTCCCCCATAATTTTGTTCGTCGCGATCCGCGTGAAGATGATGTGGTTATCGATATTTTATACAGCGGTGTATGCCACTCGGATATTCACAACGCCTACAACGATTGGGGCGGTGCTAAATATCCGATGGTACCAGGGCATGAGATCATTGGCCGCGTGGTGCATGTTGGTAAGTCGGTAACAAAATTCAAAGTGGGCGATCTCGCAGGGGTCGGCTGCATGGTTGATTCGTGTCAACACTGTAGCGCCTGCGAGCAGGGGCTAGAGCAGTATTGCGAAGAAGGTAACACGCTAACGTATAACGATATCGACCGTCATGACGGTCTGCCTACTTTCGGCGGCTATTCTGACAAAATTGTCGTTACCGAAAAGTTTGTGGTGAAGGTCCCTGAAGGGATCGATTTACGCGGTGCGGCGCCGCTGCTTTGCGCCGGGATCACAACATGGTCGCCTCTGCGCCACTGGCAGGTAGGCGAGGGCAGTAAAGTCGCGGTTGTCGGTCTGGGTGGACTCGGGCATATGGCAATCAAACTTGCAAATGCGCTGGGCGCGGAAGTTACGCTGTTTACGCGTTCACCGGGCAAAGAAGCTGATGCCAGACGTTTGGGTGCCAGTCACGTTGTGCTTTCCACTGACAGTGAACAGATGAAAGCGACAGCGAATCAGTTTGATCTGATTATCGATACTGTGCCCTACGTTCATGACCTGAACCCTTATATCCCAACCCTGGCGCTAAGCGGTACGCTGGTGCTGGTCGGTTATCTTGGTGCGTTGGATCCGTTTCTGAATACGGTTCCCCTGATCCTTGGGCGTAGGTCTGTGGCGGGTTCAGTTATCGGCGGCATTGCTGAAACGCAGGAGATGATGGATTTTTGCGGTCAGCATGGTATTACCGCCGATGTCGAAGTGATCGATATTCAGGATATTAATCGTGCCTGGCAGCGGATGTTGAAAAGCGATGTGAAATACCGCTTTGTAATTGATATTTCCTCATTGAAATAAGTACAAAAAAGACGCGGATTTCCGCGTCTTTTCTTTTGTTAGTGTGTCAATGGCGATGCTTCAGGATTATCCATATACAGCGTCTGGCTGGGGAATGCAAAGTCGGCGCCGTTTGCCTGGACTATCGTGATAATCTTTAAATAAACGTCTTGCTGTACCGCGAGCCATTCCTTCCAGACGGTGGTTTTCGTGAAGCAATACACCATGATATTCAACGATGAATCGGCAAATTCATTAAAATAGACCAACAGAGTTTGTTTCTGGTCTATTCCAGGATGGTTTTGCAGCATTTCTCTGACCGACTCGACAACGGCACCGACTTTATCGGCATCCTCATATCGTAACCCGATCACCGTTTTAATTCGCCGGTTGGTCATGCGCCCTGGGTTTTCTACGCTGATGGAGGAGAAAATCGAGTTTGGCACATACAACGGACGATGGTCGAAGGTGTTTATCTTAGTCATTCGCCAGCCAATTTCTGCTACCGTGCCTTCAATATTGCGGTCCGGGGAGCGGATCCAATCGCCTATGCTAAACGGTCTGTCGAAATAGAGCATAATGCCTGAGAAAAAGTTGCTCAGAATATCTTTCCCCGCCATACCCACTGCGATACCGCCAATACCGCCAAAGGTTAACAGGCCGGATAAGCTCATACCGAAGTGTTCGCCATACAGTAAAATGATGGCAACCACGATGGTAATCTTGATGATACGCGACAGGATCCTCGCGCTGGTGATATCTCTGCCTTTATTAATCTGCGTCTTTTCAAACTGATTAATCACCAGAAAAAGTTTGATGGTCAGGATCAACGCAATCAACGAGGTGCAGATAAAGTCGACCACGCTGGGGGAGATAAATTTCAGGCTGTAACTTTCGATAACGTTATTAGCAATGCTGCCAAACGTCCCAATGATAATGGCATAGACAAAAAATTGTGCGGCATGAAATATGAATCCTTTGCAGCGACGCTCTCCACGATGATACCAGACGCTCATCAGGACCAGCGCGGCACAGCAGCTAAGAATTACCGTCAAATTAAACGCATTATTCATAAACAGTTCAGCGATCATGATTCTTCCTGGCAACTCCGTGTTAGCTAAATATCATCTGACATCCTAATCCCCAGATATTTTACTCAGTTAAGGCGGTCAGATCATTAATCAAAAGGAGAGATAAATGATGCAATCAGCGCTATTTTCAGCGAAATAACGCTAACGTCAACCCTGTATGCGGCTTATGTAGCAGACAGTCAGTTGATGTCATGGTATTGTTAGCGCAAAGTAACAAGGTTTTTCATTTGCAAAAGGACAGTACTATGATCATGGCTAAGCTGAAAACAGCGAAGGGACGGAAGTTTCTGTTGTGCCTGCTTGGGGTGTTTATTATCGCAGCGTCGGTCGTGACGCGAGCGACGATCGGTGGCGTTATTGAACAGTATGACATTCCGCTATCCGACTGGACCGCTTCAATGTACGCCATTCAATCTGCAATGATTTGTGTCTACAGCATGGTGTTTACGATTCTGTTGGCTATCCCGCTTGGTATCTATTTCCTCGGCGGTGAGGAGCAACACTAGGCGTTTAAAATGCCGGATGATATCGCCATCCGGCATTTCATTGTGTGGTTAATCGTCTTCTTCGTCGTCCAGTTCAACTGGCGTCTGATATTCATCCGGCTTGATGACCAGCAGGTCACAGCGTAGATGATCGATAACCTGTTCCGCGGTATTACCAAGAAACGCAGCAGAAATACCGGTACGTCCGACGGTCCCCAATACCACAATACCCGCCTGCAAGTGCTCGGCTAAATCAGGAATGACCTCTTCAGGTAAGCCTTTTTCAACGTGCGTCACTTTCTCATCAATACTGAATTTCTGGCGTAGCGCCTTCATGGCCAGCAGATGCTGTCCACGGATTGCGTCGTTATAAACGCTGGGATCAAATTCAGGCAGTTCAATCGCGATGTTGATTGGTGTGACAGGGTAGGCGCCAACCAGATGCACTTCGGTATGGTTAACCTGTTCTGCAAGCTGTAGCGTCTCTTTGACCAGTTTTTCATTGAGCGCGTTGTGATAAGCCTCTTCACTGGCGAGGTTTACGGCAACCAGTGCTTTACCCCCTTCAGGCCATGGCTGGTCTTTCACCATCCATACCGGACTTGGACATTTACGCAATAAATGCCAGTCGGTTGGCGTAAATATTACGGCTTCGAGGCGGTCGTGTTGGTGCGCCATCTTGAGGACCAGATCATGCCTGGCACTGATGACTTCCTGGATGATGGCTTCAAAGGGTCGGTTATGCCAGACCACTTTAATCTCCAGAGGGATCCCTGCTTCGATGTAGTATTTCGCTTGTTCACGTATCCATGCAGTTCGCTGGCTGATGACCCCCTGACGCATTGCCGTACGCTCATCAGGCGACAGCAGGGTAGTCATCTCATAGGAAAAGTCATAGATCGGCAAAAAGGCTTTAATTTTGCCACCAATCCGTTGATGCAAATAAACAGCTCGCCGTAATGCTGGTTGATCGTCCTGGTTAGGGTCGATGACGACCAGCATATTTTTATACATAGCCATACAGGGTCTCCTTACAACTGTCATCGCAGTTTGTAACTAAAAGAGTAACCCAATAATGTAGATTGAAACAGGGAATAACCTCCTGCCAGATCAATAAATCGGGAAAATTTAGCGATTTGACAGAAGGATAACAGAGAGGCTTGCGGAAAGATTACGCAACGTTACGCGTGTGGCCGGCAAGAACTGCCAGCGCGTCGCTGTTCTCAATAGTGATATATTTGCCTTTCACCGCCAGCATGCCGCTTTTCTGGAAACGACCCAGCAGGCGGCTGATGGTTTCAACCGTCAGACCGAGGTAGTTACCGATGTCGCCACGGGTCATGGTCAGGCGGAATTCACGAGGCGAGAACCCACGCTGGGCGAAGCGACGAGACAGATTGTAGATAAAGGCCGCCAGGCGCTCTTCAGCGTTTTTCTTCGACAGCAACAGGATCATATCCTGGTCGCCTTTGATTTCGCCACTCATCAGACGCATCATCTGCTGACGCAGGTTCGGCATCTTACCGGACAGGTCATCAAGGGTTTCGAAAGGAATTTCGCATACCATTGAGGTTTCCAACGCCTGAGCAAAGCTCGGGTGATGGCCGCTGCCAATGGCGTCAAAACCTACCAGGTCACCCGCCAGATGGAAACCGGTAATTTGCTCATCGCCTTGTTCGGTAATGGTATAGCTTTTTATCGTTCCGGAGCGGATAGCGTAGAGTGATTTAAGCTCATCACCTGCTTTAAAGAGCGTCTGCCCTTTTTGGATAGGCTTTTTGCGCTCGATGATGTTATCGAGCTGGTCAAGCTCATGCTCGTTAAGTGTGAACGGGATGCAAAGCTGGCTGATGCTGCAATCCTGGCAATGGATAGCACAACCGCCAGACTGAATGCGCCGTATAATTCGCTTTTCCGGGATCATAGGTCTGCTCAAGCCGTAATTGATATTTGTCAATTTTAACATCTTTTTGGTGAGCACGTAAGCCTGAGCTACTCCCAATAGAGAATAATTCAGGCATAACTGGAGCGAATGTTTGTATCTGCTTGATTAACCACACTTAATTTGTGGTCGCATTATGCGGAAGTGTGATGAATAAGGCATTAATTGCCTGGAATCTAGAGTAGCAAATAACCTTCGTGGCGCAATAACCACTCTTTTCGTTGTACACCGCCGGCATATCCGGTCATGGTGCCGTTACGTCCAATGACGCGATGACAGGGAACCACAATGCTTACTGGATTGGAGCCATTAGCAGCGCCGACGGCTCTTGCAGCGCCGGGGCGCCCCAACTGTTCGGCCAACTGACCATAATGCATGACCTGCCCGCAGGGGATAGTGCGTAATGCTTGCCAGACTTCACGCTGGAAAGGCGTTCCAGCGGTTGCCGTTTCCAGCGTGTCAATGATGCTGAGGTTTCCGGCAAAATACTCAGAGAGTTTGTCGCTTAATCCACCAGGATTTTTGGCGGTAATGCGCTGATAACCTTCTGTACGGTAATGAATATCAAGCAATTGTTCCATGCGATCGCTGTGCTGATCCCATTCCACTGCGCGCAGGCGAAATTGCTCATCACAAATAACCCACAGCGGGCCCAGCGGCGTGTCGATGGTGTCTTCCAGTAAGTTAAGCATCCGTTTCTCTCATTACAGCATTCAGGCGAGCCTACACATTATCACGCCAGTGACCGTCGCAGCTATACCCCTAAAAACGGATATCAACTTGTCGTGAGTAGATCGGTTCAGCGCGGAGGATCCGGTTAATTATTGGAAATATCCGTAAACCGTTACCGGTATAGTTGTCGGTATAATTGTGCGCGGTTATGATAATGCCCGTCGCAATACGCTGGAGGATGAAACATGAACCTTGATGATGCATCGCTGTTTCTTGACGCAATGGGGGATGTTCAACCGCTGAAACACCATGCCGATGTGCACTGGCAGCCCATGCGCAATCTTCGCACTCCGGCGCGTATCGATACGCTACAACTGGATAATTTTCTCTCGACGGGATTTCTCGATATTGTCCCGTTGAATGTGCCGCTCGAGTTTCGTCGCGAAGGTTTACAGAACGGCGTGACCGACAAGCTGCGAAACGGAAAATACCCGCAGCAGGCGAGCCTTAATCTTATTCGCCAACCTGTTGAAACATGTCGCCAGATGCTCTTTAGCTTTATTCTGCAGGCGCAGCAGGAAGGGTTGCGTAACGTGCTGGTGATACACGGCAAGGGACGTGACGATAACTCCCATGCCAATATTGTTCGCAGCTACGTGGCGCGCTGGTTGACGGAATTTGACGGCGTGCAAGCATACTGCGCCGCACTGCCGCATCACGGCGGCAGCGGGGCATGTTATGTGGCATTGCGTAAAACCGCACAGGCAAAACAGGACAACTGGGAGCGTCACGCTAAACGTAGTCGCTGAACGACGTAAACATCAGGCGGCCAGCACTCTGTTCCTGCCTTCGTTCTTGGCTTTGTACAACGCGTCGTCAACGCGTTTGAATAACTCATCGATGCTTTCATTTGTTTCGTGCCGAGCTACGCCAATGCTGACGGTAAAGCGGGGAAGGCCCGGGAGAGTCACTTTGGCCACCGTCGCCCGTATCACTTCTGCGAGATTGAGGGCAATATCTAACGAGGTTCGCGGCAGCAGCAGCACAAATTCTTCACCTCCCCAGCGAAAAATCAGATCATCCTTTCTTGCACAGGATTCAAGTGTGCGTGCCAGAGCGCAAAGTACCTCATCACCTTTTAAATGACCAAAAAGATCGTTAATGCTTTTAAAGCGATCGGTGTCGATCAACAGCAGGCTGTAATCCTGTGTCAATGACATCGCGTGGGTCTGTTCCGGCTCGGTTACCTGATAAAAATGTCGGCGGTTAAGCAATCCCGTTAAGGCGTCACGCAGGGCCGCACGCTCAAGCTCCTGTTCCAGCCGTTTTTGCTCGGTAATATCATGAATAATGCACAGCATGAGCTTATTACCGTAGATTTCGATTGGCCCGGCGTAGGTTTGTACGTGACGGGATGTGCCGTCTGCCAGTTTATGCACAAAATGCAAAGGTTTATGGCCACCTGGAAGATGGGCGATTTCATGCATCACCGGGAGTATATGACGGCCCAGCGTATTGATTTCCCATGTATGTTTCTGACACATCGTATCATGGCTATAGCCATAAAAATTTAGCGCACTGAGATTTGCATCAACGATAAGCCCATCACGGGACGGATCGATAAGCAACATTGGGGCCGAGTTAGTCTGGAAAAAACGCGCGTAAAATCCCTGTTTTTTTCGCTGATAATTCGCTGAACGGCTCGCTTTCAGACCTTGCGAAGTCGGTGTTTCAATGCCTTCGAAAAGAATAACGTCACCTGATTCCGGCAGAGAGCGGATGGACAGGCGGCTGGCCATCGCGACGTCTTCACCTTCGCGGCAAACCGTAAGGATTTCTACAATGTCGTGATGATTTCTCAAATCGCTGAGATACATGGTTAAATCATTCTGGGCATGTGTTGAAAATATGCCCTTGCGGAGTAGAGAAAAGCAGGGGGCCTGCATCAGTTCCCGTGCAACGGTATTAGCGAACACCAGTTCTTCGGTATGCGGCGAAACAATCCACACCGGCAGGGTTAATAAATCCAGTGAATGCAGCTCGGTTGTGCTCATCGATAATCCCGTTATCTTTATCTGCTGTGTTGCCCGTTTAATGGCATCTGTTTTTTATATTACAGTCTCATAATGTTATTGATTGTTGAGGAGACAAAGACTGTACGATTCGCTGCTGCTTAATGTTACTTTCTGTTGGAATCAATTCATGGATCTGATGCGCAGGCAACGGTTTTGCAAACAAGAAACCTTGCAGCACGCCACATCCCATCTGGGTCAGGAGTATTTCCTGCTCCTGGGTCTCTATTCCTTCAGCCACTACTTGCATATTCATGGAGTGGGCTATGTCAATAATAGTAGACACAATCTTTGTATTTTTGCTGTTCTCGCTGATATCTTTAACAAATACTCTGTCAATTTTTAATTCCCGTGCCGGAAGAGACTTCAACATCAATATATTTGAATAACCGGTACCGAAATCATCAATAGAAACGGTGATCCCTAAAGCTGAAAATGCATTTAAGACTTCAGCGCTACGTTTTAAATTTTTAAGTGCTGTACTTTCAGTCAATTCCAGCGTGAGATATGCAGGTGATAGTTGATATTGTGCAAGGGCGCTGCAAACCACATCAACGATGTCATGTTGTTCAAACTGGGAAGGGGAAAGATTAACGGCGAGGGTCCATTCCGCATGGCCCTGTAACTTCCATTGATGTAACTGCTGGCATGCCTGCTGAATAACCCATTTCCCGACCGGAATGATAAGGCCTGTCTCTTCCAGCGCAGGCAGAAACTCAGCAGGTAACAGCATGCCGCGTTCCGGGTGATGCCAGCGTAATAATGCTTCAAAACCGGTCAGGGAATGATCTCCGGCGGTGTATTTGGGTTGGTACCAAAGCTCAAATTGATCGTGTTCCAGTGCTTGTGACAGTTCCTGTAAAAATGTCGGCGGTGTATCGGCGATAGCTTCCATTTCCGGGCTATAAATAGCCCAACCGTTTCTGCCGGCCTGTTTGACATGATACATCGCCATATCAGCCTTTACTTTTAACTCATGCAACGTGGAACCATGTTCAGGATAAATACTGCTTCCCGCACTTAACGAAACCCGAATGGTGTACCCAAAAAGCGTGAAAGGATCGCCAATCGCAGCCGCAATCCGGGTCAGCAGAGCGGTGATATCCTCTTTATTACAGTCAGGAACCAGAAGAATAAACTCATCTCCCCCCAGCCTCGCCAGCGTCATGGTGTCATCAAGGCAGCTGTAGATTCGCTGCGTACTGGCGATCAGCAACTGATCGCCGATGTGATGTCCCCAGGTATCGTTAACGACTTTGAAGCGATCGAGATCGATGAATACCAGAGCAAATTGATGCTGATGCAGTTTGGAATGCTGCAGACAGGCCTGTAAGCAGGCATCTATCTGTGTGCGATTGGCAAGTCCAGTAAGTGCGTCGAAGTGGACCTGATGCTCAAGCTGGCAGTTAAGTTGATGTAAGTTGTCTGCCAGTCGGGAGGTACGCAGTTGCGAATCCACCATCGACACCACCAGCATGATACCCAAAATAACCAGCGTGACGGCGCAGACCCAGACAGAGAGTTCCAGTGTGCTGAGTCCATTGTGTACCGTGTGTCCAAAATGGGTGAATGTTGCCGCTCCCATCCCGGTGTAATGCATAGAGGCAATCGCCAGCGCCATAATAAGGGCGGCGACAAGCCGATTGATCAGGGCTCGACGGGTATTTTGGCGTAAATGAAACGCCAACCACAAACCCACACCAGATGCAACGATGGCAATCATCACTGAGAGCAGTATCAGCGAATGACTCCATAGGATGGCAACATGCTCAATGATGGCATACATGCCAACGTAGTGCATGGTGACGACACCGGCGCTTAATATTCCTGTGGCTACGACTAATCGTTTTGTTGAAAGCGTATTACCGGAAATGGCGATATTAATGGCGAGAGTTGCAGAAATGAGCGCAATAAAGAAAGAAAATGCCGTGAGCGAAAAATGGTAATTGATCGGCATACTCATTTTCATGGCCAGCATACCGATAAAATGCATTGACCAAATACCCATCCCTAGCGTAGCCCCGCCAGACAGGCGCCAGAAGGTTGATTCACGTCGATTGGAGATTGCCACCTTGCCCGCACTATCGAGAGCAATAAAAGAGGCAATAAACGCGACAACAAAGGAAATCCCAATCAATACAGGGTCCCACGACACGTTCAACATCATACTACCTATCGAAAAAAAGCCGTGGTAATAAATCTAGCAGGTTTTGTCCAGTTAACATGATAAAACCGGGAATGTTCTTATGTTTTTACACTGGTATTAGAGGAAACAGGAAGATAGTGAAAATAACGAGCCATTACTTATATAAACATTCACCAAATTTATAGTTCTGTGTGTTTTATGCTCTCCATGTGCTTGTCATCACAATAACCTGATGACTGGCACCATCACAGCCATTTGATGGAATAAAACACTGAACTAACGGGAATAAAAGGTGTAATTTCTTGCCTTAAGTAAAAGGATTGCAGGCTCTCATTGAAAGTTCAGCTTTCGTCGCAGAGCAATGGCATTCTGCATTGCAGGTGCTATAAAAAATAATATCTACATAATTTCTTAGTGCACAGGACTAAAATGTTAAATGATATTAGCGTCAGAACCTTTATTATTTTATTTCTGCTCATTTCGGCGGTTGCTCTCAATATTGTTGAGATGATTTTCTCGGCCACGTCGGAAATTATAATTGGTACGAATGTGGTAAGCGTTATTTCTATATTATGCTTATGGTGGTATATGACGAAATACCTGGTCATGCCGATCAATACGGTAAAAAGGAGCATTGAGGAAGTGACGTCTGGGAATCTGGCGATCAGTATCCCTGAGTTTGGTAATAATTGTGCGGGTAGACTAATACCGGGCATCAATAGTTTATCGAGTAATATTTCAACACTCGTTAATGAGATCAGAACATCCTCACAAACGGCGATGGCGCTCTCTGAACAGCTTGCGGAACGCAGCGCCGAGCTTTCAGTGAAAACGGAACAACAATCCGGAGCATTGATGCAGACGGCTGCTAATATGGATGAAATAGCCGTTAATACGCGAAATAATGCTGACAACACGCAGATCGCCAGCGTCCAGGCAACAGTTGCCACGCAATGTGCCATTCAGGGTGGCGAATTAATGGTGCAGGTTGCGACAAATATGCGTTCAATCACCGAATGTGCACAGCAGATGACGGAAATTATTACGCTAATTGATGGTATCGCATTCCAGACAAATATTCTGGCATTGAATGCTGCCGTGGAAGCGGCGAGGGCCGGTGAACATGGCAAAGGTTTTTCCGTGGTGGCCGGTGAGGTCAGAATGCTTGCACACCGAAGTGCGGATGCTGCTAAGAATATTAAGCAGCTGATTGCGCAAACCCATCAAAATGTTCAGCAAGGTGCAGCTATTGTGCGTGAAGCAGAAAAAAATATGCATGATATTGTCGGTGGTGCCGGTCAATTAAACCAACTGATGGGCGAGATATTAACCACTACACAGGAACAGGAGAAAGGAATTATCAGAATTACTCATGCACTGGCCGAACTGGAGAATGTAACCCAAAGTAATGCCATTATGGTTGATGAGCTTTCTGATTCCTCGGGTATCCTGAAAAACCAGGTGATTGATCTCCAGTCGCGGACACATAAATTTCGCTTAAGTAACACTCTTGAGTCAGCGAGATGGCAGCGGGCTTAACCGGGTATCTCGAAGCAAGCGTCGTATTCGTCAGAGCTTTTCCTGTTATCAGAGACTTTTATGAATCATTTCAGCACAATGGGACAATGAGATATTGCTTAACATATTCTGACAGCTAGACTAACGAAAAAGGCTGAATGTTTGTGGAGGCGCTGTGGAAGCCATTAAGGGAACGGATGTTAATGTGCCGGATGCCGTGTTTGCCTGGCTGCTGGATGGTCGAGGTGGAGTAAAACCGCTGAGCGATAATGATGTAATTGATAGTCAGCATCCCTGCTGGCTACACCTTAATTACACTCATCCTGAAAGTGCCCAATGGTTGGCGACAACACCTCTTCTTCCCAACAATGTGCGTGATGCGCTGGCAGGCGAAAGTACACGCCCACGCGTCAGTAGAGTCGGGGAAGGTACCTTGATCACGTTGCGCTGCATTAACGGCAGCACCGACGAGCGTCCTGACCAACTTGTGGCGATGCGTTTATATATGGATGAACGTCTGATTGTCTCAACCCGTCAGCGCAAAGTGCTGGCGCTGGATGATGTGGTCAGCGATCTCCAGGAAGGGACGGGACCGGCTGATTGTGGCAGTTGGCTGGTGGATGTTTGTGATGCGCTAACCGACCATGCCAGCGAATTTATCGAACAACTGCACGACAAGATTATTGATCTGGAAGATAACCTGCTCGATCAGCAGATCCCACCGCGTGGTTTTTTGGCTTTACTGCGTAAGCAGCTAATTGTGATGCGCCGTTATATGGCACCACAGCGTGATGTCTATGCCCGTCTGGCGAGTGAACGTTTACCCTGGATGACCGACGACCATCGGAGACGGATGCAGGATATCGCTGACAGGCTGGGGAGAGGGCTGGATGAAATAGACGCCTGTATTGCCCGGACCGGTATTATGGCGGATGAAATTGCGCAGGTGATGCAGGAGTCTCTGGCTCGCCGAACGTATACAATGTCATTGATGGCAATGGTTTTTCTTCCCAGCACATTTTTAACCGGGCTTTTCGGCGTTAACCTCGGCGGTATCCCCGGCGGTGGTTGGCAGTTTGGTTTCTCACTTTTTTGTATTCTGTTAGTGGTCCTGATTGGTGGTGTTACTTTATGGTTGCACCGTAGTAAATGGTTGTAACAACAACGTTTTTTAGTGGTTTTTGCGCATGAAAACGTCCTGATTTTTGAGCGAAGTCAATAAACCATCTACCTATTCGGGGCAATATCTCTCTCGCAGGTGAATGCAACGTCAAGCGATGGGCGTTGCGCTCCATATTGTCTTACTTCCTTTTTTGAATTACTGCATAGCACAATTGATTCGTACGACGCCGACTTAGATTAGTCGGCTTTTTTTTGCCTGCAGGAAATCAGCGTCTACCCTAAAAGAGTCAATCTGAATGACTGGAGGGGTATATGACCTGTCTGATTACAACGTCGAACACTGATTCGCTACCGACCGATCCGGTTCCCATTCCCGATCCCATACCTCGTCCGCAGCCCATGCCGGATCCGCCGCCGGATGAAGAACCGATTAAATTGTCGCATCACGGGCACAGATCTGCGAGGATACGCGCCTGCTGAATGTGAGTTTTTACCGCGAGATTAAATTGTGACCGCTTTTTCAACCCTGAATGTTTTACCTGCTGCTCAACTCGAGAATCTTAACGAGCTGGGCTATCTTGAAATGACGCCTGTTCAGGCTGCTGCGTTACCGGCAATCCTGGCGGGTAAAGATGTTCGCGTGCAGGCTAAAACCGGCAGTGGCAAAACGGCTGCTTTTGGTCTTGGGCTATTACAGCATATTGATGCCGCGCTGTTTCAGACGCAGTCTCTGGTGCTGTGCCCAACGCGCGAGCTTGCCGACCAGGTGGCGGGTGAACTGCGTCGTTTAGCGCGCTTCCTGCCAAACACCAAGATCTTAACGCTGTGCGGTGGGCAACCCTTTGGCGCACAGCGTGACTCCCTGCAACATGCACCACATATTATTGTTGCCACACCGGGTCGTTTACTTGACCACCTGCAAAAAGGCACCGTTTCTCTGGATGCCCTGAATACGCTGGTTATGGATGAAGCCGACCGCATGCTGGATATGGGCTTTAGCGATGCGATTGATGATGTCATTCGCTTTGCGCCTGCGTCACGTCAGACTTTGCTGTTTTCCGCAACCTGGCCGGAAGCCATTGCTGCTATCAGTGGCCGGGTACAGCAAAATCCATTAACGATTGAAATTGATACGGTCGATGCGTTACCGGCGATTGAACAGCAGTTTTTCGAAACCCCCAGCCACGGAAAAATTCCGCTGCTGCAAAAGCTACTCAGCCAGCATCAACCCGCATCGTGCGTGGTTTTTTGTAACACCAAAAAAGATTGTCAGGCCGTTTGCGATGCACTGAATGCGGCAGGGCAAAGCGCACTGTCATTACATGGCGACCTGGAACAGCGCGATCGCGATCAGACGCTGGTTCGTTTTGCCAACGGTAGCTCGCGCGTCCTGGTCGCAACCGATGTGGCCGCACGTGGCCTGGATATCAAATCACTTGAGCTGGTAGTTAACTTCGAACTGGCGTGGGATCCGGAAGTCCACGTCCATCGTATCGGACGTACCGCGCGTGCCGGCAACAGCGGTCTGGCGATTAGCTTCTGTGCGCCGGAAGAAGCGCAGCGTGCCAACATTCTTTCTGAAATGCTGCAACTGAAGCTGAACTGGCTAACTGCGCCAGCTAACGGCTCAATCCTGCCGCTGGAAGCAGAGATGGCGACGTTATGCATTGATGGCGGTAAAAAAGCGAAAATGCGCCCTGGTGATGTTCTGGGGGCTCTGACCGGTGATATTGGTCTGGATGGCGCAGATATCGGCAAAATTGCCGTTCATCCGGCACACGTCTATGTCGCCGTTCGCCAGAACATAGCGCACAAGGCGTGGAAACAATTGCAAAACGGTAAGATCAAAGGCAAGACTTGCCGGGTCCGGTTATTGAAATAACTACCCGTTGGGGCGCCTGATGGCGCTCCGCTTATCAGGCCTACAGGCGCTTATGCACGTTGTAGGCCTGACAGACGCTTACTTCACTTCCACCACGTTCAGGCGTAACTCATCCAGTTGAGCATCATCTTCTTCTGGCTGCCAGCCCGCAGGCTGCAGCGGGATCTCTTCACGATCGAACGCTAAATCCCCGCCGTCCACAACCTCTGAACCGTGCTTAATGCCTTTAAAATCGAACAGATTGATATCGCTCAGATGTGAAGGTACAACGTTTTGCATCGCACTGAACATGGTTTCAATGCGGCCTGGATAGCGTTTGTCCCAGTCACGCAGCATGTCAGCAATGACCTGACGCTGCAGGTTAGGCTGTGAGCCGCACAGATTACACGGAATAATCGGGAAACCTTTCGCTTCGGAGAAACGCTCGATATCTTTCTCACGGCAGTAAGCCAGCGGGCGGATCACGATGTGCTTACCGTCATCACTCATCAGCTTCGGCGGCATGCCTTTAATTTTCCCGCCGTAGAACATGTTTAAAAACAGCGTTTGCAGGATGTCGTCGCGATGGTGGCCGAGCGCAATCTTGGTGGCTCCTAATTCGGTTGCCGTACGGTACAGAATGCCGCGACGCAGGCGAGAGCAGAGCGAGCAGGTCGTTTTGCCTTCTGGGATTTTGTCTTTGACGATCCCGTAGGTGTTTTCTTCGACAATCTTGTACTCAACGCCCAGCTGTTCCAGATACTCTGGCAGAATGTGCTCCGGGAAACCGGGTTGTTTTTGATCGAGGTTAACCGCAACTAAGGAAAAACTGATCGGGGCGCTTTGCTGCAAATTACGCAGGATCTCCAGCATGGTATAGCTGTCTTTCCCGCCGGAAAGGCACACCATAATGCGATCGCCGTCTTCGATCATATTGAAATCGGCAATGGCTTCGCCCACGTTACGACGCAGACGTTTTTGCAGTTTGTTCAGGTTGTATTGTTCTTTCTTTGTAACTTGTTGATTATCTTGCATTCTTACCGTTCTCAAAAACCAAAAGGGGCATATAATGGGCAAACTTCAATCACAGGGCTAGTTGGCTATTCAACATTGCAACCCGATCGTCATTCATTTCTTCAATCCATGTACTGTAGACGTCGTACACTATTTGCGCGTTTTCATGCCCCATCTGATTAGCTATAAATGATGGGTTCGCTCCAGCCGATTACAGCCAGCAGGCAAAAGTATGCCGCGTATGGTACGGATTACGGCGACGAATACCAGCACGTTTTACAGCTGAGTTCTATCTGGCACCTATGCTACTCATAGAGTAGTAAGATTTTTGCTCTTCGTGACCAGACCAGAATAAACAGCGAACAGCATGATTGGATAAAGGTACATAGCCCCGGACAGGAAGCAATTAATCAGTTGAAAGCAGATATTGAAGCGCTGAAGAAAATTGTGGAGCAACTTACCGACAGATAATTCAGTTCTGAACTATCAACGAGCAATGTCAGGGAGCGAAAAACGCAGGGTGTGGCAAACTGCCGCAACCATGCCGTATGCAAGAGCATGGCTGCGGCCGACCGGCAAACGTCCGATAGTGCGAGTATAGAATGATTGCCAGTCACAGCGGATGGTACTTAAGCAACATGACGATTCAAGGTGCTTAATCTGAAACCAGCCACATATCAGCCTCTTCAAACATTTCTTGAACCGTTCGGCTTATCTGTTCTTTTTCATGCTTGCTGGCGTCAGTGTTGATCGCCGGAAGTGTCATCATCGGTTTAACCCGAACTTCAGCATCGGGGAAGATCCGATGAACCCTCTTGGTCAATTCGCCGAGAATAATATCTTTTGCGCCGGGCAGACCATCAAAATTCCTTTTGTCATAAACGAGTTCCACGAACATTGCTTATCGCTCTTTTACTGGATTTATATACAGTATTTATACTCTGTTTTTACCTGGGTTTCAAGAGAGGGCGTAATGATGTCACGACATAGCGATACTGAAATGGCCTTGTATGCTTCGATCAGGAATCGTGGGGAAAATGAGGGAGAAACAAAAAGCCCGCAGCGATGTGCGGGCCAGAAAGCTTAGCGGACTACCAGTACCGAACACTCCGCGTGACGCACTACCGCCGCGGCGTTAGAGCCCAGCAGGTAGGTGGTGATGTCAGGTCGGTGTGAGGCAATAATGACCATATCAGCCGGTAATTTTTTAGCGATCTCCAGAATCTTGTCTTTCGGCGCACCTTCTGCGACATGAACGTGCACTCTGTCCGTTGGGATATTGAACTTCTTGATAATCTCTTCCAGTTGAGATTTCGCTTCGGCTTTCAGATCGTCCATGGCCGGTAACTCTGCAGAGTAGGCCAGTCCCAGGGAAGCGTAATAGGGCAATGACGGAATGACGGTCAAAAAATGAACCTGTGCATCGTCGATCTTTGCTTCTGCTTCAACATGGGCAATAACGCGTTGAGTTAATTCTGAGTCTGAAATATCGATGGGTACAAGAATCGTTCTGTTCATAAAACCTCCTGTTTAAGTATCCACGTAAAGCTTACCGCGTAATGGCACTTTATGTACAATGACAACGATCACATTTTGGCATCACTTTATTTTGATTTCAGGAAATTTGCCTTTTATTACCCCATCGTAAAATCGGCCTTTAGAGACCACGATCAGGAAATCACGAAAAATACGGGCAGGGACCTGCTGATATTGCAGCGTAGCCAACTGGTGAAAGCGAATTTCTAGCGTGCAAGAGGATTCGTCATATCCGATGGATGCAATACGGGATGATTTTACAGGATGATGATTCATTGCAGGTATCCTCTACTACAGACCTTAATGCAAGATATCATCTATCAGAGATGTGTTTTAACGCAACAGATATAATGTTTTGAATGAGATAAAACAGAGTTACACAGAAAAGAAGGATAGCCCGCCGTTGCCAGCGGGCTGACGAACTTAGAACTGGTAAACCATACCCAATGCTACAGTGTCATCGGTAGAGATGTCATTGGCAGTGTAGAAGGTTTTATCTTCATCAAGCAGGTTGATTTTGTAATCAACGTAAGTGGAGAAGTTTTTGTTGAAGTAATAAGTGGCACCTACGGAGGCATATTTAACCAGATCCTGGTCACCGTCTGATCCGTTTACACCCAGATCTTTACCTTTAGACATCAGGAAAGAAACTTCCGGACGCAGACCGAAGTCGAACTGGTATTGCGCAGTCACTTCAAAGTTCTGAGTTTTGTTGGCAATAGTATTATTACTACCGTCAGAACCACCATACGGAGTCATATTGCGGGTTTCAGAGTACATGGTTGCCAGGTAGATATTGTTCGCGTCGTATTTCAGACCAGCAGTCCATGCGTCAGCTTTATCACCACCTGCGGTAGAATGGTTTACCTGCTCATTAGTACGGTCAGAAGAGGTGTATGCCGCACCGAAGCTTACGCCCATACCCAGATCGTAGGTAGAGGAGATACCGAAGCCGTCACCGTTAGAGTTCTTCATGTTACGATCGTCGCCACCGTTATTGGTGCCTTCTTGCTCTGGTGACTGATTTTCGTTCGCACCCTGGTACTGCAGTGCAACGTTCAGACCGTCAACCAGACCAAAGAAGTCGGTGTTACGGTAGGTTGCAACACCGTTTGCACGACCGGTCATGAAGTTGTCTGCTTTGGTGTAAGAGTCGCCACCGAATTCTGGCAGCATATCGGTCCAGCCTTCAACGTCGTACATGACGCCGTAGTTACGGCCGTAGTCGAATGAACCGTAGTCGCCGACTTTAATACCTGCGAATGCCAGACGAGTCCAGGAGTCGCCTTTATCACCTTCGGTGCCGTTGGCCTGAACCTGATATTCCCACTGGCCATAACCGGTGATCATATCATTAACCTGTGTTTCGCCTTTGAAGCCCATACGCATATAAGTCTGATCGCCATCGCTGTTAGCGTCGTCAGAGAAATAATGCAGGCCGTCTACTTTGCCATAGAGATCTAATTTGTTGCCGTCTTTATTATAAACTTCAGCAGCGTGAGCAGCGCCTGCAGCCAGCAGGGCAGGAATTACGAGAGCCAGTACTTTTCTGTTCATTGAAATAATCCTTTAGTTTTTTTATTAACCTGTGACCACCCATGTAGGGAGTAAAAGCATGCTAAAGGAGAAGTTCCGTAAAGAGATAAATATGAATTGTTACGTCTTAAGTAAAACCTTAAACAAATAATTCTACGGAAATAGTGATAGTTGACATGAATGAGTTAATGAAAATATATATAAAATAAAAATTATACAATTGAATTTTGTTGGGCTATTCTGCGCGTGTTATATGCCTTTATTGTCACGTTTTATTTTTTGTTGGTATATTGATGTCACTTATTAATTAGCCAGCGAATAAATTGACAAGCCCGAACAACTGTTCGGGCTTTTTTTTTGGTTCCGGGCTAATACTGAGAAAAACGTATTATTCGGTACCGCTCTTTTCCGCTTTGCCTGCCTGTTGGGCCAGGAAGTCGTAGCGTTTTTGCAAATCAGCCGTCGCATCCTTCCACAGCTGTTCTGCAACTTCTGGCTGTTGGGCGTTCAGGCGGCGGAAACGCTGCTCGTTAAGCAATGTTTCGGCCAGCGCATCTGACGGTGGGCGCGAGTCGAGCGCCAGCGGCAGCTTACCTTCGTCTGCTCGGCGTGGGTCAAAGCGGTACAGCGGCCAGAATCCGGTAGCCGTGAGTTGACGCATCTGATCGTGGCTTAGCGCGAGGTCATAGCCATGCTCCTCACATGGGCTATACGCGATAATCAGCGACGGGCCGGGGTAGGATTCAGCTTCCTGGATAGCTTTGACCGTCTGATTCAACTGGGCGCCCAGAGAAATCTGTGCGACATAAACATGTCCGTACATCATCATGCTGACGCCAAGATCTTTGCGAGCCTTGCGCTTGCCATGCTCACCAAACTTGGTAACCGCCCCAAGCGGCGTGGCTTTCGACGCTTGTCCACCCGTGTTGGAGTAACACTGGGTATCCAGCACCAGAATATTGACGTTCTCGGTCAGACTCAGGACGTGATCCAGTCCGCCAAAACCAATATCGTAAGCCCAGCCGTCGCCGCCAATCAGCCAGATGGACTTCTCGACCAGCGCGTCGGCATCGGTTAACAGTTGCTGTGCACCTTCGACATCTTTCAGATGCTGGCGCAGCGCTGCGACTTGCTCACGGCGTACTTCTGGCGTCGCTTCAGCATGCAGGGCGTCATTCAGTTCAGACGGAATATTATCCGCAAACTGCTCCAGCAAACGCATGACGCGCACACGGTGTTGATCCACCGTCAGGCGGAAGCCCAGACCAAACTCGGCGTTATCTTCGAACAGAGAGTTTGCCCACGCAGGTCCACGACCATTGGCATCGGTCGTATATGGCGTTGAAGGGAGGTTACCGCCATAAATCGATGAACAGCCGGTCGCGTTAGCGATCAGCATGCGGTCGCCATACAGCTGCGTAAGCAGTTTGATATACGGCGTTTCACCACAACCAGAACAGGCGCCGGAATATTCAAACAGCGGAGTGATTAACTGCGAGGTACGGATATCAATGCGTTCAAGCTTGCTGCGGTCGATCTCCGGCAGATTGAGGAAGAAGTCATAGTTAACTTTTTCTTCTTCAACATGCTCAAGACGCGACATCATATTGATGGCCTTGATTTCCGGGTTTTGGCGATCTTTTGCCGGGCAAACTTCGACACACAGATTACAGCCAGTGCAATCCTCTGGTGCAACCTGCAGGACATACTTCTGACCGCGCATATCGCGTGATTTCACATCCAAAGAATGCAGACTGGCAGGGGCGTTTTCCATCGCTTCAGGTGAAACCACTTTGGCGCGGATTGCCGAGTGCGGGCACGCGGCAACGCAGTGGTTACACTGGGTACACAGCTCTTCCTTCCAGATGGGGATCTCTTCGGCGATATTACGTTTTTCCCAACGCGTGGTGCCCATTGGCCAGGTGCCGTCTGGCGGCAACGCTGATACGGGGAGGGCATCACCCAGACCGGCGAGCATTGCCGCGGTGACGGTTTTCACGAAATCAGGTGCGGCATCAGAAACCACCGGTGGTCGGTTTGCGCTGTGCGGATCAACCGGCTGGAGTGCTACTTCGGCGACGGATTCGCGCGCCAGGGCCAGAGCCTGCCAGTTACGCTCAACCAGGTCCTGTCCTTTACTGCTGTAACTTTTCGCAATCGCCCCCTGCAATTCAGCCAACGCGCTATCGCCGGGTAAGATTTGCGTCAAATGGAAGAAGGCCATTTGCATAACGGTGTTAATACGCGCTGCCAGACCGCATTCGCGGGCGATTTTGGCCGCATTAATCACGTAGAAACGGGCTTTCTTCTGATTCAGTACCGCCTGAACTTCCTGTGGCAGACGACCCCAGACTTCATCCACACTGTATGGCGTATTAAGCAGGAAGATACCGCCTGGTTTCAGGCGCTCGGCCATCTGATACTTATCGATAAATTGCAGCTGGTGACAGCCAACAAAATCGGCTTGTGAAACCAGATACGCTGATCGAATAGGCTGCTCGCTGACGCGCAGGTGGGAAACCGTCAGACCGCCTGCTTTTTTCGAGTCGTAGACGAAATAACCCTGCGCATACCATGGCGTCGAGTTACCAATAATTTTGATATTGTTTTTGGTGGCTGACACGCTACCGTCGCTGCCCAGCCCGTAAAACAGCGCTTCGAGCTTAGCCGTACCGGGCAGGGTGTTTTCCGGTAACGGTAGCGACAAGTTGGTGACATCATCATAGATACCGACCGTAAAGCGAGGTTTCGGCTTCGCGCTGCTCAGCTCATTAAAGACCGCCATCACGCAGTCTGGACCAAACTCTTTGGAAGAAAGGCCATAACGTCCGCCAATCACGCGCGGCAGCGTTTCTCGCTCGCCACAGTTGAAGGCTTCTGCTAACGCGGTCATCACGTCCAGATACAACGGTTCTGCCTGTGCGCCAGGCTCTTTGGTGCGATCCAGGACGGCGATGCTGCGTACGGTTTCCGGCAGCGCGCGCAGTAAATGTCTGGCAGAGAATGGACGGAACAGACGCACTTTCAGAACGCCGACTTTCTCGCCATGCGCCAGCAGTTCTTCAACGACTTCTTCGCAGGTTCCAATCGCCGAGCCCATTAAGATAATGACGCGCTCAGCCTGAGGATGGCCGTAATATTCAAATGGCTGGTACTGGCGACCTGTCGCTGCGGCGAAATCGTTCATCGCCTGCTCTACATGATCGTAAACCGCGTTGTACCACGGGTTTGTTGCCTCGCGTGACTGGAAATAGGTGTCCGGATTCGCAGACGTACCGCGAATAACCGGATGCTCAGGATTAAGCGCCCGAGCGCGATGAGCATCGATTTCCGCCTGCGGCATCAGTCCGAGGATCGTGTCGTCGGCCAGTGGCACAATTTTATTGATTTCATGGGATGTACGGAAACCATCAAAGAAATGAATAAACGGAACCCGGCTTTTCAGGGTGGCTATTTGCGAAATCAGCGCAAAGTCCTGTGCCTCCTGAACGCTGCTGGCACACAGCATTGCACATCCTGTCTGGCGCACCGCCATCACGTCGGAATGATCGCCAAAGATTGATAATGCGTGAGTAGCAATTGTGCGAGCCGCAACGTGCAGTACAAACGGGGTCAACTGACCGGCCAGTTTGTACAGCGTTGGGATCATCAGCAACAGGCCCTGCGATGAGGTAAACGACGTAGAGAGCGCACCGGTCTGCAACGCGCCATGAACGGTTGCGATCGCGCCGCCTTCTGACTGCATTTCTACGACGCGAGGGGTATCCCCCCACACGTTCTTAAGCCCGTTCCCGGCCCAGGCATCTGCCTGTTCAGCCATCGTCGAACTGGGCGTAATCGGGTAGATGGCGATAACCTCGCTGGTACGAAATGCGACTGAAGCAACCGCACCATTACCGTCAATTGTGATCATACTGACACCCTTACATTGCGCAAAAAGAGGGACACGCGTAACAGCGGCGAGTCCTGGTTGTTATCCTTCTATTTTAGCAAAAGCGCTAAAGACAGATTTTCGCTTTTGTGTCCCTGGAATAAACAGAATGAATGGTTTGATCAAAGGAGCAGGCAAAAAATTGCCAGAAAATGTAAACAGTACGCATAAATGCGTATTTTGCCTCTCGACGGCGGTGTTTCCGCTGCCTATTATTTATGGCTGTGTCGTTTGGTTAATATTCAGAGGGGAGTAAGATGCGCGCAGCGTTTTGGGTAGGATGTGCCGCGTTATTATTATCGGCTTGTAGCAGCGAACCTGTTCAGCAGGCAACCGCCGCGCATGTCGCACCGGGCATGAAGGCAGCAATGTCCAGTTCAGGAGAAGCTAATTGCGCCATGATTGGCGGTTCGCTCTCTGTTGCTCGTCAACTGGATGGTTCTGCTATCGGGATGTGTGCGCTACCCAACGGCAAACGCTGTAGTGAGCAGTCGCTTGCCGCCGGAAGTTGTGGGAGCTATTAAGCCACCACGTTTCCTACATTAAATCCGCGAGTTTATACGTCAGCGTTTGTTCTGCTGTCGCCAGCGTTAACTGGTCAGCAGTCAGATCGACCTGTGCGCCTTGCTTAAACATTTCGCTGACGATCCCGTCGAGCGCGTTAAGCTGTGGATCGGCGCACATCATACGCGTCATCGCCATATCTTTTACCTTCAACTCACCGTCGGACAGCTTGCCCTGACCGCGGAATTGATTACACATCTTTCCTGATACCGTCATGTTTTCGCCAAAACTTAACTCAGGTGGGTTGTTGGTGGTGGTGACGGCTTTACCATTCACGCTTTGCAAAACGAAGCGGTGATGCTGCAACTGTTCGCGATTGACGGAAACTTTTCCATTGCTCACACAGCCAGCCATCAGCATGCTGAGCGCAATCAACGTGACAACTTTCTTCATTAAATTTCTCTACGTTTGTGACGGGAATACATTCAATATAATAATGATACTGACTGTTTTATCATCGGTGATTGTCTGAAAATGCTCCCCTGACGCCAGGGGAGCACAGGAATTAGAAGAGGGCGTTTGGACAGGTCTCGCCTTTGGAGATTTGGGCCAGATTCTGTAGCGTAGTCTCAGAAATACTGGTCAACGCTTCAGCTGTCAGGAATGCCTGATGTCCGGTGAACAACACGTTATGACAGGCTGACAGACGACGGAATACATCATCCTGAATGACGTCATTGGATTTATCTTCAAAGAACAGATCGCGTTCGTTCTCATACACGTCCATACCCAGAGAACCAATTTTCTGGTTTTTCAGCGCATCGATAGCGGCTTGTGAGTCGATCAATGCACCACGACTGGTGTTAATGACCATCACGCCGTTTTTCATCTGTTCAAAGGCTTCGTGATTGAGCAGATGATAATTCTCCGGTGTTAACGGGCAGTGCAGAGAGATGACATCTGACTCGGCAAACAGCGTTTTAAGATCGACATATTCAACGCCTAGCTCCAGCGCAGCAGCGCTCGGGTAAGGATCGAACGCCAGCAGACGCATACCAAAACCTTTCAGGATCCGCAGTGCAGCAATACCGATTTTACCGGTACCGATCACCCCAGCGGTTTTGCCATACATAGTAAAACCGGTCAGCCCCTCAAGAGAGAAATTGGCATCACGGGTACGCTGGTAGGCGCGGTGAATTCGGCGATTCAGCGTCATCATCATGCCAATCGCATGCTCAGCGACGGCCTCTGGTGAATAAGCTGGAACACGCACCACCTGCAGACCCAGCTCTTTTGCTGCGTCGAGATCGACGTTATTGAACCCGGCACAACGCAGCGCAATGTATTTCACGCCATGCTTTTTCAGTTCTTCCAGAACGGGGCGGCTGCCATCGTCGTTGACGAAAATGCACACAGCTTCACAGCCATGGGCGGTTTTCGCTGTTTTTTCCGTCAACAGAAAGTCAAAGAATTCAAGTTCAAAACCAAAAGCCTCGTTAACCTGCTGCAGATACTTCTTGTCGTACTGTTTTGTACTATAGATGGCGAGTTTCATAAGACTTTCTCCATTGATTTTGACGTCACATTAATCCAATTCAAATTATTTTACAAAATCTAAAAAGTTATTGATAGTCATAGGCGTAATGAATAATTTCAGCGTATCTGTTGTTAGTGTGGGCAGGTTACACAATTTCAACAACTGGATATTTTTCTATCCAACTCAACACCCGAATATCGCGGCAGGTAAAAAGCCAGCCGAATCACATCCGGACAGCTACGCTTATACAGGTAGCAATTATCGGGAGGGGTTATGCTGACTCACTCTGAAGCAAAACGATGGGCCACCCTAATGCTCAAGGCGGCATTATGCGATGGTATGAAACCTGATGAGATTTCCCGGCAGGTACATCTGGTCTGCGATCATCATGGTAGGGAGTGCCTCGAAGAACTCATTGAGGAAATTCTGATAGAAGCAGGTCGTATCGGACCTAAACATAGCGATGGACAACTGAGGCCTCATTGAGTCTGAATCTTAATATCCCAGACGGCACGTGTAACAGCGTGCCTGGAAATCGGTTATCTATCCTTAATGTGGGCATATCCAGTTAAACATGCCACAATACAGGCCTAAACCGGCTTAAATTTTTGCTAAATCAGGATATTAACTACCCATGAAGGGTAAATATAAAGCCGTTCTGGCACTCCTCTTATTATTGATTCTCGTGCCGCTGACGCTAGTGATGACGCTTGGCCTGTGGGTGCCTACGTTGGTGGGTATCTGGTTACCCGTTGGAACACGCATCGCGCTGGATGAGAGCCCGCGGCTGACACGGCATGGGTTGCATATACCTGAACTCCGCTATCTGGTTGAAGATTGCCCACTAGCACGCATCACTCAGGCGGATCTGTCTCACCCCAGCCGCTGGTCGCTGAATGTCGGGACCATTGAGTTGGATTCAGCTTGCCTGGCCAAATTGCCGCAGGCAGAGCCGTCGCCAGCAGCGCCTAAAACGCTGGCTGAATGGCAGTCAATGCTGCCCAATACCTGGATTAACATCGACAAACTTATTCTTTCTCCATGGCAGGAATGGCAGGGAAAACTGTCACTCTCGCTCACTCCCGCTACTCAACAGCTGCGTTACCAGGGTGAAAAAGTTAAATTTCAGGGGCGTTTGCACGGGCAAAACCTCACGGTAACGGAGCTGGATGTTGCGGCATTTGAAGGCCAGCCGCCGGTAAAACTGGTCGGTGAATTTACTATGCCACTGGTGCCCGATGGACTACCGGTAAGCGGTCATGCGGTTGCGACGTTAAGTCTGCCGCAAGAGCCCACGCTTGTGGATGCCGAACTGGAGTGGCAAGAAAACAGCGGACAACTGATCGTCATGGCGCGTGATAATGCCGACCCGCTGCTTGACCTTCCGTGGGAAATAACACGCCAGCAACTGACCATCAGCGACGGACGCTGGAACTGGCCTTATCAGGGATTCCCGTTAAGCGGGCGGTTGGGCATAAAAGTTGAAAACTGGCAGGCCGGACTGGAAAACGCGGTGGTGAGCGGGCGTCTGAACGTTCTGACGCATGGCGACGCCGGTAAAGGAAATGCCGTATTAACGCTGGGGCCGGGTAAGCTTGGCATGGATAGTAGCGAGATGCCGCTACAGTTGACCGGTGAAGCGAAACAGGGCGATCTGATCTTCTACGCGAAATTGCCCGCCAGACTTAGCGGAAGTCTGAACGATCCACAATTGGCTTTTGAGCCAGGAGCGCTGCTGCGCTCACGTGGGAGGGTGATTGATTCGCTGGATATTGACGAGATTCGCTGGCCGCTGGCAGGCGTAAAAGTCACGCAACGTGGTGTGGATGGGCGTCTGCAGGCTATTTTACGTGCGCATGAAAACCAGATGGGGGGCTTTGAACTGCATCTGGATGGCCTGGCAAATGATTTTCTTCCTGATGCCGGTCGTTGGCAGTGGCGATATTGGGGGGAAGGCAGCTTTACGCCGATGCATGCCCGTTGGGACGTAGCGGGTAAGGGAGAATGGCATGACAACACCCTGAAGCTATTTGATCTTTCTACCGGATTTGATCATCTGCAATACGGCACGATGAAGGTGGAAAATCCGCGTCTGGTGATGGACGAACCGATAGTTTGGGTGCGGGATGCAACCAAACCGACATTTAGCGGCGCGCTGTCGCTGGACGCAGGGAACACCACCTTCACCGGGGGAAGCGTGTTACCACCATCGACGCTGAAGTTCAGCGTGGAAGGTAGCGATCCGACAATTTTCCAGTTCAAAGGCCAGCTTCACGCAGGGGCGATTGGGCCCGTACAGCTGAATGGTCGTTGGGACGGTATCCGCCTGCGCGGACAGGCATGGTGGCCAAAACAATCGCTCACCGTATTCCAACCTCTGGTTCCACCTGACTGGAAAATGAAGCTACGTGAAGGTGATCTGTATGCGCAGGTCGCGTTTTCGGCAGCCCCGGAGCAGGGCTTTGAAGCAGGCGGTCATGGGGTGTTAAAAGGCGGTAGCGCCTGGATGCCCGATAACCAAATCAACGGTGTCGATTTTGTATTGCCTTTCCGGTTCAGTGAAGGCGCATGGCAACTGGGTACGCGTGGACCTATTTCACTGCGTATTGCGGAAGTGGTGAATCAGGTGACGGTGAAGAATATCGCCGCCGATTTGCAGGGGGCGTACCCCTGGAGTGAAAACAACCCGTTACTGTTGAGCGATGTCAGTGCCGACCTGCTGGGTGGCAAAATCATCATGCAGCAACTGCGGATGCCGCAGCACGACCCGGCCTTATTGCGGGTGCAGAATATCTCTTCCAGCGAGCTTATCAGTGCGGTTAACCCCAAACAGTTCGCCATGTCTGGCCCGGTCAGTGGCGCGTTGCCATTATGGCTGGATAACGAAAAATGGATCATAAAAGACGGCTGGTTGACTAATCCAGGACCGATGACGTTGCGTATTGATAAGGACACAGCGGATGCGGTCGTCAAAGATAACATGGCGGCGGGGGCGGCCATTAACTGGCTGCGTTATATGGAAATAAGCCATTCGTGGACGAAAATAAATCTGGATAACCTCGGTGTCTTAACCATGCAGTCAACCGTGACTGGCAATAGTCGGGTAGATGGCAAAGTAGGTACGGTTAATTTGAATTATACCCACGAGGAAAACGTCTTTACGCTATGGCGCAGTTTGCGTTTTGGCGACAATTTACAGGCATGGCTTGAACAAAATGCAGCGCTGCCGGAAACCCATTGCCCGGAAGGCAAGGAATGTGAGGAACAACAATGAAAACGATAGCTGCCATGCTGGGTCTGCTGACTTCATCTCTGCTGGTAGGATGTACTCCCAGAATCGAAGTGGCTGCGCCAAAAGAGCCCATCACCATTAATATGAACGTCAAAATTGAGCATGAGATCCATATCAAAGTTGATAAAGACGTCGAAAGTTTATTGAAATCGCGCAGCGATTTGTTCTGAGGTCATGATGAGAAAACAGTTTGCAGTGGCGCTGGTCGTCCTGAGTTTACTCAGCAGCAATACGTGGGCATTGACCCTGAATGAAGCCAGAACTCAGGGGCGAGTAGGGGAAACGCTCAATGGCTATCTGGTTGCATTGAAAACCGATGCCGAAACGCAGGCGCTGGTGAGTGAGATTAATAAAGCGCGCAACGCCAGCTATCAGCAACTGGCTGAGAGCAATAATATTCCGCCAGATGAAGTGGCGAAAATGGCCGGGCAAAAGCTGGTTGCTCGTGCTAAACCGGGAGAGTATGTGCAGGGTATTAATGGTAAGTGGTTGAGAAAAGAGTAAATCGCTTTTTCACACAGCCAGAGGGACACGACGCTGGATTATTCATCGACATCGCAATAGTTGCCACACGGCATAAAATGGATGCTGGTATAGTCCAACACCGGTCGCGTCGTGGGATGAAATCATGTGGCTTCTCAAGTGGTATGTCTGGAATCGTTGGGTATTCAAGCTGTTAAGCCGGGATGTCGCGGAGCCTGAACAATTTTTGCTTCATTGCTGGGAAGAGAATCTGGCGAAATGCAGGGATTATGCAACCATCTGGCGTGATATTAATCGCATTCACGGCAAACAGATACAGATGCAGGGAAAGAAGTAAGTGTCGGAGAAACCCTCCCACCGGATGGTGAGAGGGGGAATTATCAGGCAGCTACCACGCTGTCGATAGCGGCTTTCGCATCGGACTGCGCTTTGGTGGCCACTTCCGGACCGTACGCAATGCCTTCCGCAAAGACGACGTTCACGTCGGTGATGCCGATAAAGCCCAGGAATACGTTCAGGTACGGCGTGATCAGGTCGGTTGGTGTGTCTTTATGGATACCACCACGGCTGGTCAGCACCACCGCGCGTTTACCTGTCACCAGACCTTCCGGGCCTTTCTCGGTATAACGGAAAGTCACACCTGCACGGGCAATCAGGTCAAAGTAGTTTTTCAGCTGCGTTGGGATGTTGAAGTTGTACATCGGCGCGGCGATAACAATCACATCATGCGCTTTCAGCTCAGCAATCAGCTCATCGGACAGCGCCAGCGCTTCTTGCTGACGCGGCGTCAGCGGTGTATCGCTCGGGCGCATCGCACCCACCAGTTCGCCATCCAGTACCGGTACAGGATTTGCAGCCAGGTCACGGACAGTGATTTCATCAGCAGAGTGCTTTTCACGCCACTGTTCAACAAAATAATCAGACAACTGACCAGACTGAGAGTACCCTGCCAGAATACTGGATTTAAGAACTAATACCTTGCTCATGGGTGTTTCCTTTTATGTGTTTGAAGGGGTAGTGCCCCGTTGCTTGTTGACACTTTATTCACAATCCTGTCGCAGTGATAGCGCAATATATCGAATCCTATGTTCGAAATTATTGAACAACACATGAAAAGCGCCGATGTGGTACTCTATACCCATCATCTAAAAGAGATTTAACCCGGCAGAGCACTGCCTTTTAACGCTATGACAGAACAACAAAAATTAACCTTCAACATGTTGCAGCAACAGCTGGACTCACTGATGCTGCGTGACAGACAGCGTTTTGCCCGCCGCCTGCACGGTGTGAAGAAGGTTAAAAATCCTGATGCACAACAGGCCATTTACCAGGAGATGGCGAAAGAGATTGAGCTGGCAGCCGGTAAAGTTGTGCTGCGTGAAGCGGCGCGTCCGGAAATTAGCTACCCGGAAAACCTGCCCGTCAGCCAGAAAAAACAGGATATTCTGGAGGCTATTCGCGACCATCAGGTGGTGATTGTCGCCGGTGAGACCGGTTCGGGGAAAACCACCCAGTTACCCAAAATATGTATGGAACTGGGGCGCGGGGTAAAAGGGCTGATAGGCCATACCCAGCCGCGTCGTCTGGCGGCGCGCACCGTGGCGAACCGTATTGCGGAAGAGCTGCAGACCGAACCGGGCGGCTGTATCGGTTATAAGGTACGTTTCAGCGATCATGTCAGTGATAACACCATGGTCAAGCTGATGACGGACGGTATCCTGCTGGCAGAAATCCAACAGGATCGGCTGCTAATGCAGTACGACACCATCATCATCGATGAAGCGCATGAACGCAGTCTGAATATCGATTTTCTGCTCGGCTATTTGAAAGAACTTCTACCGCGTCGCCCGGATCTAAAAATTATCATCACTTCGGCGACCATCGATCCTGAACGTTTTTCAAAGCATTTCAATAACGCGCCGATTATCGAAGTCTCCGGCCGAACGTATCCGGTGGAAGTGCGCTATCGTCCAATTGTTGAAGATGCAGATGACACTGAGCGTGACCAGCTGCAGGCAATTTTTGATGCCGTAGATGAACTGGGGCGTGAAGGGCCTGGCGACATTCTGATCTTCATGAGCGGCGAACGTGAAATTCGCGATACCGCCGATGCGCTGAATAAGCTGGATTTGCGACATACCGAAGTGCTACCGCTGTATGCGCGTCTTTCAAACAGCGAACAGAACCGCGTGTTCCAGTCGCACAGCGGTCGCCGCATCGTGCTGGCGACCAACGTGGCGGAAACGTCGCTGACCGTTCCGGGAATCAAATACGTAATTGACCCGGGCACCGCGCGTATCAGCCGTTACAGTTACCGCACCAAAGTTCAGCGCTTGCCGATTGAACCGGTGTCGCAGGCTTCTGCTAACCAGCGTAAAGGTCGCTGCGGTCGTGTTTCGGAAGGGATCTGTATTCGTCTGTATTCCGAAGACGATTTCCTGTCGCGCCCGGAGTTTACCGACCCGGAGATCCTGCGTACCAACCTGGCATCCGTTATTTTGCAGATGACCGCGTTGGGGCTGGGCGATATCGCGGCGTTCCCGTTTGTTGAAGCGCCGGATAAGCGCAATATTCAGGACGGTGTACGCCTGCTCGAAGAGTTGGGGGCGATAACCACCGACGAACAGGCAACTGCATACAAGTTAACGCCGTTGGGCCGTCAGCTGTCGCAACTTCCGGTAGACCCACGGCTGGCGCGAATGGTGCTGGAAGCACAAAAACATGGTTGTGTGCGCGAAGCGATGATCATCACCTCAGCGCTGTCCATTCAGGATCCGCGCGAGCGCCCGATGGACAAGCAGCAAGCTTCCGACGAGAAGCACCGCCGCTTCCATGACAAAGAGTCTGATTTTCTTGCATTTGTGAACCTGTGGAACTATCTCGGCGAGCAGCAAAAAGCGCTGTCGTCAAACCAGTTCCGTCGCCAGTGCAAACTTGATTTTCTGAACTACCTGCGCGTGCGTGAGTGGCAGGATATCTACACGCAACTGCGCCAGGTGGTGAAAGAGCTGGGTATTCCGGTCAACAGCGAACCTGCTGAATATCGGGAGATCCACGTCGCGTTGCTGACCGGTTTACTGTCGCACATCGGGATGAAAGATACCGATAAGCAGGAGTTTACCGGGGCGCGTAACGCTCGCTTCTCGATCTTCCCGGGTTCAGGTTTATTCAAAAAACCGCCGAAGTGGACGATGGTCGCGGAGCTGGTGGAAACCAGCCGACTGTGGGGACGCATTGCCGCGCGTATCGATCCCGAATGGGTGGAGCCGGTAGCCCAGCATCTGATCAAACGTTCATACAGTGAACCGCACTGGGAACGCGCGCAGGGTGCTGTGATGGCGACAGAAAAAGTCACTGTCTACGGCTTACCGATTGTTGCGGCCCGTAAGGTAAATTACAGCCAGATCGATCCCGCGTTGTCGCGTGAACTGTTCATTCGTCATGCGCTGGTGGAAGGCGACTGGCAAACGCGCCATGCGTTTTTCCGTGACAATCTGAAGTTACGGGCTGAAGTGGAAGAGTTAGAGCACAAATCGCGCCGTCGCGACATCCTGGTCGATGATGAGACGCTGTTTGAGTTTTACGACCAGCGTATTAGCCATGATGTGGTTTCTGCCCGCCACTTCGATAGCTGGTGGAAGAAAGTCTCCCGCGAGACCCCGGACCTGCTCAACTTTGAAAAGAGCATGCTCATCAAAGAGGGCGCGGAGAAAATCAGTAAGCTGGATTATCCGAACTTCTGGCATCAGGGTAACCTTAAGCTGCGCCTGAGCTACCAGTTCGAACCTGGAGCCGATGCGGACGGTGTGACCGTACATATTCCACTCCCGCTGCTTAATCAGATCGAAGAGAGCGGTTTTGAATGGCAAATCCCGGGGCTGCGCCGCGAACTGGTGATCGCCCTGATTAAGTCGTTGCCAAAACCGGTACGACGCAACTTTGTGCCCGCGCCGAACTATGCGGAAGCGTTTTTAGGCCGCGTCACACCGCTGGAACTGCCGCTGCTGGACTCGCTGGAGCGTGAACTGCGCCGAATGACCGGCGTTACCGTTGACCGTGAAGACTGGCACTGGGATCAGGTGCCCGATCACCTAAAAATCACCTTCCGGGTGGTGGATGATAAAAATAAGAAGCTACAGGAAGGACGTTCGCTGCAAGATTTGAAGGATGCGCTGAAGGGTAAAGTTCAGGAAACATTGTCTGCGGTGGCTGATGACGGCATCGAACAGAGTGGGTTGCACATCTGGAGCTTCGGTCAGCTTCCGGAAAGTTACGAACAAAAACGCGGTAACTATAAGGTGAAAGCGTGGCCGGCGCTGGTCGATGAGCGTGACAGCGTTGCCATCAAACTGTTTGATAATCCGTTGGAACAACAGCAGGCGATGTGGTGCGGTTTACGCCGCCTGTTGCTGCTGAATATTCCTTCGCCAATCAAATATTTGCACGAGAAGCTGCCCAATAAAGCCAAGCTGGGGCTGTACTTTAACCCATACGGTAAAGTTCTGGATTTGATTGACGACTGTATCTCCTGCGGTGTGGATCAGTTAATTGACGCCAACGGTGGCCCGGTGTGGACTGAAGAAGGCTTTACCGCGCTGCATGAGAAAGTGCGGGCTGAACTGAACGATACGGTGGTGGAGATTGCGAAGCAGGTCGAACAGATCCTGACCGCAGTGTTTAATATCAACAAACGTCTGAAAGGGCGCGTGGATATGACCATGGCGCTGGGTCTTGCGGATATCAAATCGCAAATGGGCGGACTGGTGTATCGCGGGTTTGTTACCGGCAATGGTTTCAAACGCTTGGGCGATACGTTGCGTTATTTGCAGGCTATTGAAAAACGTCTGGAAAAACTGGCTATCGACCCGCACCGTGACCGTGCACAGATGCTGAAAGTGGACAGTGTGCAGCAGGCCTGGCAGCAGTGGTTCAATAAACTGCCTCCCGCGCGCCGTCAAGATGCCGATGTCAAAGAGATCCGCTGGATGATAGAAGAGCTGCGCGTCAGCTATTTTGCCCAGCAGCTTGGTACGCCGTATCCGATCTCCGATAAACGTATTCTGCAGGCGATGGAGCAGATTTCGGGATAAATCGGTACAGGGCCGTAGGCCGGATGAAGCGTAGCCGCCATCCGGCATCTGTACCCGGTAAAGATAAACACCAGGAGTCATCAATATGAGTCAGTTTCCGACACTTTCCGCAACCACCCTTGCGGCTATCAATACCGTAGGGCGATGGCTGGCGCAGAATGATTTTACGGGGAATATCACCGTTCAGTCAGATTGCGTGATTCTGGCAGGAAACGCGGTTATTCCTACCATCGACGCCGCCTGTCGGATCGCGAAAGAGCAACAGGTTCCCTTGCTGATTAGCGGTGGTATCGGTCATTCCACGCGCTTTCTGTATGATGCGATTGCCCAGCATCCGCGTTATAGCATCATTCGTACTACCGGACGCGCGGAAGCGGCGATCCTTGCCGATATTGCTCACCAGTTCTGGCAAATTCCGGGTGAGAAAATTTGGGTGGAAGATCAGTCGACAAACTGCGGTGAGAATGCCCGGTTTAGCTGTGCATTACTGAATCAGGCGGCAGAAAGTATTCATACCGTCATTGTGGTGCAGGATCCCACTATGCAACGCCGCACAATGGCCACGTTTCAGCGCGTCACCCGCGATGAGCCGCATGCGCCGCGCTGGTTGAGTTTCCCTGGTTTCATCCCTGAACTGGCCCAACAGCACAACGGCGTGGATTTTGTGCCCGCCGCAGAAGGTCTGTGGCCGGTAGAACGCTATCTTTCTCTCATTACCGGTGAACTTCCGCGTCTGCGTGATGATGCAACCGGCTACGGGCCCTGTGGACACGATTTTATCGTACATGTTGATATACCCCAGGACGTCGAGCAAGCCTGGCTGCAGCTAAAAAATGATACCGCGCTGACCGACTTACTGGAGAGCCGTTCTCTGTAATTCTTGCTGCCCGTTTGTCGGCGTTTTACGGCAAACGGGCAGAAATCCCACCTGGTTTTTCTCTTTATTCTTACTTTTCCAGACGCTTTTATGAAGCAGTTCACAGAACCGCCACTCCAGCGATAATGCGTCATGCATGATTGATATTAATTAACAATAGTTTTACTTGTTAAAAACAAATCAGTCACAGGAGAGCCGCATGTCAGTACCCGTACAACATCCTATGTATATCGATGGGCAGTTTGTGACCTGGCACGATGACGCCTGGATTGATGTCGTCAATCCGGCCACGGAAGAGATTATCTCGCGTATTCCCGATGGGCGTGCCGAAGATGCGCGTAAAGCGATCGATGCCGCGGATCGCGCTCAGCCGCATTGGGAAGCGTTGCCTGCCATTGAACGGGCAAACTGGTTACGCAAAATTTCTGCAGGTATCCGCCAGCGAGCCGATGAAATCAGCGCGTTGATTGTGGCGGAAGGTGGAAAAATTCAACAACTGGCTGACGTTGAAGTCGCGTTTACCGCCGACTATATCGATTACATGGCGGAGTGGGCGCGTCGCTATGAAGGCGAGATCCTGCAAAGCGATCGTCCGGGTGAGAATATCCTGCTGTTTAAGCGTGCACTGGGCGTGACGACGGGCATTCTGCCGTGGAACTTCCCGTTTTTCCTGATTGCCCGCAAACTGGCTCCCGCCTTGCTGACGGGAAATACCATCGTCGTTAAGCCGAGTGAATTCACACCGAATAACGCCATCGCCTTTGCCAAAATTGTTGATGACATTGGTTTACCGCGCGGGGTCTTTAACCTGGTGCTGGGACGCGGTGAAACGGTCGGGCAGGAGCTGGCCGGAAACCCGAAGGTCGCCATGGTGAGCATGACCGGTAGCGTCGGTGCGGGTGAGAAAATTATGGCCGCAGCGGCCAAAAACATCACCAAAGTTTGTCTGGAGTTGGGTGGTAAAGCTCCAGCTATCGTGATGGACGATGCTGACCTTGAGCTGGCGGTGAAGGCTATTGTTGACTCGCGGGTGATCAATACCGGACAGGTATGCAACTGTGCCGAGCGCGTATACGTTCAGAAAGGTATCTATGACCAGTTCGTTAATCGTCTGGGTGAGGCGATGAAAGCCGTGCAGTTTGGCAATCCGGCCGAACGCAATGACATTGCGATGGGGCCGCTGATTAATGCCGCTGCGCTGGCGCGTGTAGAGCAAAAAGTCGAGCGAGCGGTGCAGGAAGGCGCCCGTGTGGTGCTGGGTGGTAAAGCCGTTGCTGGTAAAGGTTATTACTATCCGCCGACGTTACTGTTAGACGTGCGCCAGGATATGGCGATTATGCACGAGGAGACGTTTGGTCCGGTGCTGCCGGTGGTGGCATTTGATACGCTGGAACAGGCGCTGACAATGGCCAATGACAGCGACTACGGACTGACCTCATCGATCTATACGCAGAATCTGAATACGGCAATGAAGGCGATTAAGGGGCTGAAGTTTGGCGAAACCTATATTAATCGCGAAAACTTCGAGGCGATGCAGGGCTTCCACGCTGGCTGGCGCAAGTCCGGGATTGGCGGGGCAGATGGTAAACACGGTCTGAATGAATACCTGCAAACACAGGTAGTGTATTTGCAGTCTTAAGTTTTTCGCCGGGTGAACCTGTACGCCACCCGGCGCAATTCTCACACTTTGGTGGCGATCCAGTTCATCATCATTTCCGGCCAGATGGCCAGCGGTAACCCTTGCGCATCGCGAATACCAAACCCGTGCTTACCGCGTTCAAACAGATGCATTTCGACCGGAACACCCAGCCCACGTAGCGCATTAAAGAAAACCAGGCTATTTTCTACTTTCACCGCCGGATCGTCGATGGCGTGTAGCAGGAACGTCGGCGGCGTCGTGTTATCCACTCGCTCTTCCAGAGAATAGTGGCGTAGATCTTCCTTTTCGGGCGTAGCGCCAACCAGCTCAAGACGAGAGCCCGGGTGACCGATGTCTTCGCGCAGAGTAATCACCGGGTAGACCAACGCCATGAACGCAGGACGCGTTGGTTGCTCGTCTATGCTATCAATCGGTGTATAAACCGGTTCGGCAAACCGGGTTCCCAGGCTGGCGGCCACGTGACCACCGGAAGAAAAGCCCAACACACCGATACGATCAGGGTTAATTTTCCATTCATGGGCGTTGGCGCGAATGTAGCGCATGGCGCGCTGGGCATCGGCCAGCGGCGCGTTTGCACCTTCCTCATGGCCATCACCCGGCATGCGGTAGGTCATCACAAACAGGGTATAACCGCGGGCGTTAAAGAATGGTGCCAGTACGCTGCCTTCTTTATCCATCACCACGCGACGGTAAGAACCTCCCGGTGTAACAAGGATCCCTACGCCGTTAGGTTTTTCGGGGGCATAAACGGTAATTTCCGGGGCACGAATACCGGTGACCGCACGATCATACTGAGATGTTCCTGTATGTCGGGGTTCAGGCGTAAACACCGCATCGCTGTTTTTTGCTCCGGGGGCTTCACTCTGCGGCCAGAATGAGGCGGTGGTTGCGTGGGCAACGGCTTGCTCCATCATGTTTTCTAACGTTTCACGACTCAGTGCTTCCATTACTATGCTCCCTCAGTGGCAAAGGTTAGCTATAGCACAGTCAGTGAATCGAAAACGGGGAGAGACTCACAACGTATTGAATT
>NZ_SZWU01000060.1:518112-519845 GCF_005280935.1 Citrobacter sp. wls757 | reverse complement strand
GGAGGCAGGCCTCCGCCAGAACATTAGAGCTTGATAAATTTATCCAGCGTACGAATAAGCTGGGTGACAAAACCGTATTCGTTATCGTACCAGGCGACGGTTTTTACCAGTTGCAGATCGCCCACTTCGGTAATCTCGGTTTGTGTTGCATCAAATACCGAACCGAAATGCGAGCCAATGACATCTGACGAGACGATTTCCTCGTCGGTATAACCAAACGACTCATTATTTTGCGTGGCTTTTTTCAGCGCGTTGTTGACCTCTTCAGCAGTGACTTTTTTCCCCAATATCGATACCAGTTCCGTGACAGATCCTGTTTTCACCGGAACACGCTGGGCATGGCCTTTTAATTTTCCGCTCAACGCCGGAATAACCAGACCAATGGCCTTGGCGGCACCAGTGGTATGGGGAATGATGTTCTCTGCTGCTGCCCGCGAGGCGCGCAGATCTTTCCCGCGTGGACCATCAACCAGCGACTGCGTTCCCGTGTAGGCGTGGATGGTGGTCATAGTGCCAAGCTGAATACCGAAGCTATCGTGCAGCGTTTTCGCCATCGGTGCCAGGCAGTTGGTGGTGCACGATGCGACCGAGATAATCCGATCGTTCGCATCCATTGTGTCGTCGTTGACGTTAAAGACAATGGTCTTCATGTCGCCAGCCGGGGCGGATATCAGCACTTTTTTGGCACCTGCATCCAGGTGCGCGTTGGCTTTTTCTGTCGAGGTATAAAAACCGGTGCATTCGATGATTATCTCAGCGCCAGTGGTTTTCCACGGGATATTTTTGGCCTCTTTTTCTGCGTAAACCGCGATTTTTTTACCGTCGACAATCAGCGCGTCTTCGGTAAAGTCGATGCTCCAGGGAAACGGGCCGTAGTTTGAATCGTGCTTTAACAGATAGGCGAGAATTTTGGGCGAGGTGAGGTCATTAATGGCCACAACCTCCACGTTGCTTTTGACTTCCAGTAGCCGACGCAATACCAGACGACCGATACGACCAAAACCGTTAATGCCAATTTTACTCATGGTTTTCTCCTGTCAGGATGAGGCGGTACGACATATTTTCCTTACCAGGCTTAGTCCAGACAGGCATCCTCGGCAATAGCGGCTCTTGCTGTTAAGCGTAAGCGACTGAAAATGGGTGAACAAAAGTTAATGAATTTTTAACAAAAGCCCGTTATGTTGACGCATTATTGTTTTTATTCAGGAAGTGTTATGGGGAATAAGTATTCTGGCCTGCAAATCGGTATTCACTGGCTGGTCTTTTTGTTAGTTATTGTGGCCTATAGCGCCATGGAGTTTCGCGGATTTTTCCCGCGCAGCTATCGTCCCTTATTCAACATGGTGCACGTATCCTGCGGTATCACGATATTAACGCTGATGGTGGCGCGTCTGCTGGTCAGGCTGAAATATCCGGCACCGCCGATTGTGCCAAAACCAAAGCCAATGATGACCGGCATGGCGCATCTGGGGCATCTGGTTATCTATCTGTTGTTTATTGTGCTGCCTATTATTGGGCTGGTGATGATGTACAACCGGGGTAATCCGTGGATTGCATTCGGCATCGTTATGCCGCATGCGGCAGAGGCTAACTTTGATTTAGTGGATATGCTGAAGTCCTGGCACGTGACGCTGGCAAACCTGGGTTATTTTGTTATTGGTCTGCATGCCGTTGCCGCCCTGATGCATCACTATTTCTGGAAGGATAATACGCTGTTGCGCATGATGCCGCGT
>NZ_SZWU01000060.1:517415-518066 GCF_005280935.1 Citrobacter sp. wls757 | reverse complement strand
CGCGTCTTTTTGCATGATGGTGATCCTGTTTAGCCGATTAATTTTCGCAGGGTGGTGCTTTTCGTACGCTTTGAACCTGGGAGACGCGTTTTTTCAGGCTGACGATAGCCAGCGCAACAACAATCAGCACAATACCGCAGCCTTCAACAACGCCAGGCTCTTCACCCAGCAACCACCAGGAAAACAGAACGCCACAGACAGGTACCGCCAGCGTACTTAAGCTGGCAATACTGGCTGGTAAGTTACGCAACACAAACAGCCATAAACTCCATGCCAGCGCCGTCGCCAGCACGGCGCTATAAGCTAATGCCCAGAAAACGACAGGTTGCCAGTCTGGAGCTCGCTGTGGAACCAGCCAGGCCACCAGGCTCATCACCAGCGCGGCATACAGCATCTGCCATGCGGTCAACGCTAACAGATCGATATTCGGATGGCGGGTATACATTCGCTTGGCGACAATCGCGCTGGCCCCCCAACTGATCCCAGAAAGGATCGCCAGTAGCGCGCTCTGCATTGAGGCAAAGTTCAGTTGCCATGGCTGTAAAACCAGCAATAATCCCGCTGCCGCCACGGTAATGGCGAAATACTGTAAACGCCGCATGCGTTCACCGAGGAAAATGGCGGCCATAATCACCACCCAGAATGGCATGG
>NZ_SZWU01000060.1:456315-517372 GCF_005280935.1 Citrobacter sp. wls757 | reverse complement strand
GGCTACTTTACCTGCACCGCCGCTGACTAGCGCCCATTGTGATAATCCAACCATGCCGCATGTTTGTAGTAAGGCGATCGCTAACGTATAGCCGAAAGGTGTCGGGCGCATTCCTCGGCCACGCAGTAACAGAACGATGAATAACAATAATGCGCCAAAAGAACAGCGTAGTGCGGTGAAGTCGAACGCGCCGATGTAGTGCGTGACCTGTTTCATCGCGATCCAGCTGTAGCTCCAGATGAGCGTTAAGGTGATGAGGCCGCCAATGGCCAGCGGATGACTTTTCCCTGCGGTGGTCATAATGTGTCCGTTTTAATGATTTTAGTACGCCACTATACGCGCTTTCAGGGCGCCGTAGTCGTTATCATTCCGGCTGAGTACATGTCGCGAAAATTTGTACTTTCTTCTGTGGAATAAAACCGAAAATTATTTTTCCAGATAGCATAAACGCTTACCGGCAAGATGATTAAACAACGCTCAGTTCGCCACGTCTGTCACTTGATCACTGTCCTCATTAAAACTACTGTATATAAATACAGTTACATGAGAGGCAGATTATTATGTTGTTTTTCCAGCCAGTAGAACATCGCGAAATCAAACAATTCCCGCTATTTAGCGATCTCGTGCCCTGCGGTTTTCCTTCTCCGGCGCAGGATTACGTTGAGAAACGTATCGATCTTAACGACCTGTTGGTGCAGCATCCCAGCGCAACCTATTTTGTTAAATCGTCTGGCGACTCCATGATGGGGGCAGGGATCGGTGCTGGCGACTTGCTGGTAGTCGACAGTGCCAGAAAAGCGGCCCACGGAGACATTGTGATTGCTGCTATTGAAGGCGAATTCACCGTTAAGCGCCTGCAATTGCATCCGGTGGTGATGCTGAAGCCAGAGAACAGCGCCTACGCGCCGATCATGATCGGCAGCGAGGACACGCTGGATATATTTGGCGTGGTGACATTTATCATAAAATCCGCGGGCTGATTATGTTTGCGCTGGTGGATGTTAATTCGTTTTATGCCAGTTGTGAATCGGCATTCCGACCGGACCTGAAAGGTAAACCCGTTGTTGTTCTTTCAAATAATGATGGTTGTGTCATTGCCAGCAGCGCGGAAGCGAAGGCGCTTGGCGTCAATATGGGAGCACCATACTTCAAACAAAAAGATCTGTTCAGGCGCTGCGGCGTGTTCTGCTTTAGTTCGAACTACGAGCTGTATGCGGATATGAGCAGCAGGGTAATGTCGATTCTGGAGGAGCTGTCTCCGCGCGTGGAAATGTACAGTATCGATGAAGCCTTTTGTGATTTAACTGGCGTGCGAAACTGCAGGGATCTTACAGATTTTGGTCGTGAAATCAGAGAAACCATTTTACAGAAAACGCGCCTCACGGTTGGGGTCGGTATCGCCCAGACCAAAACCCTGGCCAAGCTGGCGAACCATGCTGCCAAAAAGTGGCAGGAACAGACTGACGGGGTGGTGGATCTCTCGAATATTGAGCGTCAGCGTAAGCTGATGGCTGCGCTCCCGGTTGATGAAGTCTGGGGTGTCGGACGCCGTATCAGTAAAAAACTGGACGCCATGGGTATTAAAACGGTCTGCGACCTGGCGGATACCGATATTCGCTTTATCCGCAAACATTTCAACGTCGTGCTTGAGCGCACTGTGCGGGAATTGCGCGGTGAACCGTGCCTGGCGTTGGAAGAGTTTGCGCCAGTTAAGCAGGAGATCATTTGTTCAAGATCGTTTGGTGAAAAACTCACGGATTACAATGCGATGAGAGAGGCTATTTGTACCTATGCTGCACGTGCTGCGGAAAAATTACGCAGAGAGCACCAGTTCTGCCGGTTTATCTCTACGTTTATCAAAACCAGCCCATTTTCCCTGAATGAACCGTATTACGGTAACAGCGCATCGATAAAACTGCTGACACCAACCCAGGATAGTCGGGAAATTATAAGGGCGGCCACACGTAGCCTGGACGCAATATGGCGGGAGGGGCTGCGTTATCAAAAAGCAGGGGTCATGCTGGGCGATTTTTTTAGTTCTGGCGTTGCGCAGTTGAATCTGTTTGATGACAACGCCCCACGGCATAACAGCGATAAGCTGATGGCCGTTCTGGATATACTCAATGCTGAAAAGGGTAAAGGAACACTCTATTTTGCCGGACAAGGTATACAACAACCGTGGGCAATGAAGCGAGATATGCTTTCACCGCGTTATACAACGAGATATAGCGATTTACTGCGGGTGGGATAGCCATTGTTATCGTAAATAAGCGTCCAGAGCGATTCTAAAACTGTCCAGAAATAAATAAAAAAACGATTATCAGCCTTCATTAAAAATCTTATTGTAGCGCCGACTAACAGATAACTAACTGACAAACGGCAAGTCTATAATAGGAAATTTATGAAAAAGACGCTTATTACACTCATTATTGCAAATGCGCTGACCGCGACTACGGCATTTGCCGCAGCGGATGCGGGAACCTGGTATGCTGGTGGGAAATTTGGTTGGTCACATTACTTTGATACCAGCGCAAGCCAGCAAACGGGGGCCAATGGTAATAAATATGGTGATGTTGGTTTTGATAGCGATAACGTCGGTGGCGGGGTATTTACAGGCTACCAGATTACTCCATGGCTGGCAGTTGAAGGCGGCTATGATTATTTAGGTAATATGCAATTCAACGGTAAAAATGGTTCTTCTGGTTCTCAAATGAAAAGCCAGGGTCTGCAATTGTCTCTGAAAGCAAGTTATGGTTTGACTGATGATTGGGATCTCTACGGTCGTGCAGGGGCAATGGGATATCGCGCGGAGTCAGATATTAAAGGCAATAACCGCTTTGATACTGGTGTGCGTCCGGTTGTGGCTGTTGGTACGGAATATGCCTTTAACAAGAACTGGGCTGGCCGCGTGGAATATCAATGGGTGAGCAATGTGGGTAATGAAAACCAGATTGGCGTATCAAGTGATGTTAGTTCCGTTACCGCTGGGTTGTCATATCGCTTTGGCCAGCATGACGACGCGGAGGTTACGCCTGCACCGGCAGTTGCCGCAACTCCTGCGCCTGAACCTCAGCGTTTTAACTTAAAATCTGATGTGATGTTTGGTTATGATTCAGCAGCATTAACCCCAGAAGGGAAAGCGGCGATTGCGCAGTTATACCGAAATCCCGGTCTGCAACCGGCCAAAGACAAAGCGACCGTTGTTATTGGCTATAGCGATCGCACCGGAGCCGCAGATTATAACCAGCAACTGTCAGCCCAGCGCGCGCAGGCTGTTGCCGATGAATTAGTCGCGTTAGGCATGCCAACTGCAAATATTACTGCACAAGGACATGGTTCGAGTGATTCTGTCACGGGATCCAGTTGTGATGGGCAGACCGGACAGCAGCTGATTAATTGCCTTGCTCCAGATCGCCATGTCGTTGTTGAGATCACTGATAAGCACTAAATCGGTGTAAAAAAGCCCTCCTCATTATTGAATGGGGAGGGCTTTTTTATTCGCACAGTGAACTATCATTAACTGTGACAAATTAAAGGTGTTAGAGCGTAATTATGTTCATAGAATCCTTAGTTTCGAGAGCTAAAGGTAGATTATGGCGTTATTTTCTGCCACGGTTTACTCTGAAAAATCATGTGGATGATCAAGTATATAATTACTATGGTGTTTATTTTTCGGATGTAAAACAAGAAAAATATCAGCTTGTGAGCCTAAGAGGCAAAAATGTTGTGCTTGAAAAATGGCATGCTGAGCAGCACGCCTATATGGAGAAAATAAACCTTCCACTCAATGATATTGAAAAAATGAATGTTGAGATTATTCATTGGAGAAAGCAAGGTCCGTTAAGGTTTGATTCGATTTTTCTTTTTGCAATAAATTATTTTACACGTATTGCTTATGCAAAAAATGCTCTGACTAGAGCAAAAAGCAATCTCTTTTCTTCATTTGCCAGTAACAAGGCGTTGAGTGGACTTGATCGTATAATGTTGCTACAGATGCTGGTGAACGAATATGTACATCAATCGCCAGAGAAAACTCACACTGGAGTAACATGTGATGAGGTTATTGATCTATTGTACGGGACGCTTTGGTATAAACATATCAAGAATGAAGATTTCAGGAGGAAGGTCTTTCTGCTGCTCCAGTCACTTGTAATTACAGAGGATGTCAGATTTAGTGATGAAAAATATTATATACAAGGCAAGGCTATTTCAACAATTGTTTCATGGGAATCTGAAGACAAACGGGAAAAGCAGCAGATCAGGATCCAGAAAAATATTAGTCGTTTGATGCTTGTGATTACCGCGTCCACATTGATGATCACCCTGGCAATACTGGCTCAGGCAGGTCTTATTAATCTACATAATCTTTGGGTGCATCTGACACAGTTAAAGCCAATCAGGGTGTTGTTCAAATTAATATGATAAAACACAATTTTTTAGTCCTGGCAGGAATACAAACTTGAGATGTTGCGTTTCGCTGCTGCCGTACTCCTTGAAATGCTGAAGAGTATCCGTTCCCTCGCGAAGACCTGTGATGAGGTATTGATAAATCTGCTGCGGTGAACCATAAATTAGTAATCCTGGTTGCCCTGGGCGTTATCGTTCGAGTTTTTATTGGGGGGGGGGAAATTCCGTGAATGTTGTGGTGACGTCCTGATCGGGGCAGTGATCATGATGTTTGCAGCAGTTCACCTCCCAAACGTAACGTTCACTATCCCGCAAGTTGGCGAGGTCACATTTACACACAATGAGATCGTGTTTGTGTTGGGTATGCTCGGTTATAAGGGGCTGAAGGAAGTTATCTTCGGGGTATTAAAAAACGGTTTGGTATCGATTTGCGCAAGCTTATAGCGCAACGAAAAAATAATTAAGGGGAATGAAGCCCATACGAATTAACGGGCTTTACATAGATTACTTTAGACTGATGTTCGGCAAGATATCCTGTCTGGCTACAGATTGAACTTTCCAGGCCCCGCCTTCCTGCACCATACAGTCGATAACGGTATGTGCTTTATTCGTTCCAAACGACACATAAACTTGCATACACACGGGATCATAATCTGACGACACAATCTCGATCTGCCGCCAGTCTTCACTATAATCCTGGGCTTTGATAAACATATCAGAGTCCGGTACGTCTTCGGTATTGGGGTCAGCCGCATTAGATTTTTTCAATGCGGCAATCGTGCTGGTAGTGACGTAAGGTTTAAGTCCAGCGTAATCCGTTAAAGGATTTTTCTCTTTTAACAATTGTGCAATATACCAGTGATTAAATTTCAATGCTGCTGCCTCTGGGCCAGTAGGGGAAACAGTCGCGAACGCGGAAGTGCAGATTAGTAGGCTGGTAAATATTAATAATTTCATATCAATTGTGCCTGAATAATTGATAAGACGGTGCCGCAGATGCCCAATTATTGCCAGGGTACATGCTGTTTTGTTTATAATCTGAATACCAGGTGCCATCACCGCCGTAAATGCAAGCATGTCCCGCCGGATGGCCAGCGATCGGTTGTATTACAGCAACATCGCCTTTCATTGGGGCGCCATAAACAGCTCGAAAGCCTGCTGCACGTAGGTTAAACGCCATATCTTTTGCATAGTTTGTATTGATGAGTCTAGCGCCGCCAGCGCGCACGGCATTAGAGACAAAATGAGCGCATCTATGTTGACTGGCACTTCCTGCGTGATTTCGTGCGTAATTAACGGCAGCATCTTTATTCCAGCTCATAACGTTTCCTTGTATTAATAAAAAAGCCCACAGTAAAACATTACGCTTTAAATTTAATTGTTTTTGTAAATTATCATTAAGTGATGTTAATCATCATCAAGAATAAATATGAAGTTAATTAAGTCATAAAACATGGAATTATATATTTAGGTAATGAAAAAAGGGGGGGTGGAGTCGAAGTGGTTAACGAAGGTCCGTCGTTAAATTAGCGAGCGTGAAATAAAAGGGGCGCAGCACAACCTTCGGATGAAAGAAATTTTTGTGTCTAATCGGGTGGTGAACAGATTGAGTATCGTATTGGTAATTTCGTACAGCCAGGGCGACAGCTTTACCTTATGGCAGATGTACTGAAGAGAATTTCAATATTTGGGAAATGATATTAGACACTAATCATCAACCAATTAGCTAAACCGTTACACATCAAAATCAGCCGGCCTTGGGCGGTTTTTTATTGCCAGTAATCAGCACCCAGCTCCATCGCAGCGTAGTGACTATTAGAAGGTGGTTGACCGCCGCCAGCGGGAACTAGCGACAGTCATTCATACCCACATAGCGCTGTGGATATAAACCGGGTTCCGTTTGCCTGTGCAGGCGATAGTAAACGGGTGTCCGCATATATCCGATAACAGCTTAATCTAAGCTACTGATATTAAATAAGTCTTATATTTTACAATGAAATAACAAATCTGATAGTATACCCCCCTATAGTATCCGGAGGGCGTATGCCGCATTCACCTGAAGACAAGAAACGCATTCTTACCCGTGTACGCCGTATTCGCGGTCAAGTTGATGCGCTTGAGCGTGCACTGGAATCTGGCGAACCGTGTCTGGCAATCCTGCAGCAAATTGCCGCCGTGCGCGGTGCATCCAATGGCCTGATGGGCGAAATGGTTGAGATCCATCTGAAAGACGAGCTGGTCAGCGGAGAAACAACGCCAGACCAGCGTGCCGTGCGCATGGCTGAAATCGGCCATCTTCTGCGTGCTTATCTAAAATAACATCATCACCTCGCAATAATGGGAAGAGACAAATGAAATCACGTGCAGCAGTTGCATTCGGCCCCGGCCAACCGTTAAAAATTGTCGAAATCGACGTCGCACCGCCAAAGAAAGGTGAAGTGTTGGTTAAAATTACCCATACCGGCGTGTGCCACACCGACGCCTTTACGCTCTCTGGCGACGATCCGGAAGGCGTATTCCCGGCGGTACTTGGCCATGAAGGTGGCGGCATTGTGGTTGAAGTAGGCGAAGGCGTTACCAGTCTGAAGCCGGGCGATCATGTGATCCCGCTGTACACCGCAGAGTGCGGCGAGTGTAAGTTCTGTAAATCGGGTAAAACCAACTTGTGCCAGGCCGTACGTGCGACCCAGGGCAAAGGTCTGATGCCGGATGGCACAACGCGCTTCTCGTATAACGGTGAGCCGATTTATCACTATATGGGCACCAGCACCTTCAGCGAATACACCGTTTGCGCGGAGATCTCTCTGGCGAAGGTTAACCCGCAGGCCCCGCTGGACAAAGTGTGTCTGCTGGGTTGTGGCGTGACCACCGGTATCGGAGCAGTCCATAATACCGCAAAAGTGAAAGAAGGCGACACCGTCGCCGTATTTGGTCTGGGCGGTATTGGTCTGGCGGTAATTCAGGGCGCGGTGCAGGCGAAAGCCGGGCGTATTCTGGCCGTTGATACCAATCCGGAAAAATTTAAGCTGGCAGGTGAAATGGGCGCGACCGATTTCATCAACCCAAAGGATTACGACAAACCGATTCAGGATGTGATCGTTGAGCTGACCGACGGCGGCGTGGATTTTAGCTTTGAATGTATCGGCAACGTTAACGTGATGCGCGCGGCACTGGAATGTTGCCATAAAGGATGGGGCGAAAGCATCATCATTGGCGTGGCGGGAGCAGGGCAAGAGATCAAAACGCGTCCGTTCCAGTTGGTTACCGGGCGTGTCTGGCGCGGTTCCGCGTTTGGCGGTGTGAAAGGGCGTACTCAGCTTCCTGGCATGGTTGAAGAAGCAATGAGCGGGAAAATTCAGTTGGATCCCTTTATTACCCACCGTTTACCGCTGGAGCAGATTAACGAAGCGTTCGATTTAATGCACCAGGGTAAGTCCATCCGTACCGTTATCCACTTTGGCGATAACTGATTCATTGGCCAGCGGATTTAACCGCTGGCACTTTCCTGAATTTTTTAGAATTATGTTGTGAAAGTGTGACGAATCCGGCGCTTTTCACGGTAAGTAAACTTCCCGGATTGCCGATGACTATCTAACGGGCGTGTTTTCACGCATAAACCCTACAAGAGAGTCGACGGTCATGGACAACACTACATCGATGCAAGCCCAGCATAAACTGGGCTTTCTGCATCAAATCCGGCTGGTTCCGCTGTTTTCCTCCATTCTCGGTGGCATCCTTCTGCTGTTCGCCTTAAGTTCCGGACTGGCAAGCTATTTTCTTATGCAGGCCGATCGCGATCAGCGCGACGTGACCGATGAGATTCAGGTCAGGATGGGGTTATCTAACAGCTCTAACCACTTACGCACCGCGCGTATCAACATGATCCACGCCGGCGCGGCGAGCCGTATCGCCGAAATGGATGATATGAAGGCCAATATCGCCGAGGCAGAAAAACGTATTAAGCAATCGCAGGACGGTTTTAACGCGTATATGTCGCGTGCGGTAAAAACGTCTGCTGATGAAGCGCTAGATGCTGAACTGAGCGCCAGCTTCAAAGCCTATACCGACGGTTTACAGCCCATGTTGAAGTACGCCAGAAACGGTATGTTTGAAGCCATTATCAACCATGAAAACGAACATGCCAGAGCGCTGGATACTGCTTACAACAAGGTATTGTTGAAAGCGATCGACATCCGTACCGCAAGGGCGAACCAGTTAAGCGAACAGGCGCATCAGCGTACACAACTCGGCATGGCTTTTATGCTGGGCGCATTTGTCCTGGCGCTGGCGCTGACCGTAATGACGTTCATTGTTCTGCGCCGCACGGTCATTCACCCTCTGCTACGCGCGGCCAAGCGTATTGAGCAAATTTCCGCGGGCGATCTGACGATGCAAGATGAACCGACCGGGCGTAGCGAAATTGGCCGTCTGAGCCGTCACCTACAGACAATGCAACGATCGTTGGGGAAAACGGTGGGTACGGTACGTCAGGGTGCGGAAGAAATATACCGCGGTACCAGTGAGATTTCGGCGGGTAATACCGATTTGTCTTCACGTACTGAACAACAGGCCGCAGCGATTGAACAAACGGCAGCCAGCATGGAAGAGCTGACCGCCACGGTGAAGCAAAACGCCGACAACGCGCATCACGCAAGCAAACTGGCGGAAGATGCTTCCGGTAAGGCCAGCCGGGGCGGTCAGATGGTTTCTGGCGTGGTGAAAACCATGGGTAATATCTCAACGAGTTCGAAGAAAATCTCCGAAATCACAGCCGTGATTAATAGCATTGCTTTCCAGACCAATATCCTGGCGCTGAACGCGGCGGTTGAGGCGGCGCGGGCAGGAGAGCAGGGGCGTGGATTTGCCGTGGTCGCCAGTGAAGTCCGTACGTTGGCCAGCCGCAGCGCTCAGGCGGCAAAAGAGATTGAAGGATTGATCAGCGAATCGGTCCGACTGATTGACCAGGGCTCCGGAGAAGTCGTCGCGGCGGGCAATACGATGACGGATATTGTCGACGCGGTAAAACGCGTGACCGATATCATGCTGGAAATCGCGGCGGCCTCTGATGAGCAGAGCCGGGGTATCGTACAGGTGAGCCAGGCGATATCAGAAATGGATAAGGTTACGCAGCAAAATGCCTCGCTGGTTGAAGAAGCATCGGCTGCGGCGGCCTCTCTCGAAGAGCAGGCGGCGCGCTTAACGGAAGCCGTAGGTACATTTCGCTTAACGGGAACGAGTGCAATTAAACGCCCTCCCGTAAGCACTACGTCTGACCAATCGCGTCCGCAGACGGCAACGGCCAGTGGCGATAACTGGGAAACGTTTTAACAATAAATTAAGGGACCTGATGGTCCCTTAATATTTGGCATCAAAACGGTACGGTTTTGCGTATTGCGGCGATGAGGATCTGCGCGGCCTGAGAGAGTTGCACATCGACACGGGTAAGAATACCGATGGGTTCACCCGCACCATGGGTAGGTATCGGCAACGACACCAGCGTCGCCTGGCGTAAATCCTCTCTAACCGCGCCTGAAGGGACAAACCACACATAGTCGTAATCAACCGTCAGCTGGCGGGAAAGCGATGCTGACAGCGTTTCAATGCAGCCTGGCGGCATTTTACAACCCTGACTTTGCAACAATGCTTCTGCGTGCTGGCGAGGCGCGGTTCCTTTTGGCGAAACCACCACCGGCCACTCCATTACCCGACTTAACGTGATGGTTTCCTGCAACAGCGGATGGTTAGGGCGCACGACCAGTTTAAGTGATTCCAGAAACAACAATTCATAGTTCAGACCGACCATTAATTCCGGATCGGCCATGCGACCAATGCCAAGATCGATTTCCCCGGATTTTAAACCTGCCAGAATCATCGGATTGCTCATGGTGGCGACCTGTAGCGTGGTCTCCATTTGCTGCTTGTGGAAAGGACCAATTACCGCAGGCAGAATGCCCAGTGCCGCGGTGGGTAAGGCCCCGATCCGTACGACATCAGTCTGCGATTCTTCGCGCTGATTTAACGCTTGTCCGGCGGTGTTGAGCGCATCCAGCACTCTTACCGCGTGGGTAAGAAACTGTTCTCCGGGCAGCGTTAACTGCGCGCCAAGGCGGCCACGCTCAAAGAGCCGGGTACCGGTCAGTTGCTCCAGTTCATTTAGCGTTTTGGAGAGAGCCGGTTGGCTCAGGTTAAGGGTCTCAGCCGCGCGCCCCAACGTTCCCTGCTGTGCAACGGCGACAAAAGTATGAAGGTGGCGCAAGCGAATGCGCTGATTGAACAGAACATTTTTTTCCATAAGCGATGTTAAAAACAGAGCCGTATCGGTGACAAGTAAAGTTGTTTGTTTTTGATAACCTGATAGCAAAATATTATTAACATTTATCATGTTTTACTTACAACTGATTTATTTTGCTTATGTTTTGTACAGCATTGCTGGGTGGTGGGATCATGGAAGGGAGTGTGGCCAGTCGTTATACTTTGGTGATTGTTTACTTTTGAACGATTTCTCTTCACAAGGCACTGATGAATGATACATGTAATAGGGCACCTTAATCCCGATAGCGATGCCATCTGCACCGCCGCAATGACGGCGCGTTGGCTTAGTTTACGTGGCCAGCAGGCGACGGCATGGCGTTTGGGCGAGCCTAACCGCGAAACGCAGTTTATCTTTGAGCATGCGGGTCTGACGATGCCTGAACGGTTGACGTTTGAACTGACCGATCGTGATGTCTGGCTGGTCGATTTCACCGAGCCGGCCCAGGGACCGGAATCGTTAACAGAAAGTAACGTGGTGGGAATTATCGATCATCACCGACTTGGTGGGTTAGTCACCCGTCTGCCACCGGAAGTGTGGGTGAAGCCTGTCGGCAGTAGCGCAACCCTGCTGTGGCAACTGATGACGGAGGATGAACGCAATCAATTATCTTCAACTGAGGCTGTTTTACTGCTAGGCGCCGTATTGAGTGACACTGTCACGCTTCGTTCACCAACGACGACCACTGACGATCGCCTGGCGGTTGATGCGCTGGCCCAAAAAACCGGAGTGGATCTTGACGCTTTCAGTCGTGACCTGCTGTCAGCTAAAACCAGCGTGGAAGGGATGAGCGCCCGGGAACTTTTGCAGAAAGACATTAAAACTTTCACCATCCATGGACATTCAGTCTGTGTCGCGCAGCTCGAACTGTATGCGCTGCAACAGGTGGATGCAGTGCTGGACGATCTCCGTCAGGAAATGGCGCGCTATGCAGAAGAAAAGAATGCTGCGTTAGTCGTGCTGATGCTCACTGACATCAATCTGGGTGACACCAGCCTATGGTTTGCTGGATCAGAACTTTCAGACATCCCGCAGCCTTGCAAGGTCGAAGGTATGCTTAGCCGTAAAAAACAGATGCTGCCCTGGCTGGAAAGTCATTTGAAACCACGCCAGTAGGTACTGTTCATCTTTTGTATGGGTGGGAAGTTTACGCGGGGTCACACTTTGTAAATTCTTCCCACCGGAATCAGCGGCGTTTTCTACACTCCAGGTAATATTCACTGGAGGCATGACATTATGGCGAACACCATCACGGCAGATGAGATTCGGGAACAATTTTCGCAGGCAATGTCAGCAATGTACCAGCAGGAAGTCCCGCAGTACGGCACGTTGCTGGAACTTGTCGCTGATGTGAATCTGGCGGTACTGGAAAATAATCCGACGCTGCATGAAAAACTGGCGAATGCGGATGAACTGGCCCGGCTAAACGTTGAGCGTCATGGTGCCATTCGAGTGGGTACCGCGCAGGAGCTTTCTACGCTGCGCCGGATGTTTGCCGTTATGGGCATGTATCCGGTGAGTTATTACGATCTCTCCCAGGCGGGCGTCCCCGTACATTCCACCGCTTTTCGTCCCATCGACGATGCCTCGCTATCGCGCAACCCGTTTCGGGTGTTCACCTCGTTATTACGGCTCGAACTAATCGAAAACGCCGCGCTGCGGCAAAAAGCCGCTGAGATCCTCGCGAAACGCGATATTTTCACTCGCCGTTGCCACGAACTGCTGGATGAATTTGATGCGCAGGGCAGTTTTACATCTGAACAGGCGCAAGAATTTGTGCATGAAGCGTTGGAAACATTCCGCTGGCATCAGCATGCCACGGTCGATGAAGCGACCTATCACGCATTACACAACGAACACAGGCTGATTGCCGATGTGGTGTGCTTCCCCGGTTGTCATATCAACCATCTGACACCGCGAACGCTGGATATTGACCGGGTGCAGTCGATGATGCCGGAATGCGGCATTGAACCGAAAATACTGATTGAAGGGCCGCCGCGCCGCGAGGTGCCCATTTTATTGCGTCAGACCAGTTTCAAAGCGCTGGAAGAACCGGTGTTGTTTGCCGGTGAAATGCGCGGCACTCACACGGCACGTTTTGGTGAAATCGAACAGCGCGGCGTGGCCCTGACACCGAAAGGCAGAGCGTTGTACGACGAATTGCTGAATAAAGCGGGAACAGGGAAAGACAATCTGACGCACCAGCTACATCTTCAGGAGGTGTTTAAAGCCTTCCCGGACAGCGAATTCCTGCTGCGCCAGCAGGGGCTAGCCTGGTTCCGCTATCGTCTGACGCCATCGGGTGAAGCGCATCGGCAGGCGATTCGCCCTGATGACGATCCGCAGCCGCTTATTGAACGGGGCTGGCTGGTTGCGCAACCCATCACCTACGAAGATTTTTTACCGGTGAGCGCCGCAGGAATTTTCCAGTCCAATTTGGGCAATGAAACACAGGCTCGCAGCCACGGAAATTCCAGCCGCGACGCGTTTGAACAGGCGCTGGGTTGCGCGGTTTATGATGAGTTTGCGCTGTATCAGGAGGCTCAAGAGCAAAGTAAACGTCGGTGTGGTTTACTTTAATGGAATTTACATGGGATTCGGTCTGTTCCCATCGACATAAAATATTTTCGATTTTGTACAGATAATCGGCGACCAACAATTGGATTATTAATGAATTTTGTCTAGAGTGAGCGGTCAGAAATGTGCACTCTCATGCCGCTGATTTTGACCGGCGCGGGACCATTTACACGACCAGAAGGACTCACTTTCAGGCATGAATCGCAGACGATTTATTAAAGGTTCAATGGCAATGGCCGCCGTGTGCGGAACCAGTGGTATTGCATCACTCTTTTCCCGCGCCGCCTTTGCGGCAGAGTCTGACATTGCAGACGGAAAAACCGTACGTTTTGATTTTTCCGTTCTGCAATCGATGGCCCATGACTTAGCACAGAAACCCTGGGGCGGTGCACCACGCGCGTTACCGGACACGCTGGCGAAACTGACGCCGCAGGCCTACAACAGCATTCAATATGACGCAGAGCAGTCTCTGTGGAACAATGTTGAAAATCGTCAGCTTGATGCGCAGTTCTTCCACGTGGGAATGGGCTTCCGTCGCCGTGTACGCATGTTCTCGGTTGATGGTAGTACGCATATGGCGCGTGAAATTCACTTCCGTCCGGAACTGTTTAAATACAACGACGCGGGTGTGGATACCAAACAATTGGAAGGGCAGACTGACCTCGGATTCGCTGGATTCCGCGTGTTTAAAGCGCCAGAACTGGCCCGCCGCGATGTTGTTTCTTTCCTGGGCGCCAGCTATTTCCGCGCCGTGGATGACACCTATCAGTACGGTTTATCGGCCCGTGGTCTGGCGGTAGATACCTACACCGACAGCAAAGAAGAGTTTCCTGATTTCACCTCTTTCTGGTTCGAAACGGTTAAACCGGGCGCAACCTCCTTTACCGTGTATGCGCTTCTCGACAGCCCAAGCGTAACCGGCGCATTCAAGTTCGTGATCCACTGCGAGAAAACGCAGGTGATTATGGATGTACAAAACCACATCTATGCGCGCAAAGACATCAAGCAGCTCGGCATTGCGCCGATGACCAGCATGTTCAGCTGTGGCAACAACGAGCGTCGGATGTGCGACACTATTCACCCGCAAATCCATGACTCCGATCGTCTGGCGATGTGGCGGGGCAATGGCGAGTGGATCTGCCGTCCGCTGAATAACCCGCAAAAGCTGCAGTTCAACGCCTATACCGATAACAACCCGAAAGGGTTTGGCTTGCTGCAACTCGATCGCGACTTCTCCCATTATCAGGACATCATGGGCTGGTATAACAAGCGCCCAAGCCTGTGGGTCGAACCGCGCAACCAGTGGGGCAAGGGGACCATCGGTCTGATGGAGATCCCGACGACCGGCGAAACGCTGGATAACGTTGTCTGCTTCTGGCAGCCGGACAAGAAGATCAAAGCTGGCGATGAGCTGGAATTCAAATATCGCCTGTACTGGAGCGCTCAGCCGCCGGTGCGTTCACCGTTGGCTCGCGTGATGGCGACCCGGACAGGCATGGGCGGTTTCCCGGAAGGATGGGCACCGGGCGAGCATTACCCGGAAAAATGGGCGCGTCGTTTTGCCGTTGACTTCGTTGGTGGCGATCTAAAAGCTGCTGCGCCGAAAGGCATTGAACCGGTGATTACGCTCTCCAGCGGTGAAGCGAAACAGATTGAGATCCTCTACGTGGAGCCTATCGACGGTTATCGCATTCAGTTTGACTGGTATCCGACTTCTGACTCAACCGATCCGGTAGATATGCGTATGTTCCTGCGTTGTCAGGGTGACGCCATCAGCGAAACCTGGCTGTATCAGTACTTCCCGCCAGCGCCGGATAAACGTCAGTACGTTGACGACCGCGAGATGCGTTAATCACCCCCTTTATGGCTCTCCTGATGGGGAGCCGTATCTGCATTCATCCTCATAACGACTCTGTACACTATTTACTCGATCCTGTTCGCATTTTTCTGTATGGCAAATGGGTACTCTGTGGGTGTGTATTTCTTATACACGTTCTTGTCCACTAACAGGGAGAAAGTATGTTTCCAGAATACAGAGACCTTATTTCCCGACTGAAATCCGAGAACCCTCGCTTTCTGTCCTTATTCGAAAAACACAACAGCCTTGATCATGAGATCTCCAGACTGGAAGGTTCGGATGGTCGGGGGTATAGTTTGGACATTGTTCGTCTTAAGAAACAGAAACTCCACCTGAAGGAAGATCTGCTCAAAATATTGCAAAAAGAGAGTGTCAGTGAGAGCTAAGTAGAACGGCGCTTGCTGTGTAAAAGGGCTTCCAGCGAGAAACGGAAGCCCTTCCTGTTTTTAGGTGTTAATCGACCATCACGCGTTTGTTCGTCGCCCCCCAGAGGATCGACATTTCAGTGAACAACGCGCCGCTAATTTCTTCGACTTCTTCTGCACTAACCTGCGCATTTCCCTGTTTACCGAACAGCACCACTTCATCACCGGATGCAACATGCGGCAAATCGGTTACATCGACGATCACGGTATTCATGGATGTTTTACCCAGTACCGGAACCCGCTGGCCGCGGATCAGCACGTGCCCCGCATTACTGAACACACGCCGATAACCATCGGCATAACCTGTCGGGATATTGGCCAGAACGGAATCACGTTTAAGGGTATAGGTTCTGTCATACCCGACGGTGTTTCCTTTGGGGTAATGGTTTACCGACGCGATGGCAGATTTAAACGTCATGACGCGTTTGTATTCGGTGCTGGCGATGGTATCGCCATAGAAAATACCGCCAACACGCACCATGTCGAGCCAGGATTCTGGAACGGTCAGGGTAGCGAACGTATTCGCGACATGCAGGGTGACATCTTCGCGCTTAAGCCCGGTAATTTTCAGTACCTGGGCTGATTGCGTATTGAAACGGGCCAGATCGCGTTTTACCACTGCCGCATCTTCTTCCGGGAAATGCGACATGATGCCGACAATTTTCAGGCCGGGTAATGCGGAAATAGCGCGTGCTTCTTCCAGACCTGCAGCGGTACTGACTTCCAGACCGTTACGCGACATACCGCCAGAGTTCAGCGCCAGATGGATACGAATAGTTTTACCTTTCTCTTGAGCGATTGCACTTAGACGCTTAGCCATATCCAGATTACCAATAAGCTCTTCGGTATCGAAATCCGCCGCCTGGCGCATCTCTTTTTCCGTCGCGTTACGCACGCGCATGAGCTGCGATGTATAGCCTGACTGGCGAACGGTACTAATCTCCTCGTTGCTGGCGATGCCAATACATTGTACGCCGTTTTGCATCATCACTGGCGTTACCAGTGAGAGATCGTGGCCATACGCGTCGCCTTTAAGAATGGCGCACATCCGGGTTTTATCTCCCAGCAGTTGCTGAACTTTATGAATGTTATATTCCAGCGCGCTACGGGAAATTTCCAGCGTGGTATTATCCACGACCTGTTGCTTATTGACGGCAAAGGGAACGGGGCCCGCTTGCGTGGTGGAAACAGGTTGGTGACAGGCGGTAATCAGTAAAAGCGGAATAAGTGCTAAACGACCCAAAGGTGCTGCCATGCTTGCTCCTTAGCAATAGAATGAAAGTGTTATTGTCATCATTACGGTCTATCCATCAGGGGATACCCGGATCACCAGAGTAACGGGTTCCACGCCAGAGATTCTTTCTAAGTGATTGCTGTTACAGCATAAAAATAAGACATCCTCGGTGCTAAACAGAGTAATATCGGCTACTGCCAGTCAGAAATGCCCCGTTTACGATCGCAAAGGAGATAAACATGTCAGAAATAATTATCGTTAGTGACGCGCTGGAACTGCGGGCGGTAGAAGAACACCACGTCACCCCTCTGCATCAGTTGGTGCTTAAAAATAAAACCTGGCTCCAACAGTCACTGAACTGGCCGCAGTTTGTCGAATCTGAGGACGACACGCGTAAGAACGTGCAGGGGAATATGATGTTGCACCAGCGCGGCTACGCCAAAATGTTCCTTATTTTCGAACAAGGGGAGGTGGCTGGCGTTATCTCGTTTAACCAGATAGAGCCGCTGAACAAAGCCGCTTATATTGGTTATTGGCTGGATGAAGAGCACCAGGGCAAAGGCATTCTGTCTCAGGCGCTACAGGCAATGATTCGTCATTATGCGCAGCGCCAGGAGATTCGCCGCTTCGTGATTAAATGTCGTGTAGATAACGTCAGAAGCAACCAGGTTGCACTGCGCAATGGCTTCCGACTGGAAGGATGTATGCAACAGGCGGAGTTCCTTAATGGCGATTACCATGACGTGAATCTCTACGCCCGCATCATTGATGGCTCTTCAGAATAAACCGGCGATAGGGGTGCGCGTGATACGTTGTTCGCCGTTGATCACTTTTGGCCCGCGCAGATGGATCGCATCGCCATCAAAGGCTTCAACTTGGGCCTGATCGGTTATCTCAATATGATGCTCGATCAGCACTTCACCCAGAATACAGGCATAGCCTTCAATCAGGATGTGACCGTCAAGCTGGAGCGGTCCGCCACGTAATTGCGCATGCCCCCCAACCAGCACGTGGTGTTTCAGCACGCAGTTACCTTCAACCACCGCGTGTTCCGCCACCTGCGAGCTGTAGCGCAGGGTAGGAATGGCGTCTTCATCCGTTCCGGCGATGACGCGTGCATGCCCATAGACTTTGGCGCAATCGCAGATCCAGACATTATTCTCTTCGTTGCCTTCTATCCGTGCAAAATCAAAAACTTCAGCCCGATGTTCTATAAAGGCATAATTGATCATCGCATCGCCATAGATTTGCGCCTGATGCACCACGCGTGAATTGCTGACTGCCGCCCGCTCGTAAATTTGCAGGAGCTGGTCGCTTTCACGGGTTAACCCTCTGGCCGCAATGATTTCAGAGTCACACACAATGCGTGCATCACCGCAGATGAGGCACTCACCGCGAACAACAGAATCCTGAATGGTGACGTTGTCACGTATTTGCGCGTTATGGCTGATTTCTGCTCGGTCAATCCAGACGGCATCACCAATTTGCGCGCCATCTCTGACCACGCTTGCCTGTGTAATACGGGCGTCTCCGGTTATCGTCGCGCCGGAAAACGCGAGCGCATTCTCATCGTATATCCAGCAATTACCGCTTTGCGACAGAACGCTTTCATCATCAATCCAGCCGCCGGGCGTACCGGATCTAACATCATTAAAATCAATGAGTGCGATGATTTGGCGTAGTAATACACTTTTTTTATTGCCATTATCCAGGTAACTAAAGGAGCGAGATTCATCGCTTAGACGGTATTTGGTCATAGCTCATTTCCATGTTGCGCACCTTAGTTAAACGTAGCAAAGTTTTCTGCACTGGCTAAACCGGCAGATATTCCATAAAATGCATTTCAAATATACTTTAAAAAATAAACAAAATGAGTAAGAACAAACAGAGTGAACGGGTCCTCAATCTTCCGGCCGGTTATTTTGGCATGGTACTGGGTACAATTGGAATGGGATTTGCGTGGCGTTACGCCAGCCAGGTGTGGCCGGTGAGCCACTGGATTGGTGATGGCTTAGTCATCCTTGCAATGGTCATCTGGGGATTGCTGACGCTGGCCTTTCTGAGCCGTTTACTGCGTTTTCCGCATAGCGTACTGGCGGAAATTCGTCATCCGGTGATGAGTAGCTTTGTCAGTCTGTTTCCGGCCACCACGATGCTGGTCGCGATTGGATTTGTTCCGTGGTATCGACCGCTGGCGATTGGGTTATTCAGTATTGGCGTGGTCATACAGCTGGCATACGCAGCCTGGCAAACGGCAGGGCTGTGGCGTGGGGAGCATCCGGAAGAGGCCACCACGCCGGGTCTGTATCTGCCAACCGTTGCCAATAACTTTATCAGCGCCATGGCCTGTGGTGCACTTGGGTTCAACGATGCCGGATTGGTGTTTTTGGGCGCCGGGGTATTTTCATGGCTCAGCCTGGAGCCAGTGATTCTGCAACGTTTACGAAGCTGCGGCGAGCTGCCGACGGTTTTACGGACTTCACTTGGTATTCAGTTGGCACCCGCGCTGGTCGCCTGTAGCGCCTGGCTTAGCGTCAACGGTGGCGAGGGGGATACGTTAGCCAAAATGTTGTTCGGCTATGGTTTGCTGCAACTTCTGTTCATGCTACGCCTTATGCCGTGGTATTTGTCACAGCCGTTTAATGCGTCTTTCTGGAGCTTCTCGTTTGGCGTGTCGGCCCTGGCGACAACGGGATTGCATCTTGGACACGGCAGCGAATCAGGATTTTTTCATACGCTGTCTATCCCACTGTTTATTTTTACCAATTTTATCATTGCATTATTACTGATACGTACGTTTGCATTGCTGATGCAGGGGAAACTGCTCATCCGCACGGAGCGTGCTGCATTACTGAAATCTGAGGATAAATAATGACCCTTTGCGACGAAAACTACTTTACTGAAAAATATGATTTAACCCGTACGCATTCCGATGTCGTTGAAGCGGCAAAAGTGGTTGCACCAGGTAAAACGTTAGATCTGGGCTGCGGTAACGGCCGAAACAGCCTGTACCTGGCGGCAAACGGCTATGACGTTACCGCATGGGATAAAAACCCCATGAGCATCGCTAACCTTGAGCGCATCAAAGCGGCTGAGGGGCTGACCAACCTGAACGCGAAGGTCGCTGACCTTAATGCGTTGCGTTTTGAGGGGGAATACGATTTTATTCTATCTACCGTTGTGTTGATGTTCCTTGAAGCCAAAACAATCCCTGGCCTTATTGAGAATATGCAACGTTGTACTAAACCGGGTGGATACAACTTAATCGTCGCGGCGATGGATACCGAAGATTTTCCGTGCACCGTTGGTTTTCCGTTTGCGTTTAAATCTGGAGAATTACGTCGTTATTACAGCGGGTGGGATCTGCTGAAATATAACGAAGACGTAGGTGAACTTCATCGTACAGATGAAAACGGTAATCGAATTAAACTGCGCTTTGCCACAATGCTGGCACGTAAAACTGTTTGATTCTCCCGTCTGGGTTAACTCTTTCTACGTTCAGCGTTTTTTCGTGCTGAACGTAGAAATAAAAATGTGCGTTACTTTCCAATTTTAATGTATCTGAACATTTTTAGTGCATCCAAAATGATTCTGTTTTGCTATTCTTTTTTTGCATCATTGCGAAAACTAAAGGGATCGTTTCATGCGTACTCAAACTTTATTTAAAGTTGCAGTGCTTACTGGCTTGTTGGCATTATCCGGCTGTGCGTCAAAAGTGACCGAACCGGAGAAATATTCTGGGTTTTTAAAAAATTATTCTGATCTGAAGGAAACAAAATCAGCATCGGGACAAACGGTACTCCGTTGGGTTGATCCGAGCTACAACGAATCCAAATATGACAACATCGTGTATAACCCGGTAACGTATTATCCGGTTCCTAAACCTACTACACAGGTAGGGCAGCAGGTTCTTGATCAATTACTGACCTATACCAATACGAAGTTGAAAACGGCGATCGGTCAGCGTAAACCTCTGGTTACAACCCCAGGGCCACGTAGCCTGATTTTCCGCGGAGCGATTACCGGTGTTGCGACCAGCAAAGAAGGACTGCAGTTCTATGAAGTGGTCCCGGTTGCACTGCTGGTTGCAGGAACGCAAATGGCGACGGGTCACCGTACCATGGATACCAACCTCTATTTCGAGGGTGAGTTGATTGATGCAGCGACCAATAAACCGGTGATTAAAGTTGTACGTAAGGGTGAAGGTAAAGACCTGAACAACGAAAGCACGCCGATGGCGTTCGAAACGTTGAAGAAAGTTGTTGATGACATGGCGACCGATGCCTCCATGTTTGATGTGAACAAAAAACCACAATAAAAATGATGAACGCACCATCTCAGGATGGTGCGTTTTTTTATGCCACACGACGACGGTAGAGTAGTTTACCCATCAGCGCTTCCGGTCGGGCAAACATCACCAGATTTCCCAGTAAGATCAACACGAGTCCAGCAATCGCGTTAACTTGCCAGATGTATCCTTCATACAATGTTGACAGCGTCAGCGCCACCAGCGGGAACAGCAGCGTGCTGTATGCCGCCTTACTGGGACCAATGCGACCTACCAGCGTGAAATAAGCGCCAAAGGCAATCACTGAGCCGAAAATAGCCAGATATAACAGCGCGCTAAGATAGCTGAATGTCCACTGTGGCGTGAAGTTGTCGCCGCGCACCAGCGCAATGGCAGCGATCAGCAGCGTACCGTACAGCATGGCCCAACTGTTGGTTGTTAACACTTCCAGCCCTTTTTTCTGGTGACGCAGGCTGATCATATTACCTAATGAGAAGCCGAAGGTTCCCAAAGCGCTTAAACCGATGCCCAGTAACAGTGAATGATTAAACCCGCTGTTGAGCAAATCCTGCCAGAACAGAGTCACGATGCCCGTTAGTCCCAAACCCGCTGCAATATAGAAGCGCAGCGGTGGTTTTTGCCCAAAAAAGATGAAGCTATTGACTGCATTGAACAGGACGGCCATCGAGAAAATCACCGACTCCAGGCCGGTATTAATCCACGCCGCAGCCGTATAAAAACACCAGAAGTTAAAGCAAAAAACGCATCCGCCCTGTAACAGACAAAACAGATGATCGCGGCCAGACAGTTTGCGTAATTTACCGCTTAGCAACAGGATCACTATCATCACCGAGCTGGCAACGGCGAAGCGCCAAAAGATAGAAACCGGTGCAGAAACCGGACCTTGCTGCAAATAAATCGCAATCCATGTCGTTCCCCAAATAACCACCACCAGGCAGTACAACAGTGCGTTCATACAACTCTCTCTTTTTGTCGTCAGACTTACACTGTGTCACGACGGAATGCAGGAGACTTTCATCGGCTTGCGGTGGACTTGCAAAATCTTGCGCTTTTTTTTGCGTAATAGTGAAAAGGCAGCTGTTAACGATATGTAGCTGATATAGACTGAAAGCCTGCTAACTTATTTTTGAATGTGATGGTATGTCTCAGCCCTACGGTGCCTTTGAAAACTTGCGCAAACATAATGCCGTGCTGCATGAATCGGTTGCGTTACATTCAGGGATCCAACTGGCGGCCTGGTCGAACAAACGCGATACCATCACCCAATATTGCGATCACCATACGCTCAGTTTATACATCGCAGATGGTTACGAGAGTTACCACAAGACGGCGGGAGGCTGGAAGAATGGCGGGGGACCAGACCGTTTTTGCCTGATGCCGAAGGAGAGTGAGTCCAGTTGGGATATTCGTGACGATCTTTCCTTTGTTCATCTCTATTGTACAGACGCCCATTTGCGCGAAGTGGGTGAAAAAGTTTGGGACAAAAGCCCCTATAGTTTCACGCTGGACGAGCATACGTTTGGCAGTGACCCGGGGATCACGGCGGTTTACCGTCAGTTTTTGCTTGGTAACGACTGGCAGCAACCGGCCAATCACCTCACGCTTAGCGCAGCATCTTCACTACTGTTAACGCATCTGATCCAGCATTACAGCAATGTGCAATGGCGACTTCCCGTTGTCACCGGAGGGCTTGCGCCTGCCACATTGCGCAACGTGCTGGCCTATATTGAAGCACATCTGGCGTATCCCATAACGTTGAGCGATCTGGCAGGTGAAGCAGCGCTAAGTGAATTCCATTTTGCCAGAATGTTTCGCCAGTCGATGAATATGGCGCCTCATCAGTACGTCATGCAACGCCGTATGGCGCTGGCGCAGCAACTGGTCTGTTGTTCATCACGCAGCCTGTCGGATATTGCAATGGCCTGTGGGTTCAGTTCGGCGAGCCATTTCAGTAACCGGTTTAAACAAGTGACGGGTAAAACGCCAACGCAGCTACGCGCGGCGAAATAACGTCAACACTGAGTAGCAGATACCGCCGACGATCAGCCCCCAGAATGCAGACCCAACACCTAATACCGTCAGACCACTGGCCGTAACCAGAAAAGTCACGATAGCCGCATCGCGTTCGGCTTCATTATGTAAGGCTTGAAATAAACTACCGCTAATCGTGCCGAGTAATGCCAGACCAGCAAGCATCTGGATCCAGCTTACGGGCAGGGCTGCCATCAGTCCTGTGACCGAACCGCCAAACACCCCAGCCAGAATGTAAAAGACACCCGCTGCCGCTGCGGCGAGCCAGCGTCGATTTGCATCTGGATGGGCTTCGGGGCTTTGGCAAATTGCGGCGGTTATGGCGGCGATGCAGATAGAATAGACGCCAAACGGCGAAAATAGCAGTGCCAACAGACCCGTAAAAACAATCAGGGGTGAAACGGGTAACGAATATCCAGATGCTTTCATGGTCGCAATACCTGGGGCATTTTGCGAAGCCATAGTGACCAGAAACAGCGGTAGCGCAATACTGATACTGTGGGCTAATGAAAAGTGTGGTGCAATAAACGCTGGCAACACCGGTGACAGATTAACACCATCGGTGACAATGTCACCTTTAACCAGGGCGATGGCTATACCTACCAACATTGCGGCGATAACGGCATACCGTGGGGCGATTACTTTTAGTACCAACCACGCCAGCAGCATGCTGCCGCACAAGATAAGCTCACTGTTCAGGCTATTGAACGCCTGCAAACCAAAACGCAGCAAGATCCCGGCCAGCATGGCCGATGCCAGCGAGTGGGGAATAATTTTCATCAGGCGGGCAAACAGCCCGGTTATACCGCACAGCACAATCAATGCATTAGCTACGATAAAAACACCGATAGCATCCTGAATCGATACCCCTTGCAGGCCCGTCACCAGCAGCGCGGCACCGGGCGTTGACCATGCGGTAAGTACAGGGGCGCGATACCACAATGTCAGCGCCAGCGTACTGACCCCCATTGCTAGCCCTAGTGCGGTCATCCAGCCTGCGATTTGTCCGGTCGTCGCACCTGCGGCGAGCGCCGCTTGCCAGATAATGGCCGCTGAACTGGCGTAGCCGACCAGGACTGCCACAAAACCCGACAAAACTGTAGGCAGGGGGATGGAAAATGTGCGCATAGCAACTCCGCGTGCGTTATAACGGTCAGTCACTGTAACACTGTGCGTTATAGCGTACAAGTGCTAAGCTGTAGCCCTGAGAAAGGAGAGCGACGAAGGAGAAAAATGGACAACTTAACCCACTATTTGGCCACAACGCTCAAGACGCTACGTCACCAGCGTGAATGGAGCCTTTCGCGTCTGGCGGAGGAAACTGGCGTGTCAAAAGCGATGCTGGGGCAGATTGAGCGCAACGAATCCAGTCCAACGGTGGCAACATTGTGGAAAATAGCCACCGGACTGAACGTCCCGTTTTCAACGTTTATTTCACCACCAGAGTCAGACGGCACGCTAACATTCGATCCCCAGCAGCAGGCGATGGTCGTCACACCGTTGTTCCCGTGGGATCCGCAACTGTGCTTCGATCATTTTTCGATACTGCTGGCACCCGGCGCGCTCAGTGAATCTACTCCGCATGAAACCGGCGTAATTGAGCACGTGGTGGTGATTAGTGGCCTGCTGGATATGTGTATTGAGGGGCAGTGGCGCACCTTTAAATCCGGTGAGGGTGTCCGTTTCGCCGGAGATACGGCACATAGCTACCGTAACAGTAGCGAGCAAACGGTTCATTTTCATTCGCTGATCCATTACCCACGCGGTTAATCGGGAAAACTATTCCGAAACGCCGCGCTTGTGACTACAATAACCGCCATTTTTACCGCTTGTGGATGGTAACAACTGTATGCGCCAGCAGCCTCATCACCTTGAATTGTTAAGCCCGGCTCGGGATACCGCCATTGCGCGCGAAGCCATTTTGCACGGCGCAGACGCCGTTTACATTGGTGGACCAGGTTTTGGCGCGCGTCATAACGCCAGTAATAGCCTGAAAGATATTGCCGAATTAGTGCCTTTTGCCCATCGTTACGGGGCAAAAATCTTTGTGACGCTAAACACGATCTTGCATGATGATGAGCTGGAGCCCGCACAACGGTTAATTACCGATCTGTATCAGACCGGCGTTGATGCCTTGATCGTGCAGGATATGGGGATTCTGGAACTGGATATTCCCCCGATTGAACTGCACGCCAGCACCCAGTGCGATATTCGCAGCGTTGAGAAGGCGAAATTTCTATCCGATGTGGGATTCACCCAGATTGTGCTGGCGCGCGAACTGAGCCTTGAGCAGATTAACGCTATCCATCAGGCTACCGATGCGACCATTGAGTTTTTCATTCACGGTGCGCTGTGCGTTGCCTATTCAGGGCAGTGTTATATTTCACATGCACAAACCGGACGCAGCGCTAACCGCGGCGACTGTTCCCAGGCTTGCCGTCTGCCGTATACCCTGAAAGACGATCAGGGGCGCGTGGTATCCTATGAAAAACATCTGCTGTCGATGAAAGATAACGATCAGACCGCCAACCTGGGTGCGTTGATTGACGCAGGTGTGCGTTCCTTCAAAATTGAAGGGCGCTATAAGGACATGAGTTATGTGAAGAATATTACCGCGCATTATCGCCAGATGCTCGACGCCATCATTGAAGAACGCGGCGATCTGGCCCGTTCATCAGCGGGACGCACCGAACATTTCTTTACCCCATCCACAGAGAAAACCTTCCATCGCGGCAGTACCGATTATTTTGTGAATGCCCGTAAAGGGGATATCGGCGCATTCGACTCACCAAAGTTTATCGGTTTGCCGGTCGGCGAAGTCCTGAAGGTGGCGAAAGATCATCTCGATGTTGAGGTGACTGAACCGCTGGCAAACGGGGATGGCCTGAACGTGTTAATCAAACGTGAGGTGGTTGGATTCCGCGCCAACACCGTGGAAAAAATGGGGAACAATCGTTATCGGGTATGGCCGAATGAAATGCCCGCCGATCTGCACAAAGTGCGTCCGCATCATCCGCTGAATCGCAACCTCGATCATAACTGGCAGCAAGCGTTAACAAAAACTTCCAGCGAACGCCGTGTTGCGATCGATATTGAGCTCGGCGGCTGGCAGGAGCAGTTGATTCTAACGCTCACCAGTGAAGAGGGCGTGAGTATCACCCATACGTTGGACGGCCAGTTTGAGGAAGCGAACAATGCGGAAAAAGCGTTGAGTAACCTACAGGACGGACTGGCAAAACTTGGTCAGACGATGTACTACGCCCGCAATATTCAGGTGAATCTGCCGGGCGCGCTGTTCGTGCCAAACGGTCAACTAAATCAGTTCCGGCGTGAAGCCGTTGATATGCTGGATGCAGCGCGCCTGCAAAGCTATCAGCGCGGTAACCGCAAACCGGTATCTCAGCCAGCGCCGGTTTATCCACAAACGCACTTGAGTTTTCTGGCTAACGTCTACAACCAAAAAGCGCGTGAGTTTTATCACCGTTATGGCGTTCAGTTGATTGATGCAGCCTATGAAGCACATGAAGAAAAGGGCGAAGTGCCGGTGATGATCACCAAACATTGCCTGCGTTTCGCCTTTAACCTGTGTCCGAAACAGGCGAAAGGTAACATCAAAAGCTGGAAAGCAACACCGATGCAACTGGTTAACGGCGATGAAGTCCTGACGCTGAAATTTGATTGCCGACCGTGCGAAATGCACGTAATCGGCAAGATGAAGCACCACATTCTGAAGATGCCGTTGCCGGGCAGCGTCGTGGCTTCGGTCAGTCCAGAAGAACTGATGAAGACACTGCCGAAGCGCAAAGGTTAATCGTTAGCTCAGATGTGTATCGGGTTTGCGTGATTTTTGCCAGTGATGGTGTTCACGAAGATCGGCGGCGGATTCTTCCGCCGTCACTCGAAGTTCATCGCTGTCGGCCGTGTGTCGTAGTAAATGATCGGCATCCTGCACCTGAAGATATTCATGTCCCTGATTAGTAGCGAAAAGTTGACCGGAAAAAAGCGCGCTGGCCAGCAATAACACCGTTAACCCTTTCTTAAACATCATGCACCCTCTGGTACGTTAGCTGCGGAATTGGCGATAATTTCGCCCGGTGACTATTCAATATTTTAATCGGGTTAATGACAATCTCTGTTTTGCCATTTCGATGTTTTTTACATTTTTGTTTAGTCGATGTTGGGATTTGTAACACCCGGGCAGTGCAGCCCGCTGACCGGGTGTTATCAGGGCGAGATTCAGGACTTGAATCCGGCGGCCGTCATCAGGAGACGAAAGAACATACCAACGGCGGCCAGGGCCAGCACGCTGCCGCCCCAGAGGATCACCAGCCACATCAGGCGTTTCCAGATTGTTTGTTTCATCAATGATACCCCTCACCATGTTGAACTTTGCCGCGGAAAACGTAGTAGCTCCAGAAGGTGTACACCAGGATTATCGGGATAATCAGCAGTGCGCCAACCAACATAAAGCCCTGACTTTGTGCCGGAGCCGCCGCCTGCCAGAGCGTAATAGACGGTGGAATGATATGTGGCCAGATACTGATCCCCAGCCCGCTAAACCCGAGAAAAATCAGCCCCAGCGTTAATACAAAAGGCAGCGTATGGCAGTTATGTTGCCCCAGCGAACGCCACAGCCAGAGACTGATAAGCGCAACCAGCAGCGGAACCGGCATCAGGAACCAAAGGTTGGGCAGGCTAAACCAACGCTCGGCAATCGCGCTATGTGCCAGTGGTGTCCACAGGCTGATAATGGCAATCACAACCAACATTGCCAGCAGCAGTTTTTTGGCCACACTGCGCATTTTATCCTGCAACGGATTTTCGCTTTTCATCACCAGCCATGTCGCCCCCAGCAGGGCGTAAGCCACGACCAGACCAACGCCGCAGAACAACGTGAACGGGGTCAACCAGTCGAAAGGACCGCCGCTGTAGCTGCGTCCGGTAACGGAAAACCCGTTGAGTACGGCACCCACCACGACACCTTGCGTGAATGTCGCGAGGATTGAACCGCCGAGAAAGGCTTTATCCCAGAATGGTCGGTGAGCCGGTGTGGCTTTGAAGCGAAACTCGAACGCGACGCCGCGAAAAATCAGACCGATCAGCATCAGCGTCAGCGGGATGGTCAGCGCATCGACGATCACCGCATAGGCCAGGGGGAAAGCGCCGAATAATCCGGCTCCGCCCAATACCAGCCAGGTTTCATTGCCGTCCCATACCGGGGCTACGCTGTTGACCATAACATCGCGGTCGTCAGCGTCCTGAATCGCTGGGAATAAAATGCCAATCCCGAGATCAAAACCGTCCATCACGATATACATCAGCGTGGCGAAGACGATAATTACAAACCAGATAACTGATAAATCGATACCCATTAGCGATGTGCCTCCGGTTGAGAATCGAGGACGGCGGCTGAAAGCGGCCGGGCAGGCGTGCCTGTCGGCGGAATGGTCGGGTCATCTTCCTGTGGCCCTTTACGGATCAGGCGGATCATGTAGCTGTAACCCACGCCAAACACTGAGCTGTACACCACAAAGAAGGACAGCAGGCTGATGCTCATATGCAAATCGCCATGTGCAGAAACCGCATCCGCCGTACGTTGCAGACCGTAAACCACCCACGGCTGACGGCCAACTTCAGTGGTCACCCAACCGGCAAGGATGGCAATCAGACCGGAAGGACCCATCCATAAGGCAAAGCGCAGAAAAGGGCGCGAGGTGTATAAACGCTGCTTATAGCGCAGCCACAGGGCAAACGCGCCCAACAGGATCATCAGCATGCCTAGCCCGGCCATTATGCGAAACGACCAGAACACCATAGTGGAGTTGGGCCTGTCTTCTTTAGGAAACTCTTTTAGGGCCGGGACCTGTTTGTCCAGACTATGGGTCAGGATCAGACTGCCCAGCGCCGGGATTTCCAGCCCATAGCGGGTGCGTTCCTGCTCCATATCCGGCCAGCCGAACAGCAGCAGCGGAGTCGGTTCACCGGGGCGATTTTCCCAGTGTCCTTCAATCGCAGCAATTTTTGCCGGCTGATGCTTCAGCGTATTCAAACCGTGCATATCGCCAATCAAGGCCTGCAGTGGAGCGACGATTAATGTCATCCACAGCGCCATCGAAAACATCGCTCGAATTGCTGGTGTGTTATTCCCGCGCAGCAAATGCCATGCCCCCGAGGCAGCAACAAACAACGCGCTACTCAGGAAGGCGGCAACCGACATATGCAGCAGACGATAGGGGAATGAGGGATTGAAAATAACGGCGAACCAGTCGACGGGAACGACCTGGCCGTTAACTATTTCATAGCCTTGCGGTGTCTGCATCCAGCTGTTGGAGGCGAGGATCCAGAAGGTTGAAATAATGGTACCCAGTGCGACCATGCAGGTGGCAAAGAAATGAAGTCCTGGACCAACCCGATTCCAGCCAAACAACATCACCCCAAGGAAACCAGCTTCGAGGAAGAAGGCGGTTAATACTTCATAGGTCAGTAACGGCCCAGTGATACTCCCGGCGAACTCGGAAAAACCACTCCAGTTGGTGCCGAACTGATAAGCCATCACCAGCCCGGAAACTACACCCATACCAAAATTTACGGCGAATATTTTCGACCAGAAATGGTAAAGCGATCGCCAGGTGGGATTTTTCGTTTTTAGCCATAGCCCTTCCAGCACAGCCAGATAACTGGCGAGCCCGATAGTAATAGCCGGAAAGATGATGTGAAAGGATACCGTAAACGCGAACTGGATCCTTGCCAGGTGAAACGCGTCAAGACCGAACATGCTTAACTCCGCAGGCAAAATTGATTTAGCGCAATTCTAAGTCTGAGGAGCAATGGAAGGCAGAAACAGAACAGTTCTTTTTAACCATAACAGTTGCAGCGCTGTTATAAGTTGCACTCGCTGATATGAAATCTGGAAGCTTGATTCCTGTTATTGAATAGCGTTCTCTTCTTGAAATACGCGCCGTAGGCAAAGAACTCTCATTACCGATGTTGTAAAACTGTTAACTATAACAGTTAAATAAAATACCCTGATTATGTAAACTGATATACACAGTGGTTGTCACCGACACCGGTAATCAGGACGAAAAATGAAAAAGTACCAGCGACTGGCAGAGCAAATTCGCGATCAAATTGCGTCTGGCGTATGGCAGCCAGGCGATCGCTTGCCATCCTTGCGTGAGCAGGTGGTCAGCAGCGGAATGAGTTTTATGACCGTCGGACACGCATACCAGTTGCTGGAAAGCCAGGGGCGGATTATTGCCCGACCGCAGTCTGGCTATTATGTCGCCGCGCGCCCCGAACGTGAATTTGCTGCGCCGCAGGTGCAGGTCATGCGCGATGAAGCGGTGGATATCAATACCTACATTTTTGATATGTTGCAGGCCAGCCGGGATGCGTCAGTGATGCCCTTTGCCTCCGCATTCCCCGACCCGCGTCTGTTTCCACTTCAGCAGTTGAACCGCTCGTTGGCGCAGGTGAGTAAAACTGCCACCGCCATGAGCGTGATTGAAAACCTGCCGCCGGGGAATGCTGAGCTGCGTCATGCCATTGCCCGTCGCTATGCTCAACAGGGGATGACCATTTCACCTGATGAAATCGTCATCACCACCGGCGCGATGGAAGCCCTCAACCTGAGCCTGCAAGCAGTCACCGAACCGGGTGATTGGGTAATTGTCGAAAACCCCTGCTTTTACGGGGCGTTGCAGGCCCTGGAGCGATTACGTCTGAAGGCGCTTTCGATTGCCACCGACGTAAAAGAGGGGATCGATCTCACCGCGCTGGAGCAGGCGTTGCAGGAGTACCCGGTAAAAGCTTGCTGGCTAATGACAAACAGCCAAAATCCACTGGGTTTTACGCTCAGCGCAGAGAAAAAGGCGCGTCTGGTTGCCTTGCTGGAAAAATACCACGTAATACTGATTGAAGATGATGTTTACAGCGAGCTGTACTTTGGCCGCGAAAAACCGTTGCCCGCCAAAGCCTGGGATCGCGCCGACAGCGTTCTGCATTGTTCGTCCTTCTCGAAGTGTCTGGTACCAGGATTTCGTATTGGCTGGGTAGCAGCAGGGAAACATGCCCGGCGTATTCAGCGACTCCAGCTAATGAGCACCTTATCTACCAGTTCGCCTATGCAGCTTGCCCTTGTTGATTATCTTTCAACCCGGCGCTATGACGCGCATCTGCGGCGCTTGCGTCGGCAACTGGCGGAACGTAAACAACAGGCCTGGCAAACGCTGCTGCGTCATCTTCCGGCGGAAGTCAAAATTCACCACAACGACAGCGGTTATTTTCTGTGGCTGGAGCTGCCGGAACCGCTTGATGCCGGTGTGCTCAGTACCCATGCGCTGGCACACCACATCAGTATTGCGCCGGGGAAAATGTTCTCGACCTCGGGAAGCTGGACACGTTTTTTTCGTTTTAATACTGCATGGCACTGGGGAGATCGCGAAGAGCAGGCCGTAAAACAGCTTGGTAAATTAATTCGTGAAATGATGAAATAAACCATAACGCGCTATTCAATATAAATGAATAGCGTGTTCTTATTTTCGAAATAGTGAATGCTGAACCACGGTATTATTTATATCGGGTGCGTCCATACAAAATATCAATAGTTATTACTATTGCCACCTCTGCGTCTAACTCCTTGTCTATACTCCAGAAGATTACCCCCAGGTCAGAGTCTGTAGCGTAATGAGCGTTAGCTCACAACCTGATTAAATTTCCTTGCGCCAGCAGGAACGCTTACAACACCCCGACTATTTTTAGAAAAGGACATATATTTACGGCAAGGCTGCCGCTCAATATTTTTTAGACAGGAGTAAGACGTTATGAGCAAGCAGTTTGCCCTCAGTAGCCTGTGCGCACTCAGTATGACGCTGATGACTGCGCAGGCAGCCGAACCCCCCACATCATTAGATAAACCGGAAGGCCGCCTGGATATTATTGCCTGGCCGGGTTATATCGAACGTGGGCAAACCGATAAGCAATATGACTGGGTCTCACAGTTTGAGAAAGATACCGGCTGCGCGGTTAATGTAAAAACGGCAGCCACATCTGATGAAATGGTCAGCCTGATGGCAAAAGGCGGCTACGACCTGGTTACCGCTTCTGGTGATGCCTCACTGCGCCTGATTATGGGAAAACGCGTTCAGCCAATTAATACCGCGCTGATCCCTAACTGGAAAACCATCGATCCACGCGTGGTAAAAGGCGAATGGTTTAACGTTGGCGGAAAAGTTTACGGCACACCGTACCAGTGGGGACCAAACCTGCTGATGTATAACACCAAAATTTTTCCAACGCCGCCGGATAGCTGGAGCGTGGTGTTTGTTGAGCAAAAACTTGAGGATGGGAAAAGCAATAAAGGGCGCGTTCAGGCCTACGATGGCCCGATCTATATTGCCGATGCCGCGTTATTCGTTAAAGCCACTCAGCCGCAGTTGGGTATTACCGATCCCTATCAGCTCACTGAAAAACAGTATCAGGCGGTGATCAAAGTCCTGAGCGATCAGCACGCGTTGATCCATCGCTATTGGCACGATACCACCGTGCAAATGAGCGATTTCAAAAACGAAGGCGTGGTAGCGTCAAGCGCCTGGCCTTATCAGGCTAACGCCTTGAAAGGCGAAGGTCAGCCAATTGCCACGGTTTTCCCAAAAGAAGGGGTTACCGGATGGGCTGATACCACCATGCTGCACAGTGAAGCGAAACACCCGGTTTGTGCTTACAAATGGATGAACTGGTCATTAACCCCGAAAGTACAGGGCGACGTAGCGGCCTGGTTTGGTTCTCTGCCAGTGGTACCTGAAGGTTGTAAAGCCAGCCCTCTGTTGGGTGAAAAGGGTTGTGAAACCAACGGCTATGGCTACTTTGACAAAATTGCCTTCTGGAAAACGCCGATTGCCGAAGGTGGAAAATTCGTTCCTTACAGTCGCTGGACGCAGGATTACATCGCCATTATGGGCGGTCGTTAATTCCACTGGGGGTTTTATGACGTACGCAGTGGAGTTTCATAACGTCTCGCGTTTGTATGGGGATGTTCGTGCAGTTGATGGGGTAAGTATTGCGATTAACGACGGTGAGTTTTTCTCTATGCTGGGGCCATCCGGCTCCGGCAAGACCACTTGTCTGCGCCTGATTGCCGGGTTTGAACAGCTGTCAGGCGGCGCAATTACCATTTTTGGTAAGCAGGCCAGCGAATTGCCGCCCTGGGAACGGGACGTCAATACGGTATTTCAGGATTACGCGTTGTTCCCGCACATGTCGATTCTCGACAACGTCGCCTACGGGCTGATGGTCAAAGGCATCGATAAAAAACAGCGCCACGCGAAAGCACGTGAAGCGCTGGATAAGGTCGCACTCGGTTTTGTGCATGAGCGTAAACCGTCGCAGCTTTCCGGTGGGCAACGTCAGCGCGTGGCGATTGCCCGGGCGCTGGTCAATGAGCCGCGCGTCCTGCTGTTGGATGAGCCGCTCGGGGCATTGGATCTTAAATTGCGTGAACAGATGCAGCTGGAACTGAAAAAATTACAGCAATCTCTTGGCATCACGTTCATTTTTGTTACCCACGATCAGGGGGAAGCCCTGTCGATGTCCGATCGTGTGGCGGTGTTTAATAACGGTCGCATTGAACAGGTAGATTCTCCGCGTGAACTGTATATGCGTCCACGTACGCCGTTTGTGGCAAGTTTCGTCGGGACGTCCAATGTCTTCGATGCGACGATGTCGGCGAACGTTTGTGGGCTACAGGGGATGTTCTCCCTGCGTCCGGAACACATTCGCTTGAATGATACCGGAGGAGAAGTTCAGGCCCGGGGGGTTATTCAGGCGGTGCAGTATCAGGGGGCGGCGACGCGGTTTGAGCTAAAACTCGCCGGAGGGGAAAAATTGCTGGTTAGCCAGGCGAACCTGACGGGAGAAATGCTACCGTCAACGTTGTCGCCAGGTCAGCAGGTGATGGCATCCTGGTCACGCGACGTGATGGTACCGCTGGTTGAGGAGAGGTGAATGGCTATGAACGTCTTACATTCGCCTCCACAGTCGACCAATCTGAACCGGATCTCAGGTTACTTCTGGCGTAATCCGGGGTTGGGGTTATTTTTGCTGCTCCTCGGACCGCTGATGTGGTTTGGCATCGTCTACTTTGGCTCATTACTGACGCTGTTGTGGCAAGGTTTTTATACCTTCGACGATTTCACCATGTCGGTCACACCAGACCTGACGCTGGCGAATTTGCAGGCGCTGTTTAATCCCGCTAACTACGACATCATTTTGCGCACTCTGACGATGGCGGTAGCGGTCACCATCGCCAGCGCGATTCTGGCGTTTCCGATGGCGTGGTATATGGCTCGCTATACCAGCGGCAAAATGAAGGCTTTTTTTTACATTGCCGTAATGTTGCCAATGTGGGCCAGCTACATCGTTAAAGCCTATGCGTGGACGCTGCTGTTGGCTAAAGACGGCGTGGCGCAGTGGTTTTTAACCCACCTTGGGCTGGAGCCGTTGCTGCTTTCGTTCCTGACATTGCCTGCGGTAGGCGGCAATACGCTGTCGACTTCAGGGTTAGGGCGTTTCCTGGTGTTCGTCTATATCTGGCTGCCGTTTATGATCCTGCCGGTACAGGCCGCGCTGGAGAGACTTCCGCCGTCGCTGTTACAGGCTTCTGCTGATTTGGGCGCGCGTCCGCGTCAAACCTTCCGCTATGTGGTGCTTCCATTGGCGATACCGGGTATTGCAGCGGGTTCGATCTTTACCTTCTCTCTGACGTTGGGTGACTTTATTGTGCCGCAACTGGTGGGACCGCCGGGTTATTTCATCGGCAACATGGTGTATTCGCAACAAGGGGCGATCGGCAATATGCCGATGGCGGCGGCATTTACTCTGGTGCCGATTGTGTTAATCGCACTGTATCTGGCGTTCGTGAAGCGTCTGGGAGCTTTCGATGCACTCTGAACGCGCACCCTGGCTACTCAAACTGGCGGCATGGGGCGGGGTTATTTTCCTGCACTTTCCCATCCTCATCATCGCCACCTATGCTTTTAATACTGAGGAGGCTGCTTTTAGTTTTCCACCCCAGGGATTAACGCTGAAGTGGTTTAGCGTTGCTGCGCAGCGTAGCGATATCCTGGAATCTGTGACGTTGTCACTTAAGATCGCAGCGTTGTCGACAGCTATTGCCCTTGTTCTGGGGACGCTGGCCGCGGCCGCGCTGTGGCGTAGGGACTTTTTTGGCAAAAGTGCAATATCGCTGTTGCTACTATTGCCGATCGCGCTGCCGGGCATTATTACCGGCCTTGCGCTGTTGACGGCGTTTAAAACCATCAACCTGGAACCGGGTTTTCTCACGATCGTAGTGGGCCATGCGACGTTTTGCGTGGTGGTGGTGTTTAACAACGTTGTGGCGCGTTTTCGCCGTACCTCATGGAGTCTGGTCGAAGCGTCTATGGATCTTGGCGCCAATGGCTGGCAAACCTTTCGTTATGTCGTGCTGCCAAATCTGGCATCGGCACTTCTGGCGGGGGGGATGCTGGCGTTTGCCTTGTCGTTTGATGAAATCATCGTGACAACGTTCACCGCCGGACATGAAAGAACACTTCCTCTGTGGTTGCTCAATCAATTGGGCCGTCCACGGGATGTGCCTGTCACCAACGTTGTGGCATTGCTGGTAATGCTGGTGACAACACTGCCAATTTTAGGGGCCTGGTGGCTAACGCGTGAAGGCGACACTCTCGCCGGAAACGGTAAATAAACGACGATATGGGAAATTGCTATGCAACATCAATTACTGATTAATGGCGAGCTGGTCAACGGTGAAGGTGAAAAGCAGCCAGTCTATAACCCTGCCACTGGTGAACTCATTCTGGAGATTGCTGAGGCGTCAGCCATGCAGGTTGATGCCGCTGTACGTGCGGCAGACGCCGCGTTTGCCACCTGGGGGCAAACCACGCCGAAAGTCCGCTCTGAACTGCTGCTGAAACTAGCGGATGCTATTGCTGATAACGCGCAAACCTTCGCTGAGCTGGAATCACTTAACTGCGGTAAACCGCTGCACTGTGTTCTCAACGATGAAATTCCCGCTATTGTCGATGTTTTCCGCTTCTTCGCCGGTGCGGCGCGTACCCTGCAAGGACAGGCGGCCGGTGAGTATCTGGAAGGGCATACCTCGATGATTCGCCGTGATCCGCTGGGCGTGGTGGCTTCTATTGCGCCGTGGAACTATCCGCTGATGATGGCGGCGTGGAAGCTGGCTCCAGCGTTAGCGGCGGGAAACTGCGTGGTGATTAAACCGTCAGAGATTACCCCGCTGACGGCGCTTAAATTGGCCGAATTTGCCAAAGACATTTATCCGGCTGGCGTGATTAACGTGCTGTTTGGCCGCGGTAAAACGGTGGGCGATCCGCTGACCGGTCATGAAAAAGTGCGCATGGTTTCGCTGACCGGCTCCATTGCAACCGGTGAACACATTATTCAGCACACCGCGCCGTCAATTAAGCGTACGCATATGGAACTGGGCGGAAAAGCTCCGGTGATCATTTTTGATGATGCCGATCTGGATGCAGTGGTGAGCGGCGTGCGGACCTTTGGTTATTACAACGCCGGGCAAGACTGTACCGCCGCTTGCCGAATTTATGCCCAGAAAGGCATTTATGATGCACTGGTCGAAAAACTTGGCGCCGCCGTTGCCAGCCTGAAAATTGGTCCGCCGAATGATGAATCGACCGAGCTGGGACCAGTGAGCTCGCAGGCACATCTCGATCGCGTGACTAAAGCGGTCGATGAAGCTAAAGCGTTGGGCCATATTAAGGTCATCACCGGCGGTAAAAAAGTGGATGGTTCGGGCTACTATTTTGCCCCGACGCTGCTTGCTGGGGCGAAGCAGGACGATGCCATCGTACAGCGGGAAGTTTTCGGTCCGGTGGTCAGCGTGACCGTATTTGATGATGAAGATCAGGTGCTGGCATGGGCCAACGATTCGAAATACGGCCTGGCATCCTCCGTCTGGACCCGGGATGTTGGGCGAGCGCATCGCTTTAGCGCTCGCCTGCAATATGGTTGTACCTGGGTCAATACCCATTTCACGCTGGTTAGCGAGATGCCGCACGGTGGGCAAAAACAGTCTGGCTATGGAAAGGATATGTCGGTTTATGGGCTGGAGGATTACACGGTTATTCGCCATGTTATGATCAAGCATGAGTAATATCTTAAGCGCGATCGGCGAATGGGGCACGGATAGCTAAATATTGGCATACGTGTGTCTATACTATTCGCGCCACTGGCCTCGTCGCCATCGGACGGCGGTAAGTTGGAAATATCCGCGAGGTCAGGCTAATTGATACAACAAAGCCCCAGCATATAGCCGGGGCTTTGTGCTTTCAGGATCGCCATCGGGTTTATCTGCGGCCCAGGCTGCAAAGCCAGGCGAGTAGGGCACCGACGCTCAGAACCAGCCCCAGTTGCTGCACCATGCCTGCTAAACCCAGCATCATCCCAAGTAACAGGTAATAGCTTAATCCGAACAAAGCACCTGCGGCACCGGCCTGTTCACGGTAGTGACGCAGCGCCTGACTCAGCACATTGGGAATGGCGATACCATAGGCAATCACCACGCCGAACACCGGAATCAGGATCCACGCGGAGTGCTGTAAACACCACGCGACGAGACCTGACAACGCTGCCAGCACACAGGCATAACGTACAAGTCGCTCCGGCGTCAGACCTGTCGTTAACAGTCCTCGGTTCAGCAGGCTACCTGACAGAGAAGCAAACGCAAGTATCAACCCCGTCCAGCCAAAGGCTCTGGAGCTCCATCCTAATTGCCCAAAAAGAAACGGTGCCAGGCTGTAATAGCTAAACAGCATGGTGTTCAGCAGGGCAACCAGCATGGCGTTTTTCCGCAACTCACTGTCCCGCATCATGCGGGAAAATAGCGCGGCAAGCTTCGGGCTGAGCGTATGTTCGGGCCGGGTTTCTGGCAGCATGGTCGCTGTCAGTATTAGCAGTAGCAACGCCAACAGCACAAGGGCAACAAAGACACCGGTATGGCCATACAGACTCACTAACCAACCTCCGCTTAGCAGGCCAAAAACCGGACTCAATGCCAGCGCGGCCCCCATCACGGAAAAGACGCGGGATAGCGCAGTTGATTCATAACTGTCCCTTAGCATCGTCTGTACCACGACCGACCCCGCAGCCGCACCGACGGCGGAGATCATCCGCGCCAGCAGCAAAACGCTGAAGTCGGTGGCAACAACGGCCAATGCGCAACCTGTTCCATAGCATATTAGCCCTGCCAGCATCGCCCAACGTCGTCCGATGCAGTCACTTAGCCAACCCCACATCGCTACGCCGACGGCAAAGGCAACAAAATAAACGGAGAGTGTTTGAGCCGCGCGCTCACTGCTTACGTGAAAAGAGGTAGCGATACCCGGCAATGCCGGGCTGTAAATGGTTTCCACCAATTGTGGAAACATAATCAGTAGCGTAAGAAGCCACAGCGGTGGGCGACGAAGTGTGTTCATAGCAATATCCAGAGAGACAGAAAACAGGCGGGCATTATTGCTGAAAGGGATATGTCGTATTACCATTATCAGGACTTTAAATATCAAATATCAGACAGATAATGAAAATTGCCCCTGATGATGCTTTTGATGCGGATAGCTTTGATAAACCGGTAATCGGTATTGCTGCCGATATGGGGGTACATGATTCCGGGCGGCACAGTCATCTTCGTCATCAGCTACTTTTTTCGGCAGCGGGAAGTATTACGATTGAGCTGGAGCAGGCCCTATGTCTGCTACCGCCACGCCGTGCGGTTTGGATCCCGGCAGGCACGGTACATCGCGCCATAATGCGTGGTGTGATGGCTTATCGCTCTTTGTACTTTTCTACCGCATTGCCGTTATCTGAGTTACCGCTGCAGATAGTCGAAGTTAATCCGCTGTTTTTTGAAGTGATAGAACGTATGGCCTTCTGGCCATGGGAAATGCCTGCCGCACAGCAGTCCAGCCTCATTACCGTTTTTTGTGAGGAAATGCGTGCCGCCCGCACTGAAAACTGGACATTGCAGTATCCCTCAGATCCGCGGCTTAACGTGTGGCTCAAGGGATTACGCATGGGGGAATTGCCACCACGACTGAATCAATTGTCCCGACAGGTTGGGGCATGCGAGAGGACGATCAGCCGAATATTTATCAGGGATACCGGGATGAATTATCAGGACTGGCGGCAGCAATTTAGGCTGTTAAAAGCCATGGAGATGTTGGCTGACGGAGGCCATATCAGCCAGGTCGCGCAATATCTGGAGTTTGTCAGCGACAGTGCTTTTATTGCTTTCTTCCATCAACATACCGGCACAACACCTGGCCGTTATTCGGGCAATATAATGCCGCAGAAGGATTAGGGGTATTACATATTAAGGATAATTTACCCAGTGATAGCAGAGTGGGAAGATTGTTTACTGATGGCAGAGAGAAGATCCTCTCTGCCAGCGGACGCTGCAATTAATCAAGAAGCGTTACATCAAGCAAACCAGCCGAACCTTGCGGATATCAGACTGAAAAGTCCTACAGCAGCAAATATATTTATCAGCACCACAGTTTTACTGGAAACATTCATTTTTGCCACCTTTCGTTTTAACCCTTATGGGTATAGTACGGCTTATAACTATCCGCAATAGTACGAATTCTGAACATAATGAAAATGGGTTGTTTTACAGCCGTTTTTCTTAAATTAATTAATAAAACTTGATGTGAGTCATGAAAAAGAGCATATTGCGCGCGATTTTCTCTTCTGGCCAGGATGCCTTAAATGTCCCTATACCAAAAAATGTTGGTTTTTTATGCGGTGATGGCCGTCATCACGGCAATCATCACCTGGTTTCTTTCCCGCGATAAAAAGCGGATCCGCTTTCTTAGCGCGGTATTAGTCGGGGCGACCTGGCCGATGAGTTTTCCCGTTGCGCTGATGTTTTCTCTTTTCTGATGACGGCGTATACGCCGTTTCAGGAGAAAAGCAGGGCATCTAATCGTTTTTTGTCGGTTTCAGAGACATCCTGTGGGTGCTGATATCCCGCATTCTCATTCGCACGGGTGTACAAGGCAACCAGCCAGTCGTAAACGTAACGGCTTGCACCATGCGAGGGTTGTTCATCCAGCTTCGTCAGGCGTAGCATCGGCAATTGCTTCGGCGCGCTAAAAATAGCCGATCCTTTTTGGATCCTGCTGGCAGGGCGCTGTTCCTCAGCAACGTCGGCAAATCCAAGCCAGGTAATAAAATCACCAATATCGGCGTGTAACTGCGCGGCACAGACGTTTTCTCGCTGCATAATGCGCTGTAAGCGTTGTGGCATCTCCAGGCGATAGCTGGTGGTGACGAGAATGTCGGCAACCTGCCTTAACGTACGGGGATCGAGTCGTAAACGGCGGGCATTATTTTCATCGCGACACCACTGGCGCACGTGGTTAATCCACATTTTGTGTGCCTGATATCCGGTCTCCTGACTTTCCGGCGAGTGTAGGGTGTCACGCACTTCGGCAAACAGGTCAATCTCTTCATTAAATAAACCGCTTACCTGCTCCTCGCGTGGTTGCTGAATACGCAGCAGCGACTCAAAAATGCGCATCGGCGGGAGCAAACCATCCAGCAGTTCGCCATGTTTTGCCGCTTGCGCCTGTAACTGGCGGATCACCGACTCGTGGCTATCCGATTCAGCTTGAGCGGGATTAATCCAGCTTATCAGCGTTTCGCGGATGCGCTGTTGATGCTGCTCGCGTAAAGAAGTCAACCTGGCCTGGCGCTGCTGTGGTGAGGTTGCCTGAGTCAGCCATTCGACAAGACGTTGTAAGCTATGTTTATCCAGCGCCTGCAACGTACCCCAATGCAGCCCGGGCTTGCCCATCAATTGCTGCACGGATTCATCAAGGTTTTGCTGGGTACTAAAACGCGCATCCTGCGGGGTAATGGCCCAAACCACGCCCGGTAATGCGGCATCATGAACAGGTTGGGTATCGTTGACCCAGCCCAACAGCTTGCGGGTGATGGCGGGCGTCTGGGCGCGGGCAGAGACCGCGTTGCAGATTAAGAGCACATCCGGTTGCAGGTGCTGGCGATAATGTTCCAGCATCCAGCCTAATTTTGCCTGCCACAGTGGGTTAGGATGAGCATCCGGGGCGAGGGGAATATCGAGCAGATCGACATTCTCCAGCACCGAGTCTTCAACCGTCAGGACCAGCTCGCGCGTGAGTAACGCCAGTGACGACAAAGAAAGGCTGACCGCATTGAGCAACTGATGATTTTCAATCGGATGAACCACCACATCGCTTTGCGTCTCATTATTGCTGGTCAATGCCACCTGGGTCAGGAAACTTTCGGCCGGTAAACCAAAATGATCAACCAGCAGGCTCAGCGGGGCCGCTAATTCTTGCGCGTGTCCGGTTTGTTGCAACGTGTGCGCCAGCGCCAGCCACTGCTGCGTCAGCTCTGGTTGTTCTCCCCACAGTAACGCCCAAGCGTTTGCCCGGGTAGTCAGGTCAAGTGCGGGCAGCAACGTGGCAAACTGATACCATAGTGCATCGTCAATTTGCTGCTGGTTTGCCGGTACGCAGGAGCGCCAGAAACGACCAATTGCCGCAACATCATGTGCGGTAATGCCCGGCACCGGGTGACGCTGACGCAGCGTTTGCCATTTTTCCAGGCGCGCCTCAATAATCGATTTCTCGACTTGTCGGTTGCCCGGGAGCGCGCTGAACTGGGCGATAAATAGCTGTACCAGTTCGGCTTCACTGAGTAATCGCAGACGCAACGGCCATTCGCTATCATGCGGATTTTCATCGCGCGTAAAGCGGATCGCCATATTGGTTGGTGCATGGCCCGGATTAATATGCGAGAAATAATCAAAGCTGCGATCCGGGGTAACAATATTCACTTTGCCAGTGGCATTGCAGCACAATGCCGCCACCAGATGTGCTTTTGCCGATTGTGAGTGTCCGTATAACCCTATACATCCTTGCGATGAAAAGGTCTCCTTCAACGCAGATTCACTCACTGCGGCTAGCGTAAGCTGTGCCAGCAGGGCATCCGCTTCATCATCAAGACGCGCCGCACGTTGACGGGTATCTACCACCCACTCGATGGCGGCCTGCGCGGTATTTAACATCTTACTCATTTCAGGTACACGCTCCCGCTATCAATCCAGTAATGGCTTCCGCTATGGCGACGGTCTGCCAGCGTATTCAGTTTTAACGTTAAGGCATTGGCGGCAACGGGGGTGCCATCCTGTAACCAGGCATCACTCAGGATGAAGAATTCCGGGCCACTTTCTTTGCTGCCGCCGCGTAGCTGCAGCCGAACATTCAACACGCCATCTCCGGCGATAGTTTTTGCCAGTTCGGCAGAGTTTATGCTGAGCGTATACAGCGGCGTGGCAGGCCAGCGGCTGTTTGCCAGTTGCCGAAATCCTAACGTCACGTTGCCACGTAACGGGAAATGCAACCGGGCATCCAGCTTCGCCCCAGGTTTATCCAGATCAATATCGTGATACCAGATGTTCTCATCGCGCAGGGTATTGACCGTATTATCCAGCACACCGAGAAAGCGTACGGTCGAGTAAGCGCCGATATCGGCAGCTTTAAAGTTAAAACGTGGCAAACGCAAATCCAGCGCCAGGCTGCACAGCATAGCGCCTACAGCAGCGGTGGATTTAGGGTTACCAATCCGCCCCTGTTGGCTGAACGGATACCACTCATGCACGCGGTAGTTATCCATCCAGATCATACGGTTAACCGGAACAGGTTGCAGATGGCGGATCAACGCCTGTACACCCGGTAAACAGGCGGGCCTGCCGGTCACTAATAAGATATCGCAGCGATAATGTGAAATGGCCTCACAAACCGCGTGCAGTGGGGAAGTCAGGGTAAATTGCCCCGTCAATAGTGCTTCTTGTAACTGCCTGAACTGTACCTGTAACGGCACGCTCAGAACATCAAACGCTGGCGACCCTGCTGGCAACGCATGATCGATAGCCTGTTGGATGTAGTTCATCACGTTGCGCGTGGGTTGTTGACTCAGGAGTTCCCCAAAGGTGGCATGTAGTCCGGCGACCGGATCGTTAATATCGCTTTGTTCCCAGGCAGAGAGGACCGCATGACCAAGCGGCATAAAGAGCTGCAATGCCGTTTGTTGACGCAGAATTGCTTGAGTATCGATGCGCCCGGAATCGCCAAATAGCGTGGCCAGCAATGCGGCGGCGTCGGTCACGCCAGCCTGTTGTAAGCGGGTTTGCAGTGCAGGCAACACGCAGCGCTGAATCACGTCCAGCAGCATGTCATCGCCCGCAACTTTAAAACCTTCACGGAACAGCAGATGCGGGGTAATTTTGACGTTCGCGCCAACGCCGTCATCAAGCTGGTAATGAACGACGGCCATATCCGTTGTCCCGCCGCCAATGTCGATCGATGCCACGCGCAGTGCACGGCCTTTAGTCTCACCAGGCTCCGGCAAACGGTCCGGGCGGGCAAGGGCGTTAAAGAACGATTCGGTGTGGCCATCGTAGTGTGAGATAGCCTCGTTATACAGCCACACCAGTTGCCCGCAACTGGCTTCATCCCATTCCATCTGAATTTCAGGTACGGGAACCACACTCTTTTCCTGCTGCTTACGGGTGGTGAAGTCTTCATCCTGCGGGTGCCAGCCCATTGCTTTCCAGACCAGGGCAATAGCTTCAAACATGCGCAGGCGGAAAATCTCGCGCTCCTGTTTGGGCATCGCCGACGGTAGGGTCAGGATCAGCGTCCGCAACTGACGAGGAGACGCCGGGAATCCGAGGCGCAAACGCGTCGCTACGCTGTTAATTTGCCCCAGCGCCTGGGCCAGTATTTCGCACAGCATATGCGTCATCAGCGTGCTGCGGCTGTATTGTGGTGAGAACACTGGCAGACGATCGTCCTGCGGCAGGCTGAACAGCGGTTGCCCGTCATCGTTCATTAGATTCATCAGCGGGAAGGCGGTAGCCAGCGGTTCGCGCTGGGTTTTGCCATTCATCTGGCTAAAGCGCCAGTCATGTAGCACCGGCGTTTCATCCCACAGATAGCGGCGCGGGCTGGAGATCCCACTGTTGCCCTCGGTGCCCATACGCTGCATCGCCAGCTTACGGGCTTCATCACCTACACGCACAATCGACGGCCAGATAAAGGCGTCATCACGTCCGCTCTCAACGGAAAAGTGCTGTTTACCAAAGCGCGCTTCGGAAAACTCCAGCCGACTGGTGAACAGCGGATCGTTGAGGAACTGCGGCTCGCTTAACGAACGGACCTGCAATTCAGCGGTCTGACGCAGCCCGTCATTGGCATCCCCGTGATCTTCAATCAGCACACCACAGGTATGGGTATTACCGATATCCAAAATAAGATCGACGGGAATGGCGGGGGTGCTAAGGGTGTGCGTAACCAGTTTCACTTCCGGGACGGAAAGCTGCTCACCTAACAGGGTCAGCACATTCAGCCAGTGCGCCTGGTATTCAAAGTTACGCAGCGCCTGCTGGATCTCTTGTTCTGAGCGGTTCTCATGTTGGGTGACATGGTGCATAAAAGATTCGCGCAACCAGCCGTCAATCCAGGTCTGGTCAAGGAAATCAGCAATTTCGTTGTCATGCCAGGCCAGCGCAAACCGTGTACCGTTAAGCAGATCATTTTCGTTGGGGGTTAACGCCGCAGGGGCATTTTCAGTAAGCTGGCTGTCCAGCGCTACGGTAACACGGTGGGTGTTGCCCGCGCTGTCCGGCTGCGGCAGCTTTCGCACCTGCACGCGTGCCCAGTTATCCGGGCCTTCAACAAACGTACGCGGCGGGTTAAAGCGCAAAAACGGCAGCGGCAGCCAGACGCCGTCGAGCACGTCCAGCGAATAGTGCAGCGTCTGAGTACTTTCCGGCTTCACCACTTCGGGTTGCGCGCCGGTGCTGCCCGGTAGGGTATAGCGTCCTGACGTCAGATCGAAGTCTAGTCTCAGTAGCGGACCGTTTGCCGTTTTACGCACAAAGCGTCCATGGTGCGCAGATTCCTGCGGCGTGAGGCCGAAATCCAGAAATTGCACACCGCTATTGGCGATGAGCGTCACGCTCTGTTTGTAATCACACAGATTCACCAACATAAAATCAGGCACCTATCTTTTTGATCGTCAGAGGGATTTCCGCGTGATCGTCATAACGCGCGGTACAGGCGGCGACGTCATTGGTTCCCGCTTTGCAGGTAATTTCAGGCATCGGATAACGTGAACCGTCGGTACAACGGGCATTGCCGCGACTCTTAATCATTAATTCACCCGACTGGTGCAAACCAGAGAAAATCTCGGCACGACAAACAATGTTGTCACCATGAACCACGCGCGCAGTGCCTTTATTGGCCTGGATCTGATAGCGCAGCGACGGCGCTTTGCCGCTCACCGGATCTTTAACATCGACCATGACGCGCCAGTTACCGTTGAGAAAACGCGTCGTTCCTGCCTTCATCTGGTTGGCATCCATCACCAGCGCATCTTTTGGAATCGCGGCGATCACCACCGGTCCTTCGACAGGTTTCTCTTTCTTCGCAGCTGGAGTCACTTCAGCACGATGCAGGGGCAGTACAGATGTCAGTGCTGGCAGCGGTACCATATCAACCTTAGCGACTTCAATAGCGGCTACTGCGGGTACGGGCTGGGTGGTCTGTTGCTTCCACAGCAGCGGCCCAACGATGGCTGCAATAATCACTGCGGCAACGGGGAGGCTCCACAGCGGTATGCGGCGTATGGGCTTTTCATGTACCGGCGGGGCAGTGACTTCAGGTTCGTTAACAATAACCGGGGGGGGAGGTTCAGGTTCAGCCGGTTTTGGCAGATCAACGACCGGCGTCAGTAAGGGGACATCGGCCTCGGCAAAGGTAATTTCCGGTGCGATTTCATCTTCCTGTTCTGGCTCTGCTACGGTAACCACAGGAGGAACATCGGCAATGCGCAGGCAGTCGAGCACATCGTCGCGGGGATTTTCATTCAGATTGACGAAGCCCCAGAACGTAATAACGGGTTTGCCATCAACCAGAAACACGTGATTTTCACCGGGAAATTGGATGGCTTTTTCGAGCAGCGAGCCAAACAGCTGTAGGGAGGTTTTCCCCGATTGCAGACTTTTACGGCTCAGGGTCGCCGCATTTTCCAGCGTGCTCCCCAGATAGCGCAGCGCACGAAAACGTGCTTCTTCATCAGCGGCTTTCCACGCCACGGCTTTCCCTTCTATCGGGGAATACCAGTCAACCCGATCGCCGTTGTCGTTAATTTGTGGGATCGCCAGACAATCCACCATCGCCTGCTGTTTACGCAGACGAAGCGTTTCACGAATTTGCAATGCTGAATCAAACACGGCCTGACCACCGCCGCCCACGGCCTGATAGTCATCCAAATTGCCGCTGCGCAAGAGAGTTTTTGCCACGTTGTTACCCCTTAGACTTCTTCACGTATCTACTTTACGTTTTATAAAAACGAGCAAACGGCGAAAGAGAGGCAAAAAGGGGCTAATTTTCATGGCATAGAGTGCCGGGAAAAATCTTGACGTTTTGAAAAAGACTTAAGGGAAATTAATTCGCTTGGAGTGATGAATTATTCAGCGAAATACACCGGATTAGAATAACCTGATAGTGATTTGTTATTGGTCAGTTTTTGTCAGCTATGCTCTGATATCCCTGTTAATAATAAAATAAGAAGGCTTATAACCATGATTGCAAGGAAAACGTTACTCGCGCTGGCTCTCAGCGCCGTCTTACCGTCAGGTGCTGCGTTCGCGGCCAATACTGACACCATCATCTATTGCTCTGAAGCATCTCCGGAGTCATTTAACCCGCAAATCGCCAGTTCTGGTCCTTCATTTGTAGCCAGTTCACAGGTGCTCTACAACCGACTCATCAACTTTGATCCGGTAAAGAATACCCCGATACCGTCTCTGGCAACGGACTGGACGATTTCCCCGGATGGTAAGACTTACACGTTTACCCTGCGTCAGGGCGTGAAATTCAACAGTAATAAATTCTTTAAACCGACCCGCGACTTCAACGCAGATGACGTGATTTTCTCGGTATTACGGCAGAAAGATGCCGATCATCCGTATCACAAGGTTTCTCAGGGAAGCTACGAATACTTTAACGATGTTGGTCTGGATAAACTGATTAAAGAAGTGAAGAAGCTCGATGATTATCACGTTCAGTTTGTCCTCAATGAACCTAATGCCGCGTTTCTTGCCGACTGGGGTATGGATTTTGCCTCTATCCTTTCTGCGGAATATGCCGACGCGATGCTGAAAAAAGGCACCCCGGAAAACGTCGATAACTGGCCGATTGGCACCGGGCCTTACGTGTTGCAACAGTACAAGCAGGACTCGCAAATCCGCTATCTTGCCAACCCGAACTACTGGGATGGCGCCGTTCCAACGAAGCACCTGATCTTCTCAATCACGCCAAACGTCCAGACGCGGCTGGCAAAACTGCAAACCAATGAGTGCCAGATAATCCCGGCACCAGCCCCCGTACAGTTTGACGAGATTAAAAAGAATAAAGATTTGACTCTGCATTCGGTTGAAGCGCTGAACGTCGGATATCTGGCGTTTAATACCGAGAAAAAACCGTTTGATAACGTACTGGTGCGTCAGGCGCTAAACTACGCGACCGATAAAAAGGCCATTATTAACGCCGTCTTTTTAGGTTCCGGTACGGTGGCAAAATCGCCGATTCCGCCGAATATGATGGGCTTCAATAAAGATCTGCAGGATTACACTTACGACCCGCAAAAGGCGAAAGATCTGCTGAAGCAGGCGGGGCTGGAAAACGGCTTTGAAGCGACGCTGTGGTCAATGCCGGTTCAGCGCCCTTACAACCCGAACTCCCGACGGATTGCTGAGATGATCCAGAGCGACTGGGCAAAGGTGGGCGTGAAGGCGAAAATTGTGTCGTACGAGTGGGGGGAATATCTCTCCGGAATGCGTAAAGGTGAGCATGACACCGCATTGTTTGGCTGGATGTCAGACAACGGCGATCCGGATAACTTCGCCGATGTGCTGCTGGGCTGCGACAGCATAAAAACCGGATCTAACGCCGCGCGCTGGTGCGATAAAGAGTATAATTCGTTGGTTCAAAAGGCGAAGCTGGTGAGTAAACCGGAAGAGCGCGCCGCGCTTTACCAGCAATCGCAAGAGATTTTCTACCAGCAGGCTCCGTGGATAGCCCTGGCAAACGGTAAAACGTTCTACGCTACGCGCAGCAACGTCAGCGGATACAGCGTCAGCCTGATGGGCAGTGATTTTTCAAAAGCAAAATTAAATTAATGAGTTAAGGAGAGGTTATGTCGCATCTGGATGAGGTCAGCGCACGTGTTGATGCCGCCATTGAAGAGAGCGTCATTACGCATATGAATGAATTGCTGATTGAGCTCAGCGATGATGTCGCGTTGAGCCGGGAAGACCGCTATACCCAGCAACAGCGTTTGCGTACGGCTATCGCACATCATGGCCGTCAGCATAAAGAAGATATGGAAGCCCGTCGCGAACAGTTGACCAAAGGCGGCACAATCCTCTGATATTTCACTTATCCGACCTACAGGCATGTTCTGTAGGTCTGATAAGCGAAGCGCCATCAGGCAATTAAAATGAACGTCTCGCCACCAGCCACGCCCCGATGACCAACAGCACCGCGCCACAGACCGGACCTACCAGCGCCCGCAGCGGCACGCCGTGACTACGTAGAATATCCAGCACCAGCCCGCCGATTAACTGGCTAGCCACCAGCACCGCGATAGTGGTAGCGGCCCCCACATTTTGGTACCCACTAATACTGGCAAAAACAAAGAACGATCCCAGCAATCCGGGGATGAGCGTCCACCAGTGCACGCTGGATACCAGTTCTCCAAATCCCGCAGCTCCTTGCTTAAACCACAGTATGCTGACAAACAGCACGATCCCGACCAGCGAGTTAAGCAACATGGCGATGAGGATCGTCGAGGATGTCTGGGTGATGCGTACCATCAAGGTATTTTGCACCACCAGACCAATACCTGCGGCAATCAGAAAGGAGAGGGTCAGCGTCTGGTTCATCTACGGGCATCCGGATCGCGGCGATCGTCTAGCTGTAACTGCATGAAGGTCAGATCCAGCCAACGCCCAAATTTGGTTCCAACCTGCGGCATTTGCGCGGTGGTTTTAAAACCCAGCAAGCTGTGCAGATGCAGTGATGCCTGATTCTGAGACTCAATACCTGCCACCATCACATGCTTGCCGCATGCGCGGGCTTCGTCTATCAGTCTGCTGAGCAGTGCCCGTCCTAGCCCTTTTCCCTGATGTTCAGGATGAACATACACCGAATGTTCAACGGTATGACGGAAGCCATCAAAGTTACGCCAGTCGCCAAAGGAGGCGTATCCCGTAACCACGCCATTCTCTTCACTCACCAGCACCGGATACCCCATCAATTGGCGGGCTTCATACCAGGAAATACGGTTTTCGGCATCGACCGTTTGATCGTTCCAGATAGCCGCCGTATGCAGTACCGCATGGTTGTAGATTTCTGCAATGGCGGCGCAGTCTTCTTTGCTGGCAAATCGAATTGACATGTTGAACCTCAGGGGTTGTTCACTATAGTATTACAATATGAATACTATTGAAGACAGCATAAATCAACGGATCAGTGCAAGAATTCGCATTGAGCGGGAATCTCGCGGTTGGTCACTCACGGAACTTGCCGAGCGCGCGGGTGTGTCGCGGGCCATGATCCATAAAATTGAGCGCGGCGAGAGTAGTCCAACGGCTACGCTGCTGGGCAGGCTTTCCGGCGCGTTTGGCATCAGCATGTCTACCCTGATTGCGCGGGCTGAAATGCAGGAGGGCAAGCTATTGCGCTTCGTCGATCAGCCTGTTTGGCACGATCCACAAAGCCACTATCTGCGCCGCCATGTTTCACCGCGCAGCGATCTGCCTATCGATCTGGTGCAGATCGAATTACCTGCCGGAAGTGATATCCCGATGCCAGCCTCTTCCTATGTGCAGGCCAGACAACTTATCTGGTTACAGCAGGGGGAATTAGTCTTTGTCGAAGGGGACGCACGCCATGAAATGCAGGCAGGTGATTGCCTGGAACTTGGTCCGCCGAATGACTGTCGGTTTATCAATGAAACCGCGCAACCCTGCGTTTACCTGGTTGTGCGGTTAAATCACGTCGTCAGCTAAATAGCAGGAACGGGCTGCTACTATTGATGGATTCATGCCAAAAGCAGAGGAGCACATCATGGGTCAACAGACTAATCGTAACCGTCGTTGGGTACTGGCTTCCCGTCCACATGGCGCGCCAGTCCCAGATAACTTCCGTCTTGAAGAAGATGAAGTCGCAACACCGGGCGAAGGCCAGATGTTGTTGCGCACCGTTTATCTTTCCCTTGATCCCTACATGCGTGGCCGCATGAGCGATGAGCCATCTTACTCACCACCAGTAGAGATTGGTGGTGTTATGGTGGGGGGTACCGTAAGTCGCGTGGTGTCATCCCACCATCCGGACTACCAGCCAGGCGAATGGGTATTGAGCTACAGCGGTTGGCAGGACTATGACATCTCCGACGGTAACGGGCTGGTGAAGCTTGGCGATCATCCCGAGCATCCCTCCTGGGCGCTGGGAGTTATGGGTATGCCGGGGTTTACCGCTTATATGGGTCTGCTGGATATCGGTCAGCCAAAAGCGGGGGAAACGCTGGTGGTAGCTGCCGCAACCGGGCCGGTTGGCGCAACGGTCGGGCAGATCGGTAAGCTTAAGGGGTGTCGGGTGATCGGTGTGGCGGGTGGGGCAGAGAAATGCCGACATGCCACCGAGGTATTGGGTTTTGATGTCTGTCTCGATCACCACGCACAAGATTTTGCGCAACAACTGGCAAAAGCCTGTCCGCAGGGTATTGATATTTATTACGAAAACGTCGGAGGAAAAGTATTTGATGCTGTCCTGCCATTGCTCAATACCTCAGCGCGCATCCCGCTTTGTGGCTTGGTCAGCGGTTATAACGCAACGTCGCTTCCGGCCGGACCTGACAGATTACCGCTGTTAATGGCAACGCTGCTGAAAAAGCGTATCCGCATGCAGGGTTTTATCATTGGTCAGGATTATGGACACCGTATTCATGAGTTTCAGCGGGAGATGGGGCGCTGGGTTATAGAGGGCAAAATCCACTACCGCGAGCAGGTGACCGACGGTCTGGAAAATGCGCCACAAACCTTTATCGGTCTGCTGACCGGCAAAAACTTCGGCAAGGTAGTGATTCGTCTTGCTGAGGATTGATGCGTAAAGGTGGAAGACGGTGAATGCCTGTAACCAGGCCTGCTTCGTACAAAATGTAGGCCTGGTAAAATGCCAATGTCGTTATCTGGTATTCATGGAGAAAATAAGAAGGTTACTACCCGAAAGCGAATAAACACTCCACATTGAGATAAATAATGATTACTATTCTCATTCTTAAAAGGGCAAAACCATGATTTTGCTCATTGAAGCTATGTGAAGCAGTAACAAACGAATTTATCAAAGGGAGTCGTCATGTCTTTACGTCATCTGTTTTCGCCGCGTCTGCGTGGTTCTTTACTGTTAGGTTCACTGCTCGTTGCATCATCTTTTACTACGCAGGCTGCAGAAGAACTGCTGCGCAAAGCCGTCGGCAAAGGCGCCTATGAAATGGCGTACAGCCAGCAAGAGAACGCGCTGTGGCTGGCGACCTCACAGAGCCGAAAACTGGATACCGGCGGGGTGGTTTATCGTCTTGACCCGGTCACCCTCGAAGTGACCCAGGTGATTCATAACGATCTCAAACCGTTTGGTGCCACCATCAACAACGCCACGCAAACGCTGTGGTTCGGCAATACGGTAAACAGCGCGGTAACGGCGATGGATGCCAAAACGGGTGCGGTGAAAGGACGTCTGGTGCTGGATGCGCGTAAACGTTCTGAAGACGTTCGCCCGCTGCAGCCGCGTGAGCTGGTCGCCGATGATGCTACCAACACGGTATACATTAGCGGTATTGGTAAAGAGAGCGTGATTTGGGTGGTGGACGGTGAGACGATCAAGCTGAAGGACACCATCCAGAATACCGGCAAAATGAGCACCGCTCTGGCTGTCGACAGCAAGGCTAAACGCCTGTACACCGCCAATGCCGACGGTGAATTCATTACCATTGACACCGCCACTAACAAAATTCTCAGCCGCAAAAAACTGCTGGATGACGGGAAAGAGCATTTCTTTATCAACCTGAGCCTGGACACAGCGGGCAACCGCGCATTTGTCACCGACTCTAAAGCGGCGGAAGTGCTGGTAATCGACACCCGTAATGGCAATGTACTGGCAAAAGTCGCCGCGCCGGAATCCCTGGCCGTGTTGTTCAACCCAACGCGTAATGAAGCCTACGTGACTCATCGCCAGGCCGGTAAAGTGAGTGTGATCGACGCGAAAAGCTATAAAGTCGTCAAAACATTCGAGACCCCAACGTTCCCGAATAGCCTGGCGCTCTCCGCCGATGGTAAAACCCTGTACGTCAGCGTGAAACAGAAATCTACCCGCGAGCAGGAAGCCACTCAGCCGGACGATGTTATTCGTATTGCGCTATAAAACATCCGGAGGGGGAAACCCCTCCTGTCATTTCTCTAAACCCCACGATACGCCTCGTTACACCCCGCCAGTAGCCCGAGCCACTTCAGGGACTTACACTACGCCCTCAACGGCTAACTGAATAACACGGGAATACCATGAAAAAGCCATTTATCTGTCTTTGTGCAGGCGTAATGCTGTTTACCCTTGCAGGATGTACCACCGATTACGTCATGACGACCAAAAGCGGACAAACCATCACCACCCAGGGTAAGCCAAAACTGGATAAAGATACGGGAATGACCAGCTATACCGATCAGGATGGAAATGCGCGGGAAATTAACAGCAACGATGTAGCGCAGTTGATTGAAGCGAACTAAAAATGAAGGCCTGAAGGGTTAACCAGTCAGGCCTTCAGCCATTACGGCGCGGTGCGGTGGATTTCCGCGACGCGTTTACGCACGCCGAACCAGCCTGCAACCAGCAGGATGGCAATCAACGGTAATGACGCGATGGTGTAGGTGCCGTTTGGATAGTCAAACGCCATCAGCACCAGCACGCTCAGCAGGAACAGTAGGGTTAGCCACGAGGTAAACGGAGCGCCCGGCAGTTTAAAGCTGACGTCTGCCGTTTTACCTTCTTTTATGGCCCGGCGCAGACGCATCTGACAGACCATGATAAAGCCCCACGACGCAATAATGCCCAACGACGCGAAGTTCAACACGATCTCAAACACCTGCGACGGTACCAGATAGTTCAGAAATACCCCGACGACATAGACGACCAACGTGGCGAGGATCCCCGCCCAGGGTACTTGTTGACGGCTCATTTTAGCCATGAATTTAGGCGCCGATCCGCCCATCGACATGGAACGTAAAATACGCCCGGTGCAGTACAGCCCAGAGTTAAGGCTGGAAAGCGCCGCGGTGAGCACCACAATATTCATGATACTGCCGATATACGGCACGCCCAGTTTGGAGAAGAAGGTAACAAACGGGCTTTGCCCCGCCTGATAGGCATTCCACGGCAGTAACAGAACCAGCAGCACGACAGAACCCACATAGAACAGACCAATACGCCAGATAACGCTATTGATCGCTTTTGGCACCATGGTTTGCGGATCTTTGCATTCTCCAGCAGCGGTGCCCACCAGTTCAATGGAGGCAAACGCAAAAACTACCCCCTGAACCAGTACCAGCGCTGGAAGCAGACCATGTGGGAAGAACCCACCGTTGTCGGTGATCAGGTGAAAACCGGTGGCGTTACCATCCAGCGGCTTTCCAGTGCCTAAAAAGACGGTACCCACCACCAGGAAAATCACAATCGCCAGCACTTTGACCAGCGCAAACCAAAACTCCATCTCCGCGAACCACTTCACGCCGATCATGTTCATGGTGCCGACAATGGCCAGCGCGCCGAGGGCGAACACCCACTGCGGTACATCACCAAATGCGCCCCAGTAATGCATATACAACGCCACCGCGGTGATATCGACAATGCCGGTCATCGCCCAGTTGATGAAGTACATCCAGCCAGCCACATAGGCGGCTTTCTCACCTAAAAATTCACGAGCGTAGGAGACAAAGCTGCCGCTGGAAGGGCGATGTAAAACCAGTTCACCAAGCGCACGCAGTATAAAGAACGAAAAAATACCGCACACCAGATAGACCAGCGCCAAAGCAGGACCCGCCATCTGCAAGCGTGCGCCTGCGCCTAAAAACAACCCGGTACCAATTGCGCCGCCAATGGCGATCATTTGTACCTGTCGATTCCCCATCGCTTTGTGATACCCCTCTTCGTGGGCATTCAACCAGCGTCGTTTCGCCGCATGTTGTTCCGCGGCTTGCGTGTTGTTTGTGTTCATTACTTTTCCTGTTGACCTGACAAAAATACAAAATCCTTTTTGCCGCACCAGTTGCGGCGAAAACAGCGTTACCCTTCATTGTGTTACGGGGAAAACTGCCGGCCGAGCATCCTACATTCAAATGTTCGGTTCCGCAAAGCCCCGGCAACAAGAATTCAGCATTTTTGTACAGACAGCACTGGCGCGGTGTGGCCTCGATTCAGCCAATAAAAGAGAAGGGCGTAAATACGTGGAGATGTGTGCGCTTATCGAGACATTCACCCGATAAGCGCTGTAAGGTTATGCTGATACGCCAAAGACCTGAACGGCCTGCTGTAAGCGCGATGAACGTTGAGTCAGATCGGCGGTAGCATCGGTGACACGCTCAACCATCTCAGCGTTATTGTGTGTCATGGTGCCAACGCGTGAAATCGAATCGTTAATCAGATCCAGCGCCTGGGTTTGCTCACGCGTCGCCAGACTAATATCTTTGATCATCATCGACATCTGCAGGACATCGCCAATCATCCCAGTGAGATGCGTTTCCGTTTGCTCCACCATTTTGACACCGCTGTTAACGTTAGCGACATTCTTCTCAATCAGCTGTTTGATCTCTTTTGCTGCAGACGCCGAATGCTGCGCCAGATTACGGACCTCTGCCGCCACAACGGCAAAACCACGCCCGGACTCCCCGGCCCGCGCGGCTTCAACCGCGGCATTGAGCGCCAGAATATTAGTCTGGAAAGCAATACTGTCGATAACGCCGATGATGTCGACTATCTGCCCGTTGTCACGCGATATCGCCTGCATCATGGCGATAGTTTGTTTCATAATATCGCCGCCTTCTGTCGCATTGGCGCTGGTTTTATCGGCCATGGTCATAGTATGAGCCGCAGTCTCAGCAGTTTGCTGTACCGCGCTACCAATTTCTTCAATGGCGGCAGCGGTTTGTTGCAGGTCGGCGGAGGTTTCTTCTGAACGCTTGTGCAGCGCCGTACCTTCTTTTGATACCCGCTGACTGATGGCGCGAATACCGGATATTTGCGTACTGACATCATCGACCAGGGAATTCAGATTAAGCCCGGACTGATTAACCAGACGCATCAGCATTCCGATCTCATCCACCCGATTTAAATGACAGTTATCAGGTTTTCTCCCGGATACCACTTTCTTCATTTGCGTCAGTAGCGTATTAACTGGCTGACAAATTTGATACTTAAGGTAAATAGCAAGCATCAGAAATAAGAACAATAACCCTCCCGCCTGAATAAATGGATTAACAGGAGCGAAGAGAAATAGCACAGCGAGCAGGGCGATTACCCCTAAAGAATAATTGACGCGCTGGCTAATACTCAGCCATTTAAACATTGATGCCCATGACAATATTCCGCGACGAATGATAATGCCTTTAAAAAGACGAAACCCTTTAAGCTGCTGATTATTAATTTTTTGATATAAGCTTTCGCTTTGAGTTATTTCATCTCGCGAAGGAACGGTACGCACCGAGATGTAGCCGGTGAGTTTTTCATTGTGCCAGACTGGCGTAACGTTGGCGCGAACCCAGTAATGGTCGCCATTCTGTCGACGGTTTTTCACCATCCCCGTCCAGCTGTCTCCCTGCTGTAGCGTGTACCACATATCGGCGAACGCCGCGGGAGGCATATCGGGATGGCGAATAATATTATGTGGTTCGCCCATTAACTGGTGTTCGTTAAATCCGCTGGCATCAATAAACGCGGAGTTGGCGTAGGTAATATGACTTTCTTTATCCGTCGTAGAAAGCAACGTCGTTTTATCGTTAAGTGCGTGCTCAATTTGTGTAACGGGCATGTTACTTTTCATAGAGGTCCCATGGTGCTATGTATAATCCATACAAAAATCCCCGCAATAAAATCGGGGGATATTAAAATCTGTTTTAAACCGTTTTAATAAGAACGTTGCATTCTCTACTAATCATCAATTCTGTGGAAGTAGTTAAAATAAAAATTCCTATGTAAATCATTCATCCTGTGTCATAAAAGTGAAACAATTAATACAAGCGCATAACGTGACAAGTCGTTTAAACTGACTTAACGTAAATCGCGTTAAAAAACCTTTTCGTAAAAAGAAAACTGGCATGAAATGATTTTGATGCTATTACCGTGGTGCCAACGACCCTATTATATTTTGTAGGCTATTAATTGCGGGTGTTTTTCTGTTTAGCGTTACAACCAGTACTGGGCGATCCAAATTTTAACCCTGGCAGCGACAGGGGCTGTTATCTACTTTTTAGCTGAGTAAATGTGAATTAAATGTTTCAGTATGGCTATTTGATAAATTAATAATAAAGACATGTTAACAAACATAGGCTCGTAACATGTCATATCGCCTGAGTATTCTGGATAAAAGCCCCATCGGTGAAGGTGAAACTGCCGCGACCGCGCTTTCCCGGACGTTGCGCCTGGCGCAACTGGCAGAAGAGTGGGGGTACCATCGTTTCTGGATCGCGGAACACCATAATACGGCACAGCTGGCCAGCCCATCGCCGGAGCTGGTGATCGCCTGGATCCTCGGGCAAACCCAGCATATCCGCGTAGGTTCCGGCGGCGTAATGCTGCAACATTACAGCCCGTACAAAGTGGCGGAAAACTTCAATCTTCTGGCATCGCTGGCTCCTGGACGTGTTGATCTCGGCGTAGGGAAAGCCCCTGGCGGCTTACCGCTGTCGACCCAGGCGTTACAGCATGGGCTGCATCAGGAAGAAAAAGGCAGTTTTGCCGACCAGCTTTCTTTGCTTAACGATTGGCTGGCGCTGAGCGGAACGGAAAGCGGGGAAACGGTATTCCCGACGCCAATTCCACCGATACCACCGGAAAAGTTTGTACTGGGAGCCAGTGTACAAAGCGCGCAGTTAGCAGCGCAATCCGACTGGAATTTCATCTTCGCAGCGCACCTCAATGGTGACAAAGCGTTATTGCATGACGTTTTGTCCTTCTGGCAGACCCACAGTGCACGCCCGACGATAGTCGCCGTCCAGGTGATTGTGGCTGACAGTTACGACACCGCTGCGCAACTGGCGGAAAACGTACAAATCTGGGGCGTGGAGCTGGAAGATGGTCAACGTGTCACGGTAGCCAGCGAAGAACAGGCGCTGGCGTTTGCCGCTCAGTCTGGCAGCCCACCACGCAAAATCGCGCGTCGTGAGCAGGCGTTGCTACACGGCACCGCTCAGGAGGTGATGGCAAAGCTGAATGCTCTGCATACGCAATTTGGCATTGACGAGTTCATTATCGACACGCCAGTGGCGCAAGGGCATGCGCGTCTGACATCGCTGCGTTTGTTAGCGCAAGCCCATAACGCCGTGGAGGTGCTCTGATGACTCTCGGCTCAACGCTTATCGACTGGCGTCGTGAACTACATCAGCATCCGGAGCTTTCCCTGCAGGAGGAAGCAACCACGGCGCGCATTCACGCCTGGTTGCACGCTGCGGACGTCGACATTCTGCCGTTCGAGCTGAAAACCGGTCTGGTCGTGGAAATTGGTCAGGGAGAAGATGTCATCGCGCTGCGGGCGGATATCGACGCGCTACCGATAGAAGAAAGCGCCGATGTTCCGTTTCGTTCACTCACGCCGGGCGTGATGCATGCCTGCGGGCATGACGTCCATACCAGCGTCATGCTTGGTGCAGCACTGCTGCTAAAACAGCAGGAAATAACCTTACCGGGGCGAGTACGTATTTTGTTTCAGCCAGCTGAAGAGAGTTTCGGCGGCGCAAAAACGTTGATCCGCGCCGGTGCGCTGCAAAACGTAGCGGCTATTTTCGGTATGCACAATGAGCCCGGTTTGCCGGTGGGCGAATTTGCCACACGCGGCGGCGCATTTTATGCCAATGTCGACCGCTTCGTACTGCGCATTAATGGCAAGGGCGCACATGCGGCGCGTCCGCATGAAGGTAAAGATGCCATCCTGCTCGCCAGCCAGTTGGTAACGGTGCTGCAAAGCGTTGCCAGCCGCGACATAAACACGCTGGATTCGGTGGTGCTCAGCGTGACCCGTATTCAGGGGGGAAACACATGGAACGTACTGCCGGAGTCCGTTGAGCTGGAAGGGACACTCAGAACGCACCGAACCCAGGTGCAGCAGCAGGTTAAGGCCCGCGTTAATGACATCGCCGCCGGATTTGCCCACGCCTTTGGCGCACAAATCGACGTAATCTGGCATGCGGGACCAACCGCATTGGTAAATGATGATCGTTGGGCCGATATTGCCACCGCGGTGGCGAAACAGTCAGGCTATACCACCCACCATGCCGACCTGCATATGGGCGGGGAGGATTTTGCCGTCTACCTGCAAAATACACCTGGCGCATTTGTCAGTATTGGCAGCGCCAGTGAATACGGATTACATCACCCGGGATTTAATCCGGACGAGCGTTTAATTGAACCTGCCGCGCATTACTTTGCACAGTTAGCAAAAACGGCATTTGCACACCTTTAAGTTTACCTGTTGGGTAGGGGTTATTATGGCTGAAAATCGGCAACTACGGCTCGGCACTATTCTACATGGCGCATCGGGAAATATGTCCGCATGGCGCCATCCGGCGGCTCAGGCTGATGCCAGTATTAATTTTGATTTTGTCAAAGAGACGGCGCTTATTGCGGAAAAAGGGAAGCTGGATTTTATTTTTGTCGCCGATGGTCTGTATATTAATGAAAAATCAATCCCACACTTTTTAAATCGTTTTGAGCCGCTGACAGTATTATCCGCTTTGGCCAGTATCACCACGAATCTGGGGCTGGTTGGCACGGTGTCCACATCATACAGCGAGCCGTTTACGACCGCACGGCAGTTCGCTAGCCTGGACCATCTCAGCAAGGGGCGCGCGGGTTGGAACGTGGTGACGTCGCCTCTGGAAGGATCGGCAAAAAACTATTCTCGCGCTCAGCATCCAGAGCATGCCCAGCGTTATCGTATTGCCGATGAATATTTACAGGTAGTGAAAGGGCTGTGGGATTCCTGGGAAGATGATGCTTTTACCCGTAATAAAACAAGTGGAGAATTTTTTAATCCGCAAAAACTGCATACGCTTAATCATCATGGAGATTATTTCCAGGTTGCCGGGCCCTTAAATATTGGGCGTACACCACAAGGTCGTCCGATTATATTTCAGGCGGGCGCTTCAGCAGATGGCAAGAAATTAGCGGCGCAGCATGCTGATGCCATTTTTACCCATCAGGAGTCGCTGGCAGAGGCTAAAGCTTTCTATCAGGATGTAAAAAGCCAGCTGGAAGTCGCCGGACGACATCCCGATCAACTGCATATATTCCAGGGCGTCAGCGTTATTGTTGGCGACAGCGCAGAAGACGTTGAGCAGCAGTATCAGACTACCGCTGCGCTGGTCTCCGTTACTGACGCGCTGAACTATCTTGGCCGCTACTTTGAACATCATGATTTTGCCCAATATCCGCTGGACGCACCGTTCCCGGATCTGGGCTCTCTCGGACAAAACAGCTTTCGCAGTACGACTGATGAGATCAAACGCAACGCACGCGAGCGGGGTTTAACACTTCGTCAGGTTGCTCTGGAAGCGGCCAGTCCACGTCCGCGTTTCAGCGGCACGCCACAACAGGTTGCCGACGGCTTGCAGCAGTGGTTCGACGAAAAAGCCGCAGACGGTTTTATCATCCAGGGCGGAACGCCGGATACCTTCCCGCGTTTTGTCGAACAGGTTGTCCCCGTGCTTCAGGCGCGCGGCCTGTTCCGCCATGAATATCCCGGTACGACCCTGCGCGCAAGCCTGGGATTAGCGACACCTGCAAATCAATTCACACAATAAGAGAAAAACGCTATGCAGAAAAAATCAGTATTTCTCGCGCTGTCACTGGCTTTAAGCGCGACCGTTTGGGCAAATGAGGTGACGATTAACGGCACCGGCGTAAGCCTGGAAGCCAATAAAGCGCCGATCCATACAGCTAAGAATCCGCAGGCGATTGCGCAGTTGCCCGCAAACCTGCACCTGGCCGTACCGGGTAAATTCACCGTGGCGATTGCCGGGCTCAGCCAGCCGCCGCTGACCGTATTTGCCGATGACAATAAAACGCTGATCGGCAGCGAGGCGGATATCGCGCGTCTGGTGGCTGACAGTTTGGGGCTGGAACTCAACGTTGTACCTACGTCATGGGAAGACTGGCCGCTGGGCGTCACTTCCGGCAAATACGATGCCGCGATCAGCAATATTACCGTCACCAAAGCACGCAAAGAAAAATTCGATTTCGCGACGTATCGGAAGGACTCTCTTGGCTTTTATGTCAAAACCGGTAGCAAGCTGAAGAAAATCGAGCAGGCGGAAGATATCGCAGGACTACGCATTATCGTCGGTTCGGGGACTAACCAGGAAGCCATTCTGTTGGCCTGGAACGATGAGAACGTGAAGAAAGGGTTACAGCCGTTTACGCCGGTATATACCAAAGATGATGCC